>JAPWTS010000007.1 GCA_028275925.1 Thermofilales archaeon
CGGTTGAGCTAGCAGCAGGGCGGCCGCCAGCGGAACAAGCGCCGCTAGGACCGCGAGAGCCCACCTCTCCACGAGCGGGCAGCGCGGAACCTCCTTATTTTTCTGTCGCTCGCGTGTGCCGGAAAACTCGCGGGAGCTACGCGAGCGTTCGCTTTCCGGCAGCCATCATCCATATTAATAGCGCGGGGAAGGGGGGCGTATGGGCTATTGGCGCGCGGCTCTGCGAAACCTTGAAGAGCGCTGGCCGGAAGGAAATTCCTCTATGATCATTGAGGTTGAGGGGCGGCGCTTCGAGCTCGATTGGAAGGACGCGGCGGTGCTACTGGCGCTGCTCTGGGTGAGGTTCGAAGCTCTAACGCTCTCCCACCTCCACGGGGTGGAGGCGGACCCCGGCAGGCTGAGGGCGCGGATTGAGAAGCTGAAGAGCATGGGTCTCGTCGGCGAGGTGAAGCTGGGGAGGAGCAGCGTGGTCTACCTCACGGATCTCGGGCACAAGGTCGCGTCGCTGCTGGAGAGGAGGGCGGCTGAGCTGAACGTTCTTCAACGGGGAGCTTAAGCGTAAAAAACTTATGGAGGAGTTTACCTCCCCAACTATCGTGCAAGACGAGCGGGAAGAATTAAAGCATGCCGTCCTCCTGGCCGAGAGGATCGCGAAGGAGGCGAACTCGAAGGGGAGGGCGCCCCTAATCCCCCTCCTCCTGGGCTCCTACCTGCAGAGGAAGCTCGAGAAAAACAGCTTTCCGCAGGCTTCCGAGCTGAAAAAGGAGGCTTTCAGCCTGTAAGCATTCGCCGACTTCCGGTAGGAGTCACAGTCGCGGGCACGGCAGATTTATAGGCGCTGCCGCGCACCCCCGGCTTGGGGTGTGAGCGTGCGGGCGCCCGTGAGCGGCGAGGCGGTCGAGCTCGGCAGGGCGGTGAGGGAGGCGCGCCGCTTAGCGGCGGCGGCCAATGCCCTGCTCAGGCTCAGGCTCTCCCCGCCCCCGACCCCGATGGAGCGGTTGAGCGCGATGGCGGTTGAGCTGCTCCTGCTCCTGGGCGCTGAGGGGGGCAGCGCGCCGGTCACGGTGCTCGCCGAGCGCGTGGGCGCTAACACCCGGCAGGTCCTGTCGGTGCTGAAGGAGATGGAGGGGATGGGCCTCGTGAAGGTGATCGAGACGCCGACGAGAGTGGGGGCGCTCCTGAGCCCGGAGGGCCAGCGCGTGGCGGTGGAGCTGACGAGGGCGCTCGGCCTGAGGTAGGCGCGAGGTTTAAAAGCGGGGGCATTCGCTGCAGAGCGGTGGGGATCCTTCAGCGGCGGCTGAGCCGTGACGAGTGCCCGGCAAGGCCGACGCCTCCTCCGCCGGTCGGATCGGGTTCGCGCTAACCACTTTACCCTCCCCCTCGCGGGGGGCTTGGTGGGAGGTTGAAGCGGGTTTTCAGCCTCGACGGTGTCTGGAAGCTGCAGTGGTTCGAGTTCGGGAGGTCGGAGGGCCAGTTCGCTAAGGATTACGACGACAGCTGGTGGATGGACGCGCGGGTGCCGGGGGAGGTTCACGAGGAGCTGCTGAAGCGCGGTTTGATCGAGGACCCCTTCTTCGCCGACAACTGCGATAAGCGGGAGTGGGTTGAGCGGGTGGACTGGTGGTACCGGCGCCGCTTCTACGTGCCGGAGGACCTGAGGGGGAAGAGGGTGGAGCTGGTCTTCGAGGGGTTGGACACGTTCGCGACGGTGTGGGTGAACGGGGTTCGGGTGGCGGAGTCGGAGGACATGTTCCTCCCCCTCCGCGTGGACGTGACGGACAAGCTGGAGTACGGGGCTTGGAACGTCGTCGCCGTGCGGCTCGGCGCGCCGTGGTACGAGACGCTGAGGAGGGCTGGCGGCTTCAGCGAGCGAACCTTGAACTGGAACGGGAGCTACGCGCGCCTGTACGCGAGGAAGGCCCAGTACCAGTACGGCTGGGATTGGGCGGTGAAGCTCCTGACGGTCGGCATCTGGAGGAGCGTGCGCCTCGAAGCCTACGACAAGGCGGTTTTGAGGGACGCGTTCGCGTGGACGCGGGCCCTCGGGGACGGGTGGGCGGAGCTGGAGCTGTGGGTTGAGGTCGAGTCGCTGGGCGAGTACGAGGGCGAGATCGCCTTCGAGGCGAGGTGCGGCGACTCGCTGATCTCGCAGCGGTGGCCGGTGAAGCTGCCCAGGGGCTCGAGCGAGCACCGGTTCCGCGTGAAGGTCGAGAGGCCGAAGCTGTGGTGGCCGCGCGGCTACGGGCCCCAGAACCTCTACGAGGCTAGGGTCGAGCTGCGGGTGGGAGGCTCGCTGGAGGACGAGCGGAGGTTCAGGTTCGGGATCAGGACCGTCGAGCTGGTCACCGAGGCGGATCTCACGCCGAACCGGAAGGTGTTCTTCTTCAAGGTGAACGGGGTGCCCGTGTTCCTCAAGGGGGCGAACTGGATCCCCGCCGACCTGCTCATCTCGAGGCTCACGAGGGAGAGGTACAGGGAGCTGCTGGAGCTCGCGGCGGAGGGCAACCACAACGCGCTGAGGGTGTGGGGCGGCGGCCTGGTGGAGCACGACGACTTCTACGACCTGTGCGACGAGCTGGGCATCGCGCTCTGGCACGACTTCCAGTTCGCGTGCGGCCACTACCCCGAGGACGAGCGCTTCCTCTCGCTCGTGCGGAGGGAGCTGGAGGCGACGGTGAGGAGGTTGAGGAACCACCCGTCCATCCTCCTCTGGTGCGGGAACAACGAGGACGAGATGCTCGAGTTCTACAGCGGTTTCGGCCTCTACAGGCACCGGAAGGACTTCGAAGTTGCGCCAGAGGTCGTGAAGCGGCTCGACCCCTCGAGGCCCTACTGGCCTTCGAGCCCGTGGGGAGGGGAGAACCCGAACGACCCGAGGGAGGGCGACCGCCACAACTGGGACGTTTGGCACGGGATGGTGCCCATCGAGTGGTACACGCGCGACGAGGCCCGGTTCATGAGCGAGTTCGGCATGCAGGCGGCCCCGCACGTGAACACGCTCCGCCGCTTCCTGCCGCCCGACAAGCTGTGGCCCCTGAACGGGCTGTGGATCTACCACTACCACGTCCCCGACAAGATGCTACCCTACCTGAAGGACTTCGGCGACCCGCGCTGGCTGCACGACTACGTCTTCCTCACCCAGATCGTGCAGGGGGAGGCGCTCAAGACCGCGATCGAGCACTGCAGGAGGAGGAAGTTCGCGTGCGGCGGCGCGCTCTACTGGAGCCTCAACGCGCCGTGGCCCAACGCCTGCTGGGAGACGGTGGACTACTACGGTAGGCCGAAGGCGGGCTTCTACTTCGCCAAGAGGGCGTTCGCGCCCGTCATCGTCTCGCCGGTCAGGAGTGGGGAGGAGGTCGAGGTCCACCTGGTTAACGACACGATGAGCGAGGTTAGGGGGGTGCTGACGGTGAGGCTCGTCGACGCCGGCTCGGGCAGGGTGGTGAGGGAGGAGCGGGTGGAAGCGAGCGCTCCGCCGAACTCGTCCGCTGTCGCGGCGAAGCTGCGCTTGAGCGAGTGGGTCCGCGACCCGCGCCGCGAGCTCCTCCACTTCACCTTCGAGCACCCGGGCGGGAGCGCTTGGAACTCGCTGCTCCTCGCGAAGCCGAGGGAGGTGAGCTTCGCCCCCGTCGACCTGAGCATCGAGGTGAGGGCGGCGAGGGTGGAGGGGCGGGACGCGGTGGTCGAGGTGGAGGTCTCGAGCAGCGGCTACGCGAGGTACGCGTTCGTGGACGTCCTCGAGGACTTCGTGGCGGTAGCGGACGACAACTTCTTCGACCTGCTCCCGGGCGAGCGGAAGCTGGTGAAGCTGAGGGTGAAGGGCGCGAGCGGGCCCCTGACGCTGGTCGCCGGCGCCTGGAACGCCAAGCCGGTCAGGAGGGTCGTAGCGCCGCAGTGAGGCCTAGCGCGCGGCCGCCCCCAACCCCCTTTTCTCCAGCTCCCGCTCGACTTTCTCCGCCACCTCGCGCCCGAGGGGGGTTAGGACCACCACCTTCCGCTGGGGCGCCGCGACGAGCTTGACGAGCCCCATCTGCTCGAGCTGCCTCGCGAGGCCGAGCGCGAGCTTCGAGTTGAGCCCCGTCGCCCTAGCGATCGCGTTCAGCGCCTCGACCCCGCCCCCGCCCTTCACCACGAGCAGCGCGGCGGCCTGCTTGTCGGTGACCTCGAGCTGGGCGCCGCCCACCTCGAGCTTGAAGAGGGGCGTCTGCCGCTTGGGCACCACACCCTCGACGTGGTGCCGCTCGGCCCTCCTCCTCATCAGCGCGATCGCCTCAGCCGCCCTCTCCACGGCTTTCGCCAGCTCGCGCTCCTCGCTCAACCCCTCGCCCATCAGGCCCCACCCAGCGCCTCCTCCACCCTCCTCCAGAGGCCCAGGCCCTCCGCTCTCCTCCTCAGCTCGTCCGCCGCCTTTTCCCCGAGCTCCGTCAGCGTGTACAGCTTGAAGCCCCTCACGCTGTACTCGTTGACGAGCCCGAGGGCCTTGAGCTTCGCGACCGCGCTGATCGCGCTCACGTAGTTGCCCGTCGCCAGCTCGAGGTCGGAGAGCGTGACCGCGCTCCAGCCGACGAAGCGCATCACGATGAGGGCGGCGGCCTCCTTCCACCCGAGCTCGAGCCGCCTCCCGTCAACCTCCACGATCAAGGGGGTCACCGGCGCACCCGCCGCGGGGCGGCCCTATTAAAAATTTCCCGCTCAACCCGCCAGCCACGACGCGGCGGTCAAGGCCGTCGAGGCGCCGAAGTAGAGCATGAGGAGCGCTAGCGCGGCGAGCAGCGCCCTGTAAGCCCTGCCGTTCAGGCGGGTAACCGAGCCGAGCCCCGCGACCAGGGAGAGCCAAGCGTAGTCGATCCACACGTGAGCGGCGTAGAACTCCAGGAGGCCCCGCGCGCCCCGCTCCACCGCCTCCGCGATCAGGGGCGAGCCCACGCCCAACCACCACATGATGAAGAACGGGTTGAACAGCGAGAGCGCCGCGCCCGTCGCCAGCGCCGAGCCGAACCTCCCGGAGCCGCCCGCCTCGAGGCCGCCCCCCGCCGCGGCCTTCAGCGTTAGAAGCGCGAAGAGCACCATGAAGGCTCCGCCCACCGCGCCGAGCAGGGCTCTGGCTAGGGGCGAGGAGAGCGCGCTGCCGACCCCGTACGCTATCGCCACGACCAGGGGCAGCTCCACCAGCGTGTGCCCCACCGCGACCGAGAAGCCGGCCCTCCACCCGCCCCTAGCCCCCAAGGCGGCGGTCGAAGCGGTGAGGGGGCCCGGCGCGAGCGCGCCGGAGGCGCTGACGACCACGACCTTCGCGGCGAAGGCGGGGTCCATTGGCGCGCCTTTCCCCCGCGCTCCTTTTAAGCCTGGCGCGCTAGAGCAGGCCGCGGCTCTCCAGGAGCTCCACGGCTTCGAGGAAGCCGAGGTAGTGGCTCCCCCTCGCCACGTGCTGCGCCTTCCTCTTCAGGCTGTCCGGGGAGTTGGCCAGGGCCACGCTGAAGCCGGAGACCTCGAACATCGGCTCGTCCACCGCGCTGTCGCCGACCGCCGCGACCCTGCTCGGGTCGACGCCCAGCGCCTTGCAAGCTTCGAGGAGGCCGGCGCCCTTGTTGACGCCGAACCTGTGCACGTGGATCGCCCACCCGCTGTAGACGACCTCGAAGCCCAGCGGCTCCAGCTCCGCCGCCGCGAGCCTGACAGCCTCCTCGGGGCTGAGGCCGGGCGCGGGCTTGAACGCCGCGTCGACCATCCGGAACTCGTTCTGCCAGCTCTCCACGAGAACCTCCTTCAAGCGCTCCCTGACCGCCGCCAGTATCCTCTCCTTGTCCTCCCTGCTGCCCAGCAGCTTGTACTTGTCTCGGAAGCCCACGACCCCGCCGTTCTCCGCGACCGCGAAGCGGGTGACGGGCAGGTAGTAGGCGAGCGTGATCGCGGCGGGGTAGGAGGCGCCCGTGACGATGACCACCTTCACGCCCCTCCTCCTCAGCCGCTCGAGGGCTTCGACCACCTCGTGGTGGATGACCCCCTCGCTGTCCGTCAGCGTCCCGTCGAGGTCCACCGCGAGGCACTCCACGCGAGGCATCGGCCAGCGCTACCCGCGCGGCTTTTCAAGCTTGCGCGCAAACCGGTGGCCAGCGCGCTAGTCCCCTATGTAGAGAACGTGAGGCAGGTTCCTGAAAAGCCTGTCCCCGGTCACTAGATCTTCGCCCAAGAGCAGGGCTGTTGAGTAAACTATGGCGTCTGCCAAACTCGGCGTTCTCCCCTTTACCCTTTTCGAGTGCTGTAAAAGCTCCAGATAGGTTTCCCCAGCTTTCAAAGCGATCTCGACCGTTATATCGACAATCTCGGTCATTGCTTCTATGAAGAGAAGCCTTTTCCCAACGATTTCGGGGCTAACCCCCTCCCTCAAGTACTTCCTCGAGATTTCCGCCAAAACGATCGAGGGCGTGTAGCCCCCCTCCTCCCGCAGCAGCGCTCTCACCTTCAATCCTTTATCGGTGCCGAGGAAGTACTCCACCCAAGCGTACGTGTCGTACACTACCATTCCCGATCCTCCATCCTGTCCTCGGGCGAGAACGGCTTCACCCTCCCTTTATCGGCACCGAACATGTCCGCTTCTATGCCCAACTCCTTGATTAAAAGGTTGAATATCACTTCGTCGAAGCTTCTAGCCTTCCTCGCCTCCTTCAGCTTGGAGAGCAGCCTATAGGTTTCCTCCCTAACCTGTATCGTCTTCACGCTACAGCTTGTAGTCTACAGCTTATAAGTTTAACCCGCAGCTCGCTGCCGCGGGCTGCGCCGGTCGTAGCGGTAAGTGCCCGACCCTTTCCACCTCCCTGTTTCGCGGCGCTCGGTGCGAGCCCCGGGATCCTGGAGAAGCCTGGCACGCGCCACTCGGCCAGCCCCAGCGCTCGGAGCTTTTCCTTCAACTTCGGCGGGCGCTCGACGACCGCAACGTGGCCATCGGAAGCTCTTACACTCCACAGCGAGCCTTTCGATAATCCCGAGCTCCCCGGCAACATCGTACCCCGTTGGCGGCAGCCAGCTCGATGGTCCCTACTCGTGAGCTTAGCGCCGACTTCGGCGACAGCCGCGTCCAGCAGCGTTAGGGAGTAGCCCGTATCCACGAGCGCCGCCCCCTCCCGGCTGCCGCGGGTCCCCTCGAACCTCACGTAAGCCTTCACCGGGTCACGGATTACGCGAAAAGACGCTTGAAAGCCTACGGCTTCTCCTCGAACTCGAGCTTCAACGTCGCAGCCTCGCTCTGGGGTATCTTCGAGAGCTCCCCGTTCAGCTCCTCGATGAGGGCGGCGATCTGCCTCCTGCTCAGCTCCCTCGTCTCGTGCCCGATGAAGTCCTCCGTCTTGCGCCCCCTTGCGGCCCTCGCGTAGTCCTTCAGGCTCCTGAAGATGAGGCGCACGCCGTACCGCTCCGGGTGGAGCGCCATCGGGCAGTTGGGGTCGATCGTGTAGGGGATGAGCGGGTAGACGGCTGCGTAGCCCCTCTCCTCCACGAGCTTCGAGGCGAATCGGGGTATGAGGCGCGCGGTCTCCACCGTCTCCCCCGGGAGCCCGAGGAGGAAGAAGAGCTCGACGAGCGCGCCCGCGCCCTTCAGCGCGTCGAGCGCCTTGACGAGCGCGTCGTTCGTGAAGTACCTCTTGGCTCTGAAGCGCACCTCCTCGCTCGCCGTCTCGGGCGACACCGCCACGTCGAGCGCGGCGAACGTCCTGGAGGCTTCGCGGACGAGGTGGGGAGCCGGGAGCCTGTGGCTCTCCCAGTAGAGCTTGAGGTCCAACCCCCTCCCCCTCACCTCCTCGAACAGTCTCCTCCACCAGCGGTCCCCCAGCATCTGTGGGTCGTGCGTCAGCCTCGCGATCCTCAAGCCGGCTTCGCTCAGCTGCGCCATCTCCTCCGCCACCGCAGCTGGATCCCTGACCGCCACCGAAGCCCTCCCCATCGCGAACCTGTAGCCCTCCCGCGAGCCCCCGCAGTAGATGCAGTCGAAGAGGCAGCCCCGCGCCACCGCGAACCAGAAGTGGGGCTGCTGGGCCGGCACGAAGCCGAGGATCCCCGTCTTGAGGTACTCGCGCGCGTGCCGCATCGCGCGGAAGCCCTCCGCGTACCTGACGCGCTCGAGCGGCGGCGGCTCGGCCAGCCCCCCGCGCACCCACCTCCGCCCCACCTTCGCGTAGAGGCCGCGCCAGTCGGGGGGTTGCGAGCCCCTCACCGCGTACTTAACGTACTTCACCAGAGCCTCCTCGCCCTCCCCCAGCACCACCGCGTCCACGTAGCCGCTCCCCGCCACCTCCTCCGCGAACACTGCCGCCGTCAAGCCCCCGACCACGATCTTCGCCGACGGGTTGATCATCTTGATCAGCTTGGCCGTCTCGAGGGCGCCGTCCGCGTGCACGAACCAGTTCAGCGAGATGGCGTAGACCTCCGCCTCCAGCCTCTTCACGACGTCGGCGTAGCGCGCGCCCGCGAGCTGCGCTTCCAAGGGCACATTTACTATCTCAACGTCGAACCCCTCCTCGAGTAGCCTCGCCGCGAGCGAGAAGATCCCGACGGGCATCAGGCTGAAGGGGTTCGCGCCGCCCGAGTACGTGGAAGGCGGGTGCAGCAGCACGACCTCGCGCACGCCCCAAGGGGCCGCGGGGGCTTTTATCGCTTGGCGGCTTCCAGCGGATCGCTTGCAGCATCAGCTTATTTAAGCGGCTCCCGCCGGCTCCCCCCGATGGGGTCTGAGAGGCTGGAGAGCGGGCTCACGTGGAGGGCGCTCCTGCTCGTGATCCTGGCCGCGCTCGTCTTCATCCCCGCTAGCACGTACCTGTACCTGGTCGCGGGGGTCACGCTGGGCGCCGTGGGGACCTACGCGATGCTCGTGATCTTCACCTACATCATGAGGATGATGGGCCTCGAGTTGAAGAGGCAGGAGGTCTTCGTCATGTACGTCGGCGTGGCCGCGGTCGCGGGCCTCGCCTCGAGCGCGTACTTCCTCATAATCTACAGGATGTACTTCGTCGAGAGCCCCATCGCGAGGTCCTACACGGTGATGGGAGTGCCGCTCCCCGAAGCGGTCCCCGCGTGGCTGGCGCCGCCCCGGGGCTCCAGCGCCTACCTCGCCAGGACGTTCTTCCACCCCGACCTGGCCGCGCCGATCGCCGCTTGGACGGTTTCGATGGTTCTGGGCATGCTGGCCGAGCTCTCGCTGGTGATCGTGGCGTCCCACGCGTTCGTCGAGGTCCAGAAACTCCCCTTCCCCTTCGCGCGTGTCGACGCGGCCGTGGTGGAGATGCTGTCGAGCGGCGAGAGGTTCAGGGAGGTCGTGAGGTACCTCATGCCGGGCTTCTACCTCGGGCTCGTCTACGGCTTCATCCTCTACCTCGGCCCCTCCCTCGGCTTCCCCCTGATACCGCTGCCCTTCATCGACTTCACCCGCCTCACATCCGCGGCGCTCCCCGGCGCGGTCATCGGCGTGGCCACGAGCCTCATGCCCTGGGTCGGCGGAATGGTGGTCCCCCTCGGCATCTCCGCCGTAGCCCTCGCCACCTCGCTGGCCGTCTGGGTCTTCGGGAACTACCTCGCGCTGACGAACCCCGCCCTCCGCTCCCTGTTCCCCGAGTGGGCCGCCGAGTACTACCAGGGGATGGACCTGACGAGGGTGCTCCAGCGCTCGCAGGTGAGGGTCTGGCTGCCCGTGCAGATCGGGGCGGCGCTGGGCTTCGCGGCCCTCGTCCTGCTCAAGTACAGGAAAGCGGTCGCGGCGACCGGCAGGGCGCTCTACCTGTCGCTGAAGGGTGGGGGCGGGGGCAGCTCCCTCCCCCCGCTCAGGCTGGCGCTCGCCTGCTACCTCGCCTCCACCCTGGCGTCGGTGGCGGTTTTCCACTACCTCATGCCCCACTTCCCCCTCGCCGTGCCGCTGGTGATGTCCCTGGTCGTGGGGACGCTGATGGGCTTCGCTTCGGCCTCGATCGTCGGCGAGAGCGGCGCGGGCTTCTCGGCCCCCGGCTTCCTGTGGCACACGATCGTCTACCTCACGCCGGCCCCTAACCTGACGCCGCAGGAGGCGTACTCCGTCTTCGTCTACCCGCCGGTGATCGCCGGCTCGATGACGGGGGGAGGCGCCCAGACGATAAAGGCGGCGCTGCTCACGGGCACGAAGCCCTCGGACGTGGTAAAGGTTTGGATCATCGCCTTCCTCGTCGGGACGCTGGTGAACTTCCTCTCCCTCGACATGTTCTGGCGCATAGCGCCGATACCGAGCAGCGCCTACCCGAGCACCGTCGTGTCGATGCCCGCCACCGCGATGATCGACGCGCTGCTCGTCACGAGGGGGTTGAGGATCTCGCCCCAGATGCTGGCCGGCTCGGCGGCCGCCGCAGTGGCCCTCGCCGCGGCCATCGAGGCGTTGGGCAGGCTGCTGAAGGTCGGCGTATCCGCCTCCGGCCTGATGATCGGCCTCTTCTCGCCCCCCATCACCGCGATCCCCATGTTCGCCGGCTCGGCGCTCAGCTCGCTCGTGCTGCGCCGCCGCTTCGGCGAGCGGTGGGACCAGGCGAAGAACGTCGTGGTGGCTGGGGTCCTGCTCGGCGAGGGCCTCGCGGCGACGGTAGCGGTTATAAGCCTCATGCTCCTCAAAGCCGTGTGGCTCTGGCCCTGGTGAGGGGGATGAGGCGCGCTGCGATTGCGGTGCTGCTCCTCCAGCTGCTCGCGGCGTGCGCGGTCTCGGCCCAGCCGCAGGCCTCCAGCTCTCTCGAAGCGCTGCTCGACACACTCGACGTCGCGGCTGTGCAGCGGCACGCTCAGGCGATCGCCGGCTTCGGCTCGAGGCTGACCGGATACCCCGGCTACTACCGCGCAATCGACTACATCGTCCAGGTGCTGAGGAGCGAAGGGTTGGAGCCCGCGATCCAGAGCTTCACGGTGCTCGTCCCCTGGGACGCCGGCAGCGCGATCCGGGTCCCGGCGCTGAACGTCACGATCAGGGCGTACGCGCTGTGGCCCAACGGGCACGTGGGGGTGTGGAGCGTCGAGGGGTTGAGGGGTAAGCTCGTCTACGTCGGCAAGGGCGAGCTGGAGGACTTCGACGGGAAGGAGGTGGAGGGCAGCATCGTGGTCATGGACTTCGACAGCGGAGGCAACTGGAGGAACGCGGTGAAGCTGGGCGCGAAGGCCGTGGTGTTCGTGGACCGGAGCGGCGGGGACCGCTACGAAGCGTACTCCAAGTTCGAGTGGTACGCGTTCTACCCGTACGTGAGGCTCTACGTCGCGGGCGAGGACGCCGAGAGGCTCGTCCAGCTCGCCGCTAAGGGGTACGAGGCGGTCATCGACTCCCGCTTGGAGCTGAGGGAGGTCACAGCCTACAACGTGCTCGCGAAGGTGCCGGGCCGCCGCGAGAACGAGGCTATACTGGCTGTGGCGAGCGTCGACTCCTGGTCCGTCGCGCCGGCGCTGGCGAGCAGCGCGCACGACGCCGTCAACGTCGGGCTCCTGCTCGAGCTCGCGCGGCTCGCGAAGCGGGCGCGGCTGGAGAGGTCGCTGTGGCTAGCCTTCCTCTCGGGCCACTGGCAGGGCTTGGCGGGTGCGCGTTTCCTCGCGGAGAACTTCACGAGGGACCCGGAGCTGACCTCGGGCAGGATCGTCGTCTGGTACGTGGTCGGTGTGGACCTCTCGGACGACTTCCCTGGCGTGTCCCTCGTCTACATGGGCCACTTCTACCGCGCCGGTAGGGCGCTCTTCACGGCGAAGTTCAGCTGGATCCAGGAAGCGGTGAGCACGCAGCTCTCGGGCTTCCTGCGCGGCTACCTCGAGAGGCGCGGCCTGATCCCCGGCAACCTGAGGAGCGCGATCGACGCGCTCGGGCTCGTGAGGGAGGTCGACCTGGTCGAGGGGCCCGACTGGAGCTGGACGGGCACGATGGCGACCCCGTACGTGCTGGATACGGAGCCGTTCGTGGTGGCGAACATGGCTGGCTTCACGATCAGGACTCAGTTCAGCTACAGGAACTGGGAGGGCGTACCGGGTTCGCGCGTCGTGAGGTGGGAGTACGTTGCGCCCCAGCTTTACCAAGCGGCGGCGATCGTGCTCTACGCCTGTACGGCGGAGGAGGTGAGGTTGAGCCCTGCGAGCGTCAGGCCTACGCACTTCACTGGTCTCGGAGGCGGAGGGGCTGCCGGCACCATCTTCTGGGGGCTCGTCACGTTCAGGGTTAGCGTCGCCTCCTTCAACCTGAGCGCGGGCTGGTACGCGCCGGTCCCCGGGGCGGTGGTCAGGGTTTGGAGCTACCCCCATGACTACCCGTTCGCATACATGCTCGCGAGGACGGATTACGACGGCGTAGCGGAGCTCGTGGGCCTCGCGCCCCAGGGCGTGTGCTACTGGAGGGTGGACGCCGTAAGAATCGATAGGGACGGCGCGTACGTTGCGGATTACGGGGTTTACGGCGCGCAGCCGGCTTCGTTGGTCGTTGGAGCCTTGCAGGACCCCATGCCCGTCTTCGTCCCCGTCTTCAAGGGCGGCGTGCTCGTCCTCTTCGACATCGTGTCGCCGAGGACGTTTAGGCCTGGAGCGATGGACGACCCGAGGATGGGCGCGCTCAGGCAGTGGTACAGCCTCGGTAGGGACGTGAGGGTGTACGAAGTGGGGTCGCGGGCGGAGCCGATGTTCTGGGGGGTCTACACGATGCCGCAGGACGAGGTCGCCCTCGTCGCGGCGCCCGCGGGCTCAAGGGTGGTGGTAGCCGCGAGGCCGGAGAACCCGTTCGTGGAGGCTCGCCCCGTGATCCTGTTCTCGAACTGCACGCCCGACGAGCCGGAAGGGGTCGGCGTGGTGGTGGAGCCCGGCTTCACGATTATCGATAGGGCTGCGTTGAGGTACGCGCGCGACCTCCTCGCCACGGCCGAGCGCAGGTACCAGGAGCTGAGGGAGCGGATGGTGAGGAGGCTCAGCGCCGAGCTCTACGAGCGGATGGCGGAGGAGTACCTCGCCAAGTCCCAGCGGGCTTACGAGCAGCGGAAGTACTCGGAGGCGTACAGGAGCTCGCTGGTCGCGCTGAGCCTAACCGCGCGCTTCTACGCGGACGAGGTGATGCCCCTCTACGACGAGACGGGGAGGACGGCGGTGCTGATGCTCCTGCTCGTCCTCCCCTCCGCCTTCTTCCTCGAAAGGCTCCTCGTGCACGCCGAAGGGGTCAGGAGGATCGCGTCGACCCTAGCGATCGGAGCCGCCGCCGTGTGGCTCTTCTCGCTCGTCCACCCGGCGCTCACCGTGATCGCGAATTCCGCCATGGCCGTGATGGCCGTAGCCGTGCTCCTCATCACGCTCCTGCTGATCTACGTGTTCGCGAGCGAGACGTCCGCGGCGCTGAGGTCCTACGCGGAGGCGAGGATGGGCGCGCACGAGTTCAGGAGGGAGGAGGCGGCCGCGGTGCTGATGGCGATCTCCACGGGCTTGGAGAACATGCGGAGGAGGCCGCTCAGGAGCTTCCTGACGCTGCTCACGATCGCGGCGGTGTCCACGGCGGTCGTCGCGCTGACCTCGACCTCGCCCACCGTCTACGTGACCTTCTCGGCGCAGGGGGCGAGCGCCCCTTACGAGGGTCTGCTCGTCAGGAGGGGTTACGGCGTGCTCGCGGAGGTGCTCAGCGCGACGGCGGTCGAAGCCGTGAAGGGGCTGGCTCCCGGAGCAGCCGTCATGCCCCGCCTCTGGTACTACCCGGTCTCGGTCAACAAGATCGGCCCCTACGGCCTCGTGGTCGGGAGGAACGGGTCGCTCGCCGTGCAGGCCGTGCTGGGCTTGACGCCAGCTGAGGCGAGGCTGATCCTGGGGAGGGCTCTGGCGCGCGGCGACCTGCTCCGCGAGGGGCAGGTTTACGCGTGCCTGCTCTCGGCGTCGCAGGCCAAAGCGCTCGGCGTGGACGTCGGCGACGAGGTGGAGTTCGCTGGCTTCAAGCTGGTCGTGGTCGGCGTGCTCAGCGACGAGGCCTTGCTGGGCTTGCCGCGCGACGCGGACGGCTACTACTATGTGCCCATCGACCCCACGTACTCGGCGACGCTCTACGGCTTCACGGTGGGAAGCGGCCAGATGGCCCTCACATCTCTGGCGTGGGACCGCGTTCTTATCGTGACAGCGCCTTTCGCCTCGAAGCTGGGCGCCTTCGTCAACAGTATCGGCGTGGCAAGCCCCAACGCCACGCGCGCCGATCTGCTCGAGCTGGCGGGCAGAGTAGCGTACGCGCTCGACGCGCGGGTAACCGCGCACGCGAACGGGACCTCGTACACAGCCAGCAGGCTGTTCGGCTACGCCTTCCTCGGCTGGGAGTCGGTCGCGCCGCTCCTGGTGCTGGGAGCCGTCAACGTGGTCGCCGCGCTGCTGGCTTCGGTTTACGAGAGGACGAGGGAGCTCTACGTGTTCTCGTCGGTCGGCCTCTCGCCGCGCGGCGCCGCGCTGATGTTCACCGTCGAGTTCCTCGTCTACGGGTTCATCGGCACGTTCGTCGGCTACATGGTCGGGTGGGCGGCGTCGCGCGCGTTCGCCGCGGCCAGCCTCCTGCCCGCGACCTTCGTCTTCAACTACGCTTCGCTGTCCGTCGCGCTCGCGATGGCGGCGATCGTCGTGGTCTGCGCGGCGGCGGCAGCGTACCCGGCGGCGAAAGCCGCGCGGCTGATCACGCCCTCGCTGGAGAGGGTCTGGAAGCCGCCCACGAAGCCGAGGGGCGACGTCTGGGAGCTCGTCTTCCCGCTCCGGCTGGCTTCGAGAGCGGAGGCCTTGGGCCTGCTGCGCTACCTGAAGGAGTACTACCTGGGGGCCGGCTACTACAAGGCGGGCTTCCGGATAAGCTCCGTCGGCGAGGTGGACGCGGGGAGGCTGGAGCTCCCGCTGAGGGCCCTGCTCGCCCCCATCGAGAGCGGGACCGAGCACGAAGTGCTCGTGAAGGTGATCGAGCAGCCGGGAGCCAGGTTCTCAGTCGCGGTCACCGCCCGCTTCCTCGGCGGCTCCAGAGCCGTGTGGCAGAGCACAGCCCCCATCTTCTTCGACGACCTCAGGAAGCAGCTGCTGCTCTGGGCCTCGCTCCCTAGCAAGGAGAAGGAAAAATACGTTAAGGGAAGGATCTGAAAACTCGCACGTTTTTAGATTTTTAAGCTGCCGCGCCCCCCATTTAATCTCCCGGTTGAGCAAAGTTTATATAGGCTGAAGTCGAAAAACCCCTCGATGGGGCAGGAGAAGCCCGCTGAGGTTAAGGTTGAGCGCGTCCGCGTCCTGACGCCCCCTCTCCTCGTCGCCGTCATCCTCCTGACCGTACTGAGCGAGATCTTCGCCATTTGGTTCAGGTCGCTGACCACGAAGATGTGGACGTACACGGGCTGGTTCATCGGCGCCTTCTACATCGTCCTCATCTTCCAGCTGCTGGGGAGGCTCAGCCCCAAGCTCAGGCTGAACCCGGGCCAGATGCTCATCCTCCTGCTGCCCTTCTGGTACGCGGCTGGGAAGGCCTTCATGATCACGGGAGCGGGAGGCGAGATGTGGGCCGAGATGCTCTACCCCGTCTGGTCCTTCATAGTCAGGGGGCTACGCGACCCCAGCATAAGGAGCTGGTGCTGGGATTTGACACCTTCGCTCGTCGCACCGAAGGACCCGGTGGAGCTCGACAAGATCTGGAGGGGTTTGATGCCCGGCGAGGTGATCAACTGGGCTCCCTGGATGGCGCCCATAGCGTTCTGGTCCCTCTGGCTCATCGTCACGACGCTGATTATCGTCGTGCTCGTCTACACGGTTATCGGGCCGCAAACGGTGGAGGTCGAAAGGCTCGTCTACCCGATGAGCGTCCCGGCTACCGTGCTGCTCTCCAACGCCGGCTCGTGGGTCGAAGTGGGCGGCAAGGCTAGATCGAAACTCTTCGACCTAACCGACACGAGGATCAAGCTCTTCTGGATCTCCTTCGTGATCGGCGCGCTATTCCTGTCGATGATCCCGCTGCTGATGGAGGTTCTGCCGGTAGTTCCGGTGCTGGGAGCGTTCCTCTGGGGCGAGATACCTCTCAACCTCCAAACTTGGTTCAACACGGCAGCAGTGCTGCCGGGAGCCCACTTCTACGCAGTCTTCATCATCCACCAGGCGATTCTGATGACGTTGTTGCCGTACGATGTTTTGATCACGCCCGTCATCATCTGGCTCATCTTCTACGTCATCTACCCCACGCTGGGAGTGAGGATGGGCGTCCTACCGTACGAGCCTGGCGTTGAGGGATGGGCGAACTGGTACTACGGATACAGGGCACCCTTCCCGATGGCCGCCTTCGCGATATACGGGATGTCGCTCGGCCTCGGTCTCCTCACCCTGTGGGAGGCCCGCGGCACGATCTCGCGCGTTTTGAAGGGCGAGATGTCCGGCGCGGAGCTTCCCGTCAAGCAGCTGCTCTACCTGTTCGCCGGCCTCTTCGTCGTCTGGCTCGCGCTCTGGACCGCCGCTGGCGCGAACCCGATCATGATGATCTACTTCTTCATCCTCTTCATCCTCTGGCAGATCAGCATCGTGAGGTACTACGCGGAGATCTGGTGGCACCCGCCCGTCATCCACGACACCTACCACATACTCATCTGGCCGGTGGGAGCTTCGATCGGCGCTTGGGCTGCCGTGCCCAGCCAGAGGAGCCAGGCGCTCTACATACAGAACATGGCTCTGCTAGTCCACGGGAGCTGGGCGGCTTACAGGCAGAACCCGTGGAACATGGGCTTCACAGCCCACACGTACAAGTGGGCTAGGGACCTGAACGTGAACCTGAAGGACGTGATGCTCGCGCTGTTCGCCATCGCGATCGTCGGCTGGCCTGTCGCTTTCATCTTCAACGTCTGGTGGCTCTACCACGGTGGCGGCTACGTGAAGCTCAACGAGGGCACATACACGTGGCCGGTCGACGTCGCTCTGAACCAGGGTGTCCGCGGTCTCACGCACTTTAGCTCGCTGCTGGAGATGCCTTTCTGGTACCACGGTCTCCTCGCTGTGCTGGGCATCGCAACCGTGTTCATCATCTACTTCCTCAGGATGCGGTTCGCCTGGTTCCTCATCAACCCGACCGCTGTGGCGATGACGATGTGGTTGACCGAGTTCATCTGGCTTGCCGCGCTGGTGGCCCTTATCGCCAAGTACATCGGCATCAGGATCTTCGGCGCCAGGAGGTACGAGGAGTACGCTGCCTACGTGGCTGCAGGCCTATGCTGGGGCTTGGGTGCAGGCTACATTATAGGCGGCTTCTACGATCTCTTCATGGGCGTACTACCGAAGTTCCAGGCGTTCTTCGTACCGTGAGGTGGTGGCTGTGAGGAAACAGCACGTTTCCGTCGCGTTCGCCCTCCTCGCCTTGGCTCTACTCACCTTAGCTCCAGCAGTTCACGCGCAGCCCTACAAGGTCTACCTGCTATACGTGGCGGAAGCGGGGGACAGCTGGGTTAGCAAGGACGCGTTCGCCTCCTTCCTCACCACGCACTTGAAGAAGGCTGGAGTCAGCTTTGAGGTGATAAAGAGCATCGACGACTGGGAGAAGCTTGTGGATCAAGCTCCCGAGAACCTCATCATCGTCAACTGCCACGGCGAGGTGATGCCGATACCCACCAAGTACGGGGACAACTACACGCTGTTCTACCAGGACCTCGCGCGCAACGTGAGGGAGAAGGGGTGGATCCTCGTCCTCCCCATCGGCCTCACCACCTGGTTGATCGGGAACGAGAAGACGGTCGGCTACACGAACGTCGTCGACGGCCCCAGCGTGAGCGCGTTCAGAAGGTCTCTTGGGTTGCCGCCGATCAACCCGTGGTGCGACCAGAACGCGCAGATTTCCGATCTCGGCAAACGTGTAGCCGCGGTCTTGGGCCTCGACGTCCCCGAGGTTGTCGGAGCTGCAAGGGCTATAGCGACAAACGCTACACCCCTTTGGTACTTCTACAAGGTGCCGGAGTCCGCTAAAACATGGGACGGGTTGCCCTACTACTCGATGGCCGCTTGGAAGGTCGGTAAAGGGATGCTCGTATGGGGTGGGATGAGCGGTGGCGACGAGATGAGGAAGACAGCAATCACGGCCGCTGTAGTGGCCTACATTCTCGATCCCACGCTTGCCGAGAAAACTCCTCCACCGCCGCCGCTGATTACGCCCGAGAAAGCTTACATGTACGTGATTGTCGCAGCTGTGGTCGTGCTACTTGCTGTGCTCGTAGTGGTGCTGGTAAAGGGTAGGGCGCCGAAAGCCCCGCCGCCTGCGGCTGCCGAAAAGAAGCAGTAGGAGAGTTCATTAAAACATTCTTATTTTTTCTCAATTTTTAAAGCAGCATTTAGGTTGGAGGGTGTTCCGAAGGGTTTTTCTTCGGTTAGTTGAGGGGTGGGCGTGCCGAGACCTGCTATAGGCCTCTTGCTGAGGAGCGAGGCTGAGGAAGTGCACTCCCGCGCGCTCGAGCTCCTCTCGAAGGTCGGGGTGTACTTCGAGGATAAGAGCGTCGAGAAGCTGATGCTCGATGGCGGCTGCGAGCTGAGGGAGGGGCGGGTCCTCATCCCCGAGGAGCTCGTGAAGGAGGCGCTCTCCAAGGCTCCGAGGAGGTTCGATCTGTACGATCGCGATGGGAACTACGCGGCCACCCTGGGGAATGGAGCCCTCCTCTTCAACCCCGGTTCCGCTGCGGTGAAGATCCTCGATTACGGAGCGGGAGAGCCGAGGCCTCCCACGCTCGAGGACTTGAAGCGTTTCGTGATCCTGGCGGACGCGCTGGAGCACATCGGGGCGCAGAGCACCGCGCTCGTCCCGAAGGACGTGCCGGTGGAGGTGAGCGACGCCGAGCGCCTCTACGTCGTCCTCAAGTACTCGAGGAAGCCCGTCGTCACCGGGGCCTTCACGGTCGAGAACCTCCCCCTCATGGTCGAGATGCTGGCGGCCGTGCGGGAGGACTACCGGGAGAGGCCGTTCGCGATATTCGACGTGTGCCCCTCGCCCCCGCTCTCGTGGAGCGCGATCACCTCCAGGAACCTGGTGGACCTGGCCCGGCTGGGCGCGCCGGCCGAGATCATCTCGATGCCGGGGCTCGGCGCGAACGCCCCCGTGACCGTGTACGGAGCGCTGATCCAGCACCACGCCGAGGTGCTCAGCGGGGTCGTGCTGGCGCAGCTCGCGTCGCCGGGGGCGAAGGTGATCTACGGCGGCTCGCCCACCCTCGTCCACCCGCGCCACGGGACCGCGCTGATCGCCGCGCCCGAGGCGGCGCTCGTCAGCCTCGCCTACAGGGACATGGCTAGGCTCGTCGAGCTGCCAGCCCACACGTACATGGCGATCTCCGACGCGAAAGCCCCCGACTTCCAGGCTGGAGCTGAGGCGGGCTTCACGGCGGCGCTCGCCGCGCTCGCCTCCTTCGACGTGGTCTCGGGGCCCGGGATGCTTGAGTTCGAGAGCGCCCAGTCGATGGAGAAGCTCGTCCTCGACAACGAGGTGTGCGGGATCGCGAGGAGGCTGGCGAGGGGCTTCTCCATCAGCCCCGGCGACGCCGACGTCATCCGCGACGTGGTCCTCTCGAGGAGGGGGAACTTCCTCGCGCACAAGCACACGCTGGCGAACCTGAGGAGGGAGGTCCACCTCCCGAGGGTTTGGGACGCCGAGCCGGCGGCCCGCCGCGACCTGCTGGAGTGGGCGCACGAGGAGGTGGAGCGGCTGCTGAGGGAGCACGAGCCGCCCAAGCTCGAGGGCGACAGGCTGGAGGCGCTCGACAAGGTCAGAGCCGAGCTGTGGCGCAGGGCGGGGGCGGCCCCGCCGCCCATCTAGCGCCCCCGCCAAGCTTTTTTACCAGGCACCTGCATTTAGCCGATGCCGGTCGAGTTCGAGCCCTACCCGGAGTTCCTGAAGCCCGGCTACGTGCCCGACCCCGAGAGCGACGTGGTCGCGGTTTTCAGGGTGACGCCGGCCGAGGGCTTCACGGCCGAGGACGCGGCGGGGGGCGTGGCGGCCGAGAGCAGCACGGGGACTTGGACGACGCTCTACACCTGGTACGACAAGGCCCGCGTCGACAGGTTGATGGGGAAGGCCTACGAGGTGAGGAGCTTAGGTGACGGCTCCTACCTGCTGAAGATCGCCTACCCGCTGGAGCTATTCGAGGAGGGGAACATGCCGGGCTTCCTCGCCTCCGTAGCGGGCAACATCTTCGGGATGCGGAGGGTCAAGGGCCTGCGGCTCGAGGACCTGTACCTGCCCAAGGGCTTCCTCGAGCGCTTCAAGGGCCCCTTCAGGGGCATCGAGGGCGTCCGCGCCGTGATGAAGGTGGAGGGGAGGCCGATCGTCGGCACCGTCCCCAAGCCGAAGGTCGGCTACTCGCCCGAGGAGGTGGGGAAGCTCGCCTACGACCTGCTGACGGGCGGGCTGGACTACGTGAAGGACGACGAGAACCTGGTGAGCCCCAGGTTCTGCCGGTTCGAGGAGAGGGCTAGGGCGATCATGAGGGCGATCGACGCGGCGGAGAGGGAGACGGGCGAGAGGAAGGCGTGGTTCGCGAACATAACGGCGGACGTGAGGGAGATGGAGCGCAGGCTGAAGCTCGTCGCCGACTACGGGAACCCCTACGTGATGGTCGACGTGGTGGTAGCCGGCTGGTCGGCTCTCACCTACGTGAGGGACCTCGCGGAGGAGTACGGGCTGGCGATCCACGCGCACCGGGCGATGCACGCCGCCTTCACCCGCAACCCGTACCACGGCATCTCGATGTTCGTGCTCGCGAAGCTGTACCGCGTGATCGGCGTGGACCAGCTGCACGTGGGCACGCCGGAGGTGGGGAAGCTGGAGGCGAGGACCGCGGACGTGATCAGGTACTGCAGGGTGCTGAGGCAGAGCGAGTACAAGCCGGACCCGGACGACCCCTTCCACCTCGAGCAGAGGTTTTACCACATCAAGCCGGCCCTCCCCGTCTCCTCGGGCGGCCTCCACCCCGGCACGCTGCCCGAGGTCATTAGGGTGATGGGCACGGACCTGGTGATCCAGGTTGGAGGGGGCGTCGTAGGCCACCCGGACGGGCCGAAGGCGGGGGCGGCGGCAGCGAGGCAGGCGATCGAAGCGGCGATGAAGGGGGTGCCGCTCGACGAGTACGCGAAGGAGCACAGGGAGCTGGCGAGGGCGCTGGAGAAGTGGGGCTACGTCAAACCGATTTAAAATTATTTCCTTTTAATCTAATTTATTTCCAAACTTCCTTCTCCGCGCTCTCCCTTTCTACACCGGCCGGGTCCTCGCGCAGCCTCCACAACCCCCTTTTCACGTCGAGTATGCTGATGCCCAGCTCCCCCGCCACCGCGTCGCTGAGGACGACCTCGTCCACGTAAGGGTCAACGATGATGCACACCTCCAAGCTCTTTGAAACCCCCTCCGCGAGGAGCTCGAGCTTCGCGGCCTTCCTGTAGTACGGCGCCGCGAGGTCCCCGCCGCCCGTCCCGAGCTCGGCCAGCTCGACGTCGTCGGGGGGCGGCCAGAGGCCCAGCGCGCGGGCCACCTCCACGGGGACTACCACGTCCGGCTCGTCGCTCTCGAAGCCGCTGTTAACGAGCGCGCTCGTCTCGACACACCGGGAGCCCCTGCGCAGCCTAACCCTCACCCTGCACGCCACGCCGCACCAACCTCCTCCTCACGACCATGTAGCCTATCGTCTTCTTCCTCGGGGCCCTCCTCTTGAGCCTCCTTACGACCTCGAGGACCTCCTCGGTCAGCACAAGCAACGAGCTCGGCGAGCGCTATAAACTCAGCGCCCGCCGGCCAGCCTAAGCGAAGTCCGTGATCCTCGCTGCGCGCGCTTTGCTGGGAGGGAAGGAGGGTTCGCACCGCACGCCCAGCTCCCTGCACACCCTCTCCACGAGGGCGGCGACCCTCTCGCGCCACCAGCGGGGCGTGGTCGAGGCGCCCGGGAACCTCCTCTCCAGCGGCTCCAGGTGCTTCTCCAAGCCGGGCTTGAGCCTGAGGAAGTCGTAGATAAGCTCCGAGCCCGTCTCGGCCGCCAGCTGCGCCACCCTCCTCACGCTCTCCTCGGAGTCGTTCACCCCGCGCAGGATGGGCCCCAGGAAGACCCAGGTTCTGACCCCTTCAGCGGCGATCCTCCTCAGCGCGTGGGCCCTAGCGGAGGGGGGCGGGGCCCCCGGTTCCATCAGCCTCGCCACCTCATCGTCGAGCGTCGTCACCGTGAAGCCGACGTCGACCAAGTCTTTGTGCTCGGCGAGGAGGTCGAGGTCCCTGAGCACGAGGGGCGACTTCGTCTGCACGCTCACCCTGAAGCCCGAGGATAGCAGCACCTCCAACCCCCCGCGCGCGAGCTCCTCCATCTCCTCAACCGGCTGGTAGGGGTCGGTCGTCGTTGAGACCCCCACGACCCCTCTCCTGAGCCTCCTCACCTCCCGCCTCAGGACCTCCACCACGTTCTCCTTCACGTAGACGACCCTCCCCCAGTTCTCGGCGACCTCCCTGTACGGCGTGTAGTAGCGGGCGTAGCAGTAGAGGCAGCCGTGGGCGCAGCCGGCGTAGGGGTTGTACGCGTAGTCCAGGTCGTAGAGGCCCGACCTGGAGAGGGCGCTCGATACCCTCACCCTCCTGTACTCGACGCTCACAGCCACACCTCCAGGCGCTCCTGCCTGAGCATCCTCCCGAGCAGCGCCGACTTCTCCAGCCAGACGCCGAGGGGCAGGCGCGTCGACCTGCCCAGGCGCTCCAGCACCTCGCCGAGGCTGTCGTACCGCTCGGGCCGCGAGCGGAAGAGCGCGCGCACGCTCTCGCGGACGAACCAGACCCCGATGGGCAGGAAGAACCCCTCGTAGATCTCCCGGATGAGGACGGCGGTGCCCTGGAACCCCTCCCTGAGCATGTACTCGGCGGTGGCGAGGCGGGCCGCGTAGTAGCAGCCGCCCAGCGAGGCGTAGGTGGTCCTGCCCCAGTAGCCCTCCCAATCGCCCTCCACCTCCACGGTGGCCCCGGGGTTCCACGTGGTGTGTGGGAACCACGCCTCGATCCACTCGTAGCTCCACGCGCCCGGCGCGATCAGGGCCACGAACGTGTTGTGCTCGTGCTTGCGCTCGAAGAAGAGGTAGCGGTCCGCGGGCTTCAGCCGCTTCACCCGCTCGATCAGGTGGCGGGAGATGATGTCGTCGACCGCCGTGATCGACCAGCGCGTTGGGACGAGCCTCCTCAGCCTCCCCGTGCCCAGAGCCCCCACGGAGAAGGCGCGCTGGATCGCGGACACGGGGACCCCGCTCTCGTAGAGGTAGACGACCGCCTCCTCCGCCCCCATGTCGGTGTCGTAGAAGGCCTTCTCCAGCGGGCGCGGGGGCTTCGGGTCGCCGAGCACCCTCACCCGCTCGGCGGGCGCGGCGGGCCCCATCGGCGGCGCGAAGAGGTCGAGCCTCGCGCCCGGCTTCGGGGGCTTCGCGAACTTGAGCTCGACGTCCACGGGCCGCGACGATACCGCGAGCAGCTGCAGCTCCTCGAGCCCCCTCGGCCTCCTCACGTCGACCGCTGTCACCCCCCTCACGAGGCTCAACCGCATCTCGAGCACCTTCCCGAGCCCGAGCTCGAGCCAACGCTCGGGCGCGTCGTACGCGCTCGTGTCGCCCACTTCGGGCGGCGCGGCCGGCGCCAGCCGGACCCTCGGGTAGCCGACCCTCCCCACGAAGACGGAGGGGGGCGAGGAGCCCTCCAGCAGGAGGCCGCTGGGCGGCTTCGCGGACTCGACGGCCCTCCACAGCGCCAGCACCGGGCACACGGGCTTCCCGCACAGCCCCTTAGCCCCCCTGCAGAGCAGGCACAGCGACGCTGCTCGAGCGGACATCCCTGGACCGCGTGCGCGACCCCGCGATATTAACGTAGCGGCTCGACGTTCCACTTTCCGGAAGCGCGTTAAAGATAACTACCTCCACCCGCCGCAAACCCGGGCTGCTGGGCCCTTACATGGGGCTTGAGACCCACCCTGATCGAGGGAGCAGGGGGGTCCGCCCCGCAGCCCAGCAGCCCCCCGTTCTCCGCCGAAACCTTTAATTCCTTCCGGAACGGCTTTCCCTCGTGCGGCGGGCAGGCCGCATCGCACTCGCCGCGCTCTTCGTCGCGCTGGCGGTCGGCGCTAGCCTATCCTCGGCCCAGCCTACGATCTACATCCTGAAGGTTTCGGAGTCCCAGGGCTGGTGGACGACCCCCGATCTCCTCGTCACGAGGATCCGGGAGTACCTGGATAACGCCGCGAAGGACCTCGGCCTCACCTTCAACGTGGAGGTGATCGACTCGATCGAGAAGTGGGAGAGGTTGGTGAACGAGTCTCCGCCCAACGCGGTGATCATCAACGCGCACGGCGAGCTCGTGCCGGTCCCGCCGAAGTACGGGACGGACTGGCAGAGCTTCTACAGGGACCTGGCGATGAACATAGTGTACAAGGGCTGGGTCTTCGTCAACCCGATCGGCTACGGCTTCTACTACGTCACCTACAACTACACGAGGAGGCCCGACGGCACTTGGGACTGGACCTTCCTCACAGTGGGGCCGGCCGGCCTGGACACCTTGGGAGGGTGGCTGGGGATCGTCGCCACCGCTTGGCCCGAGGCTGCTGGCGGGACTCCCAAGCTGACCGACTTAGGCAAGCACGTCTTCGACGTCCTCGGCTACGACATGCCCGACACGGCCAACGCGCCGAGGCCGATCACGACGAACGTGCCGGCCAGCTGGTACTTCTACGTGCTCCAATCCGGCAACGCGACAGCCTACTCGTGCGTCGCTTTCAGCATCGGGAAGGGGGCCCTGCTCTGGGGCGGTTGGGCTGCTAGCCCGATCGAGGACCAGGCGAGGGTGGCTGTGGCGATGACCCTCTACTACCTGTTCCCCAGCGAGATCGAGGCCGCGCAGCCCAAGCCCAAGGGCTTGAGGCCCGAGCAGATAATCTTGATCGCCTGGGGGGCGGCGGCAGCCGTGATGGTTCTCCTGCTGCTCAGAGTCCTGAGGAGGAGGAGCTAGCCGCCGGGCAGTGAGGCGCTTTCCGATCCCCCCATTTCAACCCTCTTTTCCTCCGCGCTGCGGGAGCCGCTTCTCCAGAGCCTTCACCACCGATACCCCCAGCAGCGAGCCCAGCAGACCCCCGAGCGCGTGCAGCGCCGAGAACCAGGTTAGGGGCACGCTCCCGCCCATGAAGAGCGCGCCGATGATCAAGCCTGCCACCCACGTGGAAGCGGTGCCCGCCGCCGCGAGGAGGGCTGGCCCGGCGCCGCCGGAGAAGCAGCGCTCGTAGCCGATGGCCCTCGTTAGGGCGTCGAAGACCGCGCTGGCGACCGTGAAGCCCAGGAAGTGGAGGGCGCCTGGCCTCAGGATGAAGTTGAGCACAGTGGCGAGCAGGCCCACGAGGGTCGCGGCGCCCAGCTTCCTCACCCACCAGGCGGCGAGGATCAGCGAGATCGCCGCGAGGAGGTCGCAGAAGATGGGCAGCCTCGTCGCCTGCCAGAAGAGGGGGGCGAGCGTGGCGTTGAGCACCGACCAGAAAGCCGCGCTCACCGCTATGACCGCCGCGTCGTCCGCCCTGAACCTCACGCCCTCCCCGCTCGCCGCCAGCTTTTAAGTGTTACTAGATTCGCGGAAGGTGTTACGGTAAGCGATTTTAGAGGCGCTGGTTAGCGGTTCGCGTGCCGGTGAAGGTGGCGGTGGACACGGACATCGGGGACGACATCGACGACGCCTTCGCCCTGGCGCTCGCGTGCCTCTCCCCCGAGCTTGAGCTGAAGGCGGTCACGACGGTTTACGGGGACGTGCGGGCTAGGGCGGAGCTGGCGGCGAGGCTGCTCGGCGCGCTCGGCAGGGACGACGTGCCGGTGGCGCTCGGCGCGCCGCACCCCCTTGTGGGCGAGGGGCCGGCTCGCAGCCCCCTCTACTACGGGGGGTTGAGGGGCGTGGAGGGGCGCAGCGCCGGGATCGTGGGGAAGAGCGCGGTCGACCTGCTCGAGGAGCTGATCGAGGCGGGCGAGATCGACGTGATGGTCACGATAGGCCCCCTCACCAACGCCGCCCTCCTCTTCCTGAAGCGCCCCGACCTAGCGGGGAGGGTGCGCTTGGTGTCGATGTGCGGCGCTTTCACGATCAACGCGGCCGAGTACAACGTCAGGTGCGACCCCGAGGCGGCGAGCAGGGTCTTCGCGGCGCCCTGCGACAAGCTGCTCGTGGGGCTTGACGTGACGCTGAAGTGCCGGATGAGCCGGGAGATGGTGGAGGCGCTCTACGGCCTCGGCGGGGAGTACGCGCGCGTGCTCTCCTCCTACTTGAGGGTTTGGATGGAGCGGAGCGGGCACCTGCCGATACTGCACGACCCCCTTGCCGTGGCGACCGTGTTCGCGCCCGACCTCGTGAGGGCGGAGCCGGCCCGCGTGGAGGTGGAGCTGGCGGGCCGCTACACGAGGGGCTACACCGTGGCGGTAGGCGGGGAGCCCAACGCGCGAGTGTGCAGGGACGTGGACGCGGACCGCTTCCTGAAGCTTTTCGCCGAGCGCATGCTGCGCGGTTAACCGAGGAAGAGGTCGAGGGTCGAACCCACCTTTTTCTCCTCCTTCTTCACGACCTTCTCGAGGAAGCTGTCGCGGACCGGCTCGTACACCCTCCTGTAGAACTCCTGCGGGTCCTCGAGCACGCTCCTCGGGAAGCTCCTGACGTACTCGAGCGCCCTCCGCCACGCCTCCTCGTACGGTACGGCGGCGTCGATCACGCGCGCCACCTGCCTGTCGTAGTCGGAGGGCTTCTGCGCCACGCCGCCCATCGCGAACCAGCCGTCCTTCGTCGCGTAAACGGTCTCGCCGAGCACCTCGCTCTCGGATACCTCCTCGGCCCTGCCGGGGGAGGGCGGGCGGCGAGGCTTGGGCTTCTCCTCGCCCCTCCTGGGGCGGGCGGCGGGGCCGTAGTGCTTCGCCCAAGCGTAGAAGATCGCCCTGTTGAGCCCGAACGACTTCGCCTTCTCGAGGTCGCCCGTCAGCGCGTAGTAGCGGGCGGCCTGCAGGAGGGCCATGACCTGGAACCGCCCGAGCTTCGCCCCCTCCCTCCGCTCAACCTCCTCGACCCGCACGCGGGAGAGGGGGCCTTGGAGCGCGGAGAGCGCCTTCAGAGCATCGAGGGCGAGCTCGTCCGCCTCGCCCTCCCTGTGCTCGCGCCAGCGGGGCTCGTGCTTGAAGCTCCCCAGGTCGGCCCAGGAGGGGTCGAAGCTGTCGAGGCTCTCGGGCTTGAAGCAGACGGCCACCTTGTCCACCCTCCTGTGCACGGAGAGCGGGACGGTGAAGACGCGCTTGGGGTCCATCAGGTTCTCGACCTTCAGGACCGGCCGCTTGCCGGCCAGGGCCCTCAGCTCGCCCTCCAGCTTCCTGATCGTGTACTCGACGAGCGCGCGAGCGGCTGTCAGCGGGTCGGCGAGCTCCAGCACCCTGCGCGAGAGCGCGCCCTCGTGCACGTGGACGTGGACCCCCTCGCCCGACCACTTGAGGTAGACTGACTCCTTCACGCCCCGCTCCTCGAGGAACCTCACGATGAGCTTCGCCGCCTCGATCGCGGCCTCCCACTCCTCGAGGCTCGCGTCGATGTCCCAGCTCGGCGTGGCGGCGACGACGTTGCCCGCGTCCTCGACGTCCTCCTTCGACGCCACCCTGCCGTAGACGCACGCTGTCGCGTACACCGAGCGGACGCCCGCCCTGCTGAAGCTCTCGACGAGCGCCTTGAACTCCGCGGGGGAGGAGACGGCGAGCGGCCTGCCCCTCCACCAGCGCACGAAAACCCTTCCGCCCTCACCCTGCCCCTCCAGCGCCAGCCACCTGCCCCTGGCGAACTCCGCAACCTCCCTAGCCACGTCGTCGCGCCTGTAGTGCTCGAGGATCCTCGGGTCCACGGGGTCTAGCGCGAACTCGAGCCCCAAATCTCTAGCGCTGAGCGTACCTCCTCGCGAGCGCGCGCTATAAGAATTTTCTGGGTTTCGCGAACACCTCTGCGGGCATGAGCAGCGACGCTTTCCTCGCAAACGCTTTTCCGTAAAACGGGTCGCCCAGGGAGCAAGCATATATCAACCTGAGAGTTCTTCCGTGCGTGCTGAGCGCCAGGAAGTTCGCGGGCTTCGGCTGGCAGGGTTTAGTCCCCGCCGCTTACCTCCTCAGGGCTAGGAGGTTCAAGAGGGTGGTTCTCGAGCCGCCCGACTACAACCCCGGCTCGTGGAGGGGCGCTGGGAAGGTCCTGGTGGATGTCGAGCGCGGCGAGTACCTGCTGACGTGCAGGCCCCGTAAAGCGCACCCGGTGAGGGGCTACGCGGTCGAGATCTACTCGTCGAGGGACGGCGAGGAGTTCAAGCTCCTAACCTCGATCGCGAAGGAGGAGCTCAGCGAGATGGCGAAGCTCGAGGTTCGGAGCATCGAGGGGCAGCAGCTGCTCCTCGACCCGGCGACCGGCCGCTACCACCTCTACCTAGCGGTCGACAACTTCACGCCCGGCAGGGGCCACGGATGGGACACCCTCCTGCTCGTCTCAGACGACCCGAAGGGCCCCTGGGAGTGCAGGGGCCTCGTGCTGCGGAGGGGCGATTCCTACGACTCGGTGGAGGCTAGGGATGCGGTGATCGACGTGGTCGACGGCCTGTACGTAGCCCTGTACAAGGCGAGCGACGGCTCCCGCGTCAACGCCGCCCTCGCCGTGAGCAGCGACGGCGTCGAGTGGAGGAAGCTGGGCGTCCTCAAGCTCGACGGCGGGAGCCAGCCGGGCTACCTGCTCCTCTCGGGCAGGATCCTCGCGGGCGCGCTTGGGCCCGTCTTCGTCGGCTTCGAGAGCAGGGTCGTCGTCGAGGGGGCTGCGGTCACCGACACCTTCTCCTCCTACCTCATCGACCTGCGCGGCTTGAACCTCGTCCGCCTCTTCTCGGGGAGGTGGGAGCCCCGCTCGCCCTACGAGCGCCCCGACTACCCGGTCCACAGCTACTGCGACGTGGTCCCCGACCCCTTGAGGGACAGAATCCTGATCTACGTGGAGGCGATCGACCCCAGCGGCATAGGCTTGAACAAGGAGGTAGACAGGCTCCTACTGTACGAGGTGCCGCTGTAGTTCGAGGCGGCTCTCGGCTTCGAGCTACGTGTGCGGTCAAAGCGCTTATATACCTGGAAATGCCAGCGGCATTGGTGGGCGCGCTTGGAGAGGGCTAGAAGGGCGTCGGTTGCGGCGCTACTCGCTCTGGCCGTTCTAGGCTTCTCCGCCGCGGCGGCAAGCGTAACCGAGGTGGAAGCGTGGTCGAAGCGAGCAGCCGGCTCCACCCGGCTCGCCGTGCTAGCTGGCGAGGATGCGACCTCCAAGCTGGCCGCGGTAGCGTACAGGGTGGAGGCGGGCGGCGTGAACAAGACCATTGTAACCGTCGCAGGCCACGTTGGGAGCATCGTGCGCATCGACGAGGTCGTCAAGGTGTGCAACCTGGGTGCCGGAGACCTCCACGTTAGGCTCGTGTACGCCGGCACGGCCAACGGCAGCTGGAAGTACGTCAGGTACCTGAGGCTCCGGCTCGGCGGGCACGATCGCGGCCTGGAGCTCACCTTAGACGGCGAGACACCGGAGGGGGCATCCACGGGCTACCTGCGGGTAGGCCAAGGCGAGTGCGCGCCCCTGTCCGCTGAAGTGCTTATCGACGCGAGCGCGCCGCCGGACGTTTGGAGTAGCGCGCTTGTATCGCTTGTGACGATCGTGGAACCGCTCGAGCGATAAGCTTAAATAAGCCTAGAACCATCAATTACACGAGGGCAACCGGCCCCGGACGACCCCCGGGGTACTGGGTTCGGAGTTCCAGTATAAATCGCGCTCAATGACGTCCACCGCACGCCGCCGACCGCGCCTCCAGCGTTCGGGGCGGTCGGGGCGGGGAACCCCCGCGGGGGCTCGGGGGACGCCGGTTGCCCTCCCTCCTTCACGTAAACGCATTTAAAGGGGGCTTCCTCGCTGCCCTGTGCCTTGGCTCGGCCTTCCCCTCGCGCTCGAGATCCTGATCGCCATCGCTCTAGTCGCGATCGGGCTGCTGCTTATCGCGCTCGTCGTCAAGCTCCTCGTGCTCCTGCTGCCGGCGGCGCTCGTGGCGCTCGTCGTCTGGCTGCTCACCCACGACAGGCTCCTCACGGCCCTAGCGTTCCTCGCGGTGGCGCTGGTGTCTCTGCTGAAGCGCCTGTAGGTGGGCGGCGTGGGCCTCCAGTTCGCGGTCGAGGCGGAGGGTCCCGGCTGGTTCAGGGTATCCGCCCTCAGGGGGGACGAGAGGGTCAGCTGGCTCCACGTCGTCGAGCTGGACGTCCACTACGGTGCGTCGAAGGTTAGGGTGGGCGGCGTCGCCGGCGTCTACACACCGCGCGAGCACAGGGGGAGGGGCTACTCGGCCGCTACGTTGCGCTACGCCGTCCAGTGGATGCGGGAGCGCGGCTACCCTTTGACGGCGCTCTTCGGGATACCGGAGTACTACCACAGGTTCGGGTACGCGACCTTCATGGGCGAGCACACGGTCACGCTGAGCTTGAGGAGCGCCTCGAGGGTGGAGGCCGAGGAGCTGGACTGGGAGATCTCCGACGACCAAGGCGCTTGGCGCGGCGAGATCTCGCGGATCTACGAGGCTGTTAACACGCTGTGGCCGGGGGCTAGGGTGCGCGACCCGTCGAGCTGGGAGGGTTTCAGGAAGGGTGTATCCTGGGAGCACCCGGCGAAGCCGCTCGTGCTGAAGCGCTCGGGGAGGGTCGTGGCGTACGCCGCCCTCGAGCGGTGGCCGAGCCCCGAGGAGCTGCTGGTCGCCGAGGTGGGCGCCGAGGGGCACGACCCCGAGCTCTACAGGTCCCTGATCAAAGTCCTCTGCAGCCTGGCGCTGCAGGAGCGCAAGAGCCACATCAAGGTCCACGCGCCGCCCGACCACCCCTTCGCGAAGGTCGCGAGAGCCTACGGCTGCACGGTGGAGAGCTTCTACCCGTGGGGCGGCGGCGGCATGGCGCGCGTCCTGAGGCTGAAGGAGCTTCTCGAGGCCGCGGCGGGCGAGCTCGAGAGGAGGGCGGCTGAGCTCGAAGGCGAGGTCTCGCTCAGGGTGGAGGGCGAGGCCGTCACGCTGAGGGTTCGGCGCGGGAGCGTGAAGGTAGAGGAGGGGGCGACCAGCTGCAACCTGGTCGAGCTGGGGCCCGGCGAAGCGGCTCAGCTGTTCATGGGTTTCAGGAGCGCTGAGGAGCTCCTCCCGCGGGCGGCTAGGGGCCAGGCGGGGTTCCTCGCCCAGCTCTTCCCCGAAGGGCACCCGTACGTGTGGCAGCCCGACAGGTGGTAGAGCGGCGGGGGGCGAGCGGTTCGCATATATACGGAAAGCCGGGGTGCCCAACCGTGCAGGGGCGCGGAGCGGTCGTCTTCGTGGCGATGGAGATCTACGTGGACGGCCTCCCGACCTACGCTGGGGGCTTGGGGCTGCTCGCGGGGGACCTCCTGCTCTCGGCCGCCGACGTGGGCTACCCCATGGCCGGCGTAACCCTGCTGCACGAGAGGGGCTACGTGTGGCACGAGGTGGTGGGTGGCAAGGTTGTCGACAGGGATGAGCCCTACGACCCCCTCGAGCTGCTCGAGCCCCTCGACGTGAAGCTGAAGCTGGAGCTGCGGTCCGGCCCCCTCCACCTGAGGGTTTGGCGTCGCGCGGTGAAGGGGGTTGGGGGCGAGGTGCCCGTGTACTTCCTCGACGCGAACGTGGCGGAGAACCCGCCCCCCCTCAGGGCTTTGACCTCGAGGGTCTACATCGAGGGGAGCTGGGAGGAGAGGCTGCTGAAGGAGCTGGCCCTCGGCTTGGGGGCGCTGCAGCTCGTCGAGGAGCTGGGGTTGGAGGCGCGCAAGTTCCACTTGAACGAGAGCCACGCCGGCTTCCTCGCGCTGGAGCTCCTCAAGCGGAGCGGCGACCCCCGGCTGGTGAGGGAGAGGGTGGTCTTCACGACGCACACCCCGCTGCCGCACGGCCACGAGGAGTTCGAGTACGAGCTCGTCGAGAAGCACTACGAGGTGCCGCCGCTCGCGAAGGAGCTGAGCCCGGGGAAGCTGAGGATGACGAGGCTGCTCGAGGCGCTGGCCGGCTACTACAACTGCGTCTCCCACAAGTTCAGCAGGGTCCACGAGCTGCTCTTCCCCGGCTCGAAGCCGGACTACATCACGAACGGCGTCCACCACGCGCGGTGGGTGCACGCGCGGGTGGCGGAGCTCTACGACAGGTACCTGCCCGGCTGGAGGGGGGAGCCCGGAGCTCTCTCGAGGGCGGTGTCGATACCCCTCGGCGAGGCGGCGGAAGCCAAGCGGAGGTGCAAGGAGGAGCTCGTCGAGTACGTGAACAGCCGCGGCTACAGCAACGGGGCCTTCGAGCCGGGCAAGCTGCTCGCCGCCGCGAGGAGGAGGATCACGGGCTACAAGCGCTTGACGCTCGTGCTCAGGGACCCGGAGGCGCTGGAGGGGCTCGCCAAGCGCTACGGCCTGCAGCTGGTCTTCAGCGGCACCGTCCACCCGGCCGACGCGAGCGGGAAGGCGGAGCTCGCGAAGATCCTCGACGCGGCGTCCACCCTCTCTCACACGAGGATCGCCTTCGTCGGCCACCGGAGCGCCAGCTTCGAGAGGCTGGTCGCGGCGGGGGCCGACCTCTGGCTCCACACCCCCAGACCGCCCTTCGAGGCCTGCGGCACGAGCTGGATGCGGGCGGCGCTCAACCTGACGCCGACCCTCGCCTCCAGGGACGGGGGCGTGCTCGAGGCGATCGTCGACGGGCACAACGGATGGCTCTTCGGCAAGAACGCGCTGCTGCCCAGCGAGCCGCTCGACGAGGGGGCGGAGGCTGGCGAGCTCTACGCGAAGCTGGCGGAGATCGCCGAGCTGTACGCGAGCGACCCCAAGAGGTACCTCCTGACCTGCCTGAGGGCTGCGGCCACGATAGGCCCCTACTTCAACAGCCACAGGGCCTTGAGCGAGTACGCGGCGAGGGCCTACTCGGCTTAGCGCGCTATGGGCTGCCGCTGCAGGGGGGCGGAGGGCGTCCTCAGCTACCGCTTCAGGAGCGAGCCGGCGCTGAGGAGGGCGCTGCGCGGTGAAGCGGCTGTCGCAACCTTCTTCTCGCTGCTGGTCGAAGCGGCGGGCGGGGGCTACCCCCGACTCGTCTGCGTGTGCCGGGGCTCGCGCGCGGTCGCCGCCGCTCTTTACGCGCCGCCCCGGAGACCCAGCGCCGCCCAGCTCGCCCGACTTGCGAGAGTCCTCGCGCTGCTGTCGCCGCGCGCCCTGCTGGACGCCGCGGCCTGGCTCGCCCGGTCGCGCGCTTACGCTCGAGCGCTGGCCGCCAGCTCCCCCGGCTGCCACCTGCTCTTCATAGCCTCCGCCGCCGGCGGCAGGGGCTACGGGAGCGAAGCCCTCAGGGCGGTGGAGGAGGCGTGCGCCGAGGAGGGCGGCCTCTGGGTGACGCTCGAGGTGCACCGGAGGAACCCGGCGCTGCGCTTCTACGCGAAGCGGGGCTACGAGCCGGTCGCGGCGGCCGCGTACGCGGGGGAGGTCTACGTCCTGATGCGGAAGAGGCTGCGCCGAGGCTGAATACTTTCGGCGAACATTCAGCGTTGCCTTAATCTGCGCGCCCGGCGGCGGAAACCCGGTGTCGGCGCTGAGGCCGGATGTTCTCAGCGCGGTTGAGAGCGTGATCAGGGAGGTGGAGGAGCGGGTCAGGTCTCTGATGAAGCCGATCGGGGGGGAGCGCTTCGGCAGGGCCGGGTTCGTGGACGGCAGCTACGCGCTCGACGAGCGGAGGGGCGCCTACCTCCTAGCCCTCTCCGCCGCGTCCCTGCTGGTCGACGGGGACCGGCTCGAAGGGGTGCTGAGGGGCAGCTCGAAGCCGCTCGTGACGCTCCTGATCCCGAAGAGCTACGGGGAGTCGAGGGCCGGCCTGCTCATGTCCACGCTCGAGCTATTGAGCGCGCTCGACCTCGCGCGCAGGGGGGTTGAGGCGGTCTTCCTCGACGGCAGCTACGCCTCCGAGATGCTCGTCCCCTTCGGCTACGTGAGGGACGTCTACGAGAGCTTCACCTCGATCGCGAGCTTCGACACCGGCTCGCTCGACGGCTACGGCGAGGAGGCGGCGGAAGCGGTCGAGGAGGTCGCGGGGGGCGACCCGCTCGCCTCGATGTCCGCGCTGCTCGACAGGATCGCAGCGTGCGCCAGCGGGCTGTACCGGGAGCTCGGCTCGAGGAGCCCCGACCTGAGGAGCAGGAAGGAGGCGCTCGACTTCGCGGTCGTGTACGCGGAAGCCACCGCGTACCTCGCGGCGCTCAACCTCCTCCTCGAGGAGTGCTCGCGCAGCGGCGTCGCGCTCTTCTGGGTCGCGAAGGACGCGGAGAGCAGGTACATCGTGGAGAGGGAGGGGGTGGCGGGCTGGCTGAACGACCTGGCGCTGCTCGACTACGCTTGGCGCGACGGCGAAGCGGTGTACGCGGTGCTGGAGGGCAGCAAGTTCGGCAGGCCGAAGCCGTGCGCCGTCTGGCCGCGCTTGCTCGCTGAGGTCTTCGGCAGGTGGAGCGCCTACGGGGTGGCGTACTTCAAGCTGAGCAGGCTCGGAGCCGTGGCGCAGATGACGTACCCGGCTTTCGTGGGGCTGGAGAGCGTCGAGCGCGCGCTCGCGACGCTCCTCTCCCTCTCCGACAGGAGGGGCTACCCGAGGCCGCTCAGCTACGCCCACCACATCGCCGTGCTGAACCCCGAGTTCGCGAAGCTGGTCGCGGACGAGCTGTACAAGAGGGAGGGGAGCCAGCTGGTCAGGTCCGTGCTGGCCCCCTCCGGCCGCGCGCTCGCGGGGCTGAGGTGAGAGCGTGATCGAGGTCGGCCGGGTCGTCACGGTCTACGGCAGGAGCCTCATGCGCTTCGCGGCCTTCGAGGACAAGGCCCACCTGCTGCTGAAGCCGGGGGCCTACGTGAAGGTCGAGTGCGGCGGCTCCTGGGCCTACGCGATGGTCGTCAGCTTCAACCTCCTCGACGAGCTGTACAGGAAGGGCAGGATCGTCGAGGAGCTGGAGGGCTACCCGGAGCTCAGGCCCGCGAGGAACGAGATGATCGCGATGCTCGTCGGCGTCGAGGAGGGCGGCGGGATCAGGAGGGGCGTGCCCGAGCTGCCCAGGCCGGGCCAGAAGGTGTACGCGGCTTCGAGCGAGGACCTCGCGAGGATCGCCGGCTCGGGAGACATCGAGATCGGCCGTTTGAGCTCGGACCCGAGCGTCCCCTTCACCCTCTCGCTCAACATGCTCTGCTCCAGGCACTTCGCCGTGCTCGCGATGACGGGCGCCGGCAAGTCGAACGCGGTGGCTGTCGTGCTCGCGTCGATCCTCGAGAAGTACCCGTACTCGCGCGTCATCGTCGTCGACACCCACAACGAGTACGTGCCGCTCGCCGAGAGGTTCCCGAGCGTCAGGGTCGTGTCGCCGGCCGGCAGGACCGCGCGCCTCGTCGAAGCCCGCTACGGCGTGACCCCGAGGCCGCTGGAGGTCCCCCTCTGGACGCTGGGCTTGGAGGAGGTGGCGGGGCTGCTGAGGCTCGACCCCTCCAGGGCCACGAAGCAGCTCATGTACCTGAGGAACGCGCTCCAGGAGGTGCGGCGGAGGAGGTACCCGCACGCCGGCGCCGACGACCCCATCTACTTCGATGTGGAGGAGCTGGTGAAGGAGCTCGAAGCGCAGGGGAGGGGCTCCCGCTACTCGGACAGGTCGCTCGAGGACCTCATCCTCAAGATCGAGATGCTGCTGGAGAACGCCGACCTCAGGTACGTGACGAGGCCCGCCCACAGCGCGAAGCTCTACGCCTCCATCCAAGCCCCGGAGCCGAGGAGGAGCGTCGAAGCCTACACCAGGGTTTACGGGCAGCTGCTCGAGCCGGGGCTGACGATCGTCGCCCTCGGCGGCCTGCCAGCGGACGCCCAGGCCTCGACGGCCTCGACGATCCTGAAGTCGGTGTGGAGGCTCGTGACCGCGAGCGTGCTCGCCGGCAACCCGGTCCCCACCCTCCTCATCGTCGAGGAAGCCCACAACTACGCCCCGCAAGGGCGGTGGAGCCCTGCACGCGACATCCTCGAGAGGATCGCGAAGGAGGGGAGGAAGTTCGGCATCGGCTTGGGCGTCGTGAGCCAGAGGCCGAGGGAGCTCTCCCAGACTGTGCTCGCCCAGTGCGGCACGCTGATCGCCCTGAGGACGGCGAACCCGAGGGACCAGGACTACATCCTCAGCAGCGTCGAGGACGTCATGGGCGAGATGGTGGAGGGCCTCTCCGGCCTCGCCACGGGCGAAGCGCTCATCTCCGGCTCCGCCGCGCCCATACCCGCGATCGTGAAGATCTACGAGTTCCGCTCCAAGTACGGCGTCGCGCTCGGCGGCAAGGACATCGACTGGGCCGGCGAGTGGAGCAAGCCGCCCAAGCCCGTGGAGCTGGCGCCCTACCTCGTCAGCGAGGTGGCGGAAGAGGCGGCGGAAGCTTCAAACAAGGAGATGCCCATCGACAAGTTCTTCGCCTGAAGCATTGGCAAGCGCATACATAAATGGCACTGTTCTGGGGGCTCGGCATCGGCTATGAGGGCTAGCACCCTGCTGATGGTGGCTCTGGCGACTGCGATCTGGCTAGCCGTGGTGCTAGTAGCGGCTTCCTTCGCGTCCTCGAGGAACCCCCTGGTTTGGTATAGAGTCGTCATGATGGTGGCCACCGTCCTCTACCTTGTGGCTGTGCGGTTGGTACTCCTCCGGGAGAGGAGGCTGCGGATCCCGCGAGCGCCGGCGCGTCTCTAGGCGAAGCTAGCGCGCCGGTTTTGCGCCGGCTCACGCGCGATCAGTACAAGCTGGTAGCGGTGGGTCTAACCGTGAGGTTAAGCATAAAGTGCGGGGCGCTCTCTCCAAGCGTGGTTGAGGTTTACGTTGGGACTTCCGGTTGGGTTTACGACTGGAACGAAGG
>JAPWTS010000008.1 GCA_028275925.1 Thermofilales archaeon
CCTCCAAGCGAGGGCGTGGAGGGTCGAGCTGAAGCTGAGGAGGGGCAGCCTGCTCATCGAGAGCGAGGCGAGGGAAACGCTCGTAGCACCGAAGCTCGCCCAACCCGCAGCAGCGGAAGCGGAGGGAGGCGCCCAGCCCACGCAGACGGGGTACTACAAGTTCGTGCCCATAGCAATCTTTAGGCCGGAGAACCTCACGTCCGTGCTACCCGACTACCTAAAACCTTACAACGGCAAAACTTACATGAAAACCCCGATATTGATTATACACAACCAAGCATCAGCAACAACATTGGGTAGCGTGAACATACACAACCTTCGAACCTTAACGGTAAAGCTGAGCGTCGCAATAGGCAATATTATCAGCAAGATCAGGAGCATCCCTCCCATCCTTCCCTCCTTGACGGTGTCCGTAGGTGGAACCGTCTGGAGTAGCCAGGCTAAATTTATCGGAGCAGGCACCGTGTGCGCCAATAGTGCTAAGTGGGTCTACGTTTGGGGTAGACCGCGATTGATCGTAGGCCAGATGTACTACTGCGTCGGCTTTAGCTGCCAGTGGGTTTACGACGAGATCGACGCGAGCGTTGACGACGTGATCGTCAGTAACGGCTACATTGATGGGGGTGTTCAAAACGGTCTTCCCCATAGCCTCATCATGAACGCCTTTTTGTACGGGACTACTGAGAGGCGGCTAACGAACCTCCCGGGCACCTCGCTGGCTGACGGCAAGCTCGATGTAAACGAGTCCATATACCTCGGGCAAATCTACCAGCTCGCGTACAACAACGTCAACATCGGTATTACCGTAAGCGTTGGAGCTATAGCTGCTGAAGCTGCATGCTCCCTTCTAACCGTTTATCCTCCTTCAACGCCGGTGTGCCTCGCAGTCCTCTCCGCGATCTCCGTGTCAGTCGACTACCAAGCAGATCTACACGTCGATGCATGGCTAACAAACGAAGGTTCAGTTTGCGGCGAGAACAAGTCGGTTTACGTTTACGTTAGGGATAGCATCTACCAGTACAACGTAGGCGGCACTAGCGTAAAGCCGCCGCTTGGGATATACTTCAGGTTCCAGACCGTTTCACCGTAACAGTTCGTAGACAAATATTTTTCTTTTTTTATTTTCCCGGTTGATCGTGTGTGCAGTTCCCTTATTCGCCAGAAAGCTTGATTCTCGAGCGGTTAGGTCTCATTCCTTCATCTCGCCCCCAGTTTTGCCGCGAACCTCGAGGCGCTCTTTGACGCCCGGGAGCGCAGCAGCCCAAATCGCTCGGACTTCTCAGCATCTCAGCGCGCGAGCTAGGGGATGGAGGCTGAGACGTGGTAGCTATCTTAAAGTGGCTATGCGTTTAGGCATAGCATACCACTTAAGTATATAAGGCGGCTTGCGCGCGCTTCCCTGTGCCGTTGGCTCTCAAGGCTTTCGAGGTTGCGGAGGCGCAGAGCTTCGAGGAGGTTGCCGCGAAGCTGAAGGGGTACGGGGTGCTGGAGCGGGAGGAGGTGGATGGGAGGGAGGTGGAGGTGGGTTTTAGGGTTGCGCGGCTGGAGCTGGTTGAGGGCGAGCTGAGGGGGGTGTTCGAGGAGAGCTTCGTCGCGTCCGTCAGGTACAGGGACGAGCTGCTTAGGGTGCCGGTCTCCGTCTCGACCGAGTTCAGGTTCGCCGAGGTGGCTGGCGGCCTTTACCTGATCGTCGCCGCGAAGAAGGCTAGGGCGAACAGGGTCGCGGCCCGGCTCTCCGCCGCGCTCGCTGCGGGCAGGAAGAGGGGGGTGATCGTGGAGGCGAGGATCCCCGAGGAGGAGTTCAGGAGGCTGTACGAGGGCAGGCCGGAGGCCGTGAAGGTCGTCGTCTTCACCGACGTGAGGCTGCCGGACGTGGGGAAGCTCACGCTCTACGGGAGCCAGCTGGCGAGCTCGGGCTTGTACAGCGAGTACCTCAAGCTCGGAAGCGTGTGGTACGCGGTGTTCGAGGCGGAGGAGGGGTTCGTCGTGGGTGTTACGCGCAACTGCATCGTCACCTTCTTCTCGAAGGTGGAGCCCGAGGACGCGTTCAAGTTCGTGAAGGAGAGGATCCTCCCCCTAGCGGCCAAGGGTCGGGCCGCGGAGGGCGGCGCTTGAAGGTTTTTAAAGGGTGGGCTTCGCGGGGCTCCATGGGCGGCCTCTTCGTAAAGATTGTGGCGTCGCTGGGCCCCAGCAGCACCGACGAGGGGCTCGTGCTCCGCATGGCGGAAGCGGGGGCCGACGGGTTCAGGACGAACTTCGCCCACGGGGACCCCGAGGTCTGGGCGCGCAGGATCAGGGCTGTGAGGGCGGCCGAGGAGAAGCTCGGCAGGCCCCTGGCGATGATCGGCGACCTGAAGGGGCCGTCGGTGCGGGTCGGCCCGATGCCCGAGCCCCTCCAGCTGAGGAGGGGCGACAGGGTGCTCGTGGCCCCAGCGCCCGGCGGCCAGCCCGCCACGGTGCCCGTGCCCTACCCCAGCCTCTTCGAGGCTGCGGAGCCCGGGGACGAGATCCTGATCGACGACGGGCGGGTCCGGCTGCTGGTGGTGGACAGGAGGGGCGACGCGCTGGAGTGCGTCTCGCAGGTTGACGGCAGCGTTGAAGCCGGGAAGAACGTGGCGATCAGGGGGAAGGACCTGGACGCGCCGCTCATCGACGAAAGAGACGATATGGCGCTGAAGTTCGCAGCGAGCGAGGGCTTCGACTTCGTCGGCTTGAGCTACGTCAGGGACGCGGGCGACGTCGAGGAGGTGAGGGGGAGGCTGAAGCGGCTCGGCTCCGACGCGTGGGTTATAGCGAAGGTGGAGACGCTCAGCGCCCTCCGCAACCTCGACTCGATCGTGGAGGCGAGCGACGCCGTGCTGGTGGCGCGGGGCGACCTGGGCATCAGGCTGAGCCTCGAGGAGGTGCCCTACTACCAGAAGCTGATCGTCGAGAAGTGCTTGGAGGCTGGGAAGCCGGTGATTGTGGCGACCCAGTTCCTCGCCTCGATGGTGGAGAGCACGGTTCCCACGAGGGCGGAGGTCGTGGACGTCAACCTAGCCGTGGTGCAGGGCGTGGACGCCATCATGCTGACCAACGAGACGTCGGTGGGCAAGCACCCGCTGGAGGCGGTCGCGTGGCTGAAGAGGATAATCGACTTCGCGGAGGAGAGGCTGCTCGCCAACGGCTTCGAGAGGGTGGCGGAGAGGGCTAGGCGCGGCGCGCGGGGGGTGGACGCGTGCTTCGCGAGGGGGGTTGTCGAGCTGGCGGAGAGCCTGGGGGCTAAGCTCGTGCTCTACAGCGCGATGGGCAGGATGGCGGTCAAGGTCTCCGCCTTCAGGCCCCTAACGCCGGCCTTCGTGGGGACGCCCAGCAGGAGGGTCGCGAGGAAGCTGGCGCTGCTCTGGGGCCTCCACCCCTTCGCCGTGGGCTCGGGGGACTACGAGGCCGGGCTCCGGGAGGCGCTGGATCGGTGCGTCAAGGAGGGGTGGGTGCGCGAGGGGGAGACGGTCGTCGCAGGCTACGGCTTCAGGGAGCCCGAGCAGAAGATCGTAATCAAGAGGATCGGTTCTAGACAGTAACCAGAATCTTCGGTTTTCGGCGCGCGGAATCTTCATTCCAGGGGTTCCGCTAGCGCTTTCCAGGGTCTTCCTTAAGGGGGGCTGCGGGAACCCCCTACCCGATGAAGGTTCGGGGTGGGAGGAAAGCTGGGTTAACAGCCGTCGCTGCGCTGCTGGCGGTAGCGGCTCTGCTGGTCTTAGCCGCCCTCGTTGCAGCCGCGCCGCTCACCGTCACCGCCACCGTCCACTACACGTACGCTCCCGGCGCCACCGTCGCGGTGGTCCGCATCACGGTGAGCGGGGCGGCGAACACCACGTACGGTGTGGAGGTTAGGGGGCCCGCGAACGAGAGCGTAGCGGTGAAGGAGGTGGAGGCGAACGCGAGCGGCGTGGCGGTGCTCGTGTTGGAGCTGCCCGAAACGTACCCGGCTGGCGTCTACACGGTGTACGTCGCGGGCGGCGGCGAGTTCGCGGTTACGACGTTCACCATCTCGTGGAACGCTACGGCGCCCGCTGCGCCCAACGCGACGGCGATCCCGGGAGCCAGGATCGCGGCCGCGAACCTCGTGCGGGTTGCCGCTAAGCTGGGCGCGATGGTGCACTGCCGCAACGGGGTGCTGGAAGCGGCGAACGTCACGCAGACCGAGCTGAACGCGACGTTCCAAGCCGTGCTGGAGCTGACAGCGGCCGGCGACAGGTACCTCGCCCTCGCGAACTCCTCGCTCGCCGCCGGCAACTACACCGCCGCGATGCGGTACGCTCAGCTCGCGATCCAGAGCTACGGGAGGGCTCTCGAGCTGCAGGAGGATATCGGGGAGCAGCTGGGCGTCTCCTTCGCCGCCTGCAGGGCCGTGATCGCGCCGCCGAAGAGGGAGGTTCCAGCCCCGGCTCGGAACGCCACCTGCAAGTGGACCCCCGACTTCTACCCCCTGATGACCGCGCTCAACGTGACCGAGCGTAGGATAGGGGAGCTGAGGGTGCTCCTAGCGAAGCTGGGGGAGCGCGGCTACAACGTGACCGGGCTTGCGGCGATGCTCGACGAGGCTGAGAAGCTCGTGAGCGAGGGCCGCCGGCTGGCTCAAAACTGCAGCATCAGCGAGGCTGCACACAAGCTGGCTGAAGCGAAGAAGTACATCGGGGCCGTGGACGCGGCGATCGCCAAGCTCGGGGGGATGAGGTTCGTGAAAGAGGTCGGCAAAGCCGGAATAGAAGTTAACGAGACCGAAGTGAAGGAAGCTTTGAAGAAGGGCAAGCTTCCCGAAAAACTCGCCGAAAAGGTCAACGAAACTTTGAGAAAAATATCGATACCGGAAAAAGAGGACGAGAAAGAAATGAGAAACATTGAGAAAAGGATTGAAAATATTGAAAAATTAATAGAAAAGTTAAGGAATGAGAAGCAAGTTTCAAAGATCACTGATGAGGTGATCAAAAAAGTTAGAGAATTGAGGGAGAATATTGAAAAAGAGATAGCGAAGAGGGCTCAAGGAGCGAGTGAAAACAAAGGAAAGGGTAAGCCGTAATAAACTTTTAACATAATAGAATCTCTTTTTTAAATTTCTTTTTTCTAATGATATTAACTCGTGATCGCGGCCCTATACCGCGTGCTTCGCGGTTCCCAACCTGAACGAAAAGTATAAAGGGCTTACCCGAGGCGGTGTCCGCTAGGTGGTCGCTTGAGCGTGGTAGCTGTCGCCGAATCCCCCCTCTACGAGGCGCTGAGGTTGATCGGGGTGAACGTCGTGAAGCCTCCAGAGGAGCCCGGGAAGCTGCTCGAGCTGGTTTCAGGGAGCAAGGTGCTCGTGGTGGAGAGCTCGGTGTACAGGAGGCTGCGGGGAGAGCTTGAGGGGGTGCTGGGGAGGCTGGCGGAGCCGCCCCTGCTGGTGGTAGCCCCATCGAGGGTTGGCGAGGAGACGGGGAGGTTTGAGGAGGTCGCGCGGAGGGTTTACGCGGCGCTGGGGGTGACCGGCGGGTGAGCGTCGAGTCGGTGATGGAGGAGGGGGCTGCACCCGTCGAGCTCGACGTGGTATTTGAGGAGCTGCGCAAAGCCGAGGAGAGGGTGGCGGAAGCTAGGAGGAAGGCTGAGGAGATCCTGAAGAGGGCTAGGGAGGAGGCGGAGAGGATTCTGAGGGAGGGCGAGGAGGACGCTGGGGAGGAGCCGAGCAGCGCGGACGCGGGGGCGGAGCTCGCGGAGCTCGAGAGGGAGGTGGCTGCTAGGCTCGAGCGCGTGAAGCGCGCGCTCGAAGAGCGCGCAGACGAGCTCAGGGAGATGGCGCTGATCGCCCTCCTCGAGTGGTGGTGAAGGTGGGCGGGGAGAGGGGGTTCCTGGAGGCGCTGGTCGGGGAGTTGAGGGCGGCTGCCGAGGAGGAGGCTAAGCGGGTGATCGCGGAGGCGGAGGAGGAGGCCAAGCGCATCGTGGAGGAGGCTAGAGCCAAAGCCGAAGCTTTGAAGGAGGAAAGGAGGAGGCGGAGGGAGGAGGAGCTTAGGCGGAGGGCGGCGAGGGAAGCTGCGCTCAAGCGCCTCGAGCTGCGGAGAAGGTTCTGGGACGAGCTTTACTCGCTCGCCGAGAGAGCGCTCGAGGCCGCGCTGGAGGAGGCTTGCGCGCTCCTCAAGAGCAACTTGGAGTACCGCCTCATGTACCTGCAGCGGGGGCTGGAGAGGGGCGTGGCGTCCATGGCTTCGCCGAGCCTCGTCGTGCACCCCTGCAGCGAGGATCAGTGGCTCGTCGAGAGGCTGGTCTCGGAGAACTGGGAGAGGTTGAGGAAGCTCAAGCCGGGCTTGCGGCTGACGGTCGGGAGCCCGCTGCCGGGCTGCCGCCACGGCTTCCTGCTGGTCTCCGAGGATGGGCGGGAGATCTTCAACGCAGCGCTCGAAGCCAGGAGGAGGGAGCTCGAGCAGAGGCTGCTCACCGAGGTTTTCAAGCTGATTTGGGGTGGAGTAAGTGGGTGAGGGGCGGAGGGGGGTTGTAGCCAAGGTTTCGGGGCCGATCGTTGTAGCGAAAGGCGTGGAGGGCGTCGAGCTTGGAGAGGTCGTCTACGTCGGGGAGGAGAGGCTGCTGGGAGAAGTCGTGCGAGTATCGGCTGAAAGCTTCACGATCCAGGTTTACGAGGACACTGAAGGGCTGCGCCCCGGAGAGCCCGTGGAGGCGACTGGTAGGCTGCTCACCGCCGAGCTGGGGCCCGGGCTGCTCGCCGCGGTGTTCGACGGCATCCAGCGCCCGCTGAGCGAGGTGGCAAAAGTTAGCGGCCCATTCGTGAGGCGGGGGGTGCGCGTCAACGCGCTGCCCCGCAACGCGAGGTGGCACTTTAAACCGCTCGCGCGCAAGGGGGCGAAGCTGTCGCCGGGGGACGTCTTCGGGGTCGTCCAGGAAACCCCGCTCGTCGAGCACCGGCTGATGGTTCCCTTCGACGTTAGCGGCCGCGTGAGGGAGGTCGCGCCCGAGGGGGACTACACGGTGGAGGACCCCGTGCTGACCTTGGAGAGCGGGGGGCGGCTGGTCGAACTCACGCTTAAGCAGGAGTGGCCGGTGAGGCAGCCGCGCCCCCACGCGGGAGCCCTGCCGCTCACCGAGCCGCTCATCACCGGGCAGAGGGTCATCGACGCATTCTTCCCCGTTGCCAAGGGGGGAGCGGTGGCGATCCCCGGCGGCTTCGGCACGGGCAAGACGGTCACCCTCCACAAGATCGCCATGCACAGCGACTCGAGGATCGTCGTCTACGTGGGGTGCGGCGAGCGGGGGAACGAGATCGCCGAGATGCTCGAGGAGTTCAGCAAGCTGACGGACCCGGCGACGGGGAGACCCATCCTCGAGCGGAGCGTGATCATCGCGAACACCTCCAACATGCCCGTTTCCGCCAGGGAGGCCTCGATCTACATGGGGATCACGATCGCCGAGTACTACAGGGACCAGGGCTACGATGTGACGCTGATAGCGGACTCCACGAGCAGGTGGGCGGAGGCCATACGGGAGGCGGCGAGCAGGCTGGGCGAGATCCCCGTCGAGGAGGGCTACCCGGCCTACCTGGCCGACAGCATCGCCCGCTTCTACGAGAGGGCCGGGAGGGTCAGGGCCCTCGGATCCCCCGAGCGCGTGGGTTCGGTGACGATACTGGGCGCGGTGTCGCCGCCGGGCGGCGACTTCAGCGAGCCCGTCACCGTGTACACGCTGAGGTTCGTCGGGGGCATGTGGGCTTTGGACACGGAGCTCGCCTACAGGAGGCACTTCCCCGCTATAAACTGGATCAGAAGCTTCAGCCAGTACGCGGATACGCTGGAAGGCTGGTGGTCGAAGAACGTTTCACCCGACTTCCCCCAGTACAGGAGGAGGGCGCTCCGCCTGCTCGCGCTGGCCAGCGAGGTGGAGAGCATAGCTTCGGTCGTGGGCGAGAGCGCGCTCCCCGACGAGCAGCGGCTCGTGCTGCTCGCCTCCGAGATCCTGAAGGAGGGCTTCCTCCGGCAGACGGCGATGAGGGGGGAGGACGTCTTCTGCAAGCCGGAGAAGCAGTACTGGCTGCTGAAGCTGATGATCGACTTCTTCGAGAGGGCTTACGAGCTGGTGAAAAGGAGGGTTCCGGTCGAGGAGATCGCGCGCATCCCCGAGATCTACGAGATGCAGAGGGTGAAGGAGGACGAGCGCGGCCTCGAGGCGGTCAAGGAGCTCTACGGCAGGGTTATGGGGAGGCTTGAGGAGCTCGCCGGCAAGTACGGGCTGCGCGCCGGTGGGAGCGCGTGAGCGACCGGCTCCTGGAGAAGGTCGCGGAGCTCTACTCGGGGAAGGTCTACAGGGGGGCTAAGGAGCTGCGGGGCAGCCTCCTCGTCGTAGAGGGGCCCTTCAGCGCTGCGTACGGCGAGGTCGTGAGGATCCTCGACGCGGATGGCCGCGAGCGCGTGGGGAGGGTTCTCGAGACGGGGATCGGCTACGCGCTCGTCGAGGTGCTCGGTGAGGTCGAGGGGTTGAGCACGGACGTTGCGATCAAGTTCACGGGTTCGACCTTCAAGGTGAGGGTCTCGGAGGACGTGCTCGGCAGGATGTTCAACGGGAGGTTCGAGCCGATCGACGGAATGCCGCCGATCGTGCGGGGCGAGCTGCGCGGCATCGAGGGCGCCCCGATCAACCCAGTGGCGAGGGAGTACCCCCGCGACTTCGTGCAGACGGGCGTGTCGGCGATCGACGGAATGCTCAGCCTCGTGAGGGGGCAGAAGCTCCCCATCTTCAGCGTGTCGGGCCTCCCGCACAACCGGCTCGCAGCCCAGATCGCGAGGCAGGCGACGGTTAGGGGTGAGGGGGAGAGCTTCGCGGTCGTCTTCGCCGGCATAGGGCTGAGGAGGGAGGAGGCGGAGTTCTTCATCGAGCAGTTCAGGGAGCTGGGGGCTCTGGACAGGATGGTCGTCGTCCTCAACCTAGCCGAGGACCCGGTCGTCGAGCGGCTGATGGCCCCCCGCATCGCGCTAACGATAGCCGAGTACCTGGCGTTCGACCTCGGCATGCACGTCCTCACGATAATGACCGACATGACCAACTACTGCGAGGCGCTCCGCGAGATCAGCGCCGCGCGCGGCGAGGTCCCCGGCCGGCTCGGCTACCCAGGCTACATGTACAGCGACCTGGCGACGATATACGAGAGGGCGGGGATGATCAAGGGCAGGAGGGGCAGCCTGACGCTGCTCCCGATCCTCACGATGCCGGGCGGCGACTTGAGGCACCCGATCCCCGACCTCACCGGCTACATCACGGAAGGGCAGGTGATCCTCTCCCAGGAGCTGCACGCGCGCGGCATCTACCCCCCAGTCAACGTGCTGCCCAGCCTCAGCAGGCTGATGAAGTCGGGCATCGGCCCCGGTAGGACGCGCGAGGACCACCCGTACGTCGCCGACCAGCTCTACGACGCGTACTCGAGGGGTGTCAGAGCTAGGGACCTGGCGAGGATCGTCGGCGAGATGAACTTGAGCGAGAGGATGAGGCTGTACCTGAAGTTCGCCGACGCTTTCGAGAGCGAGTTCCTCAGCCAAGGCTTCTACGAGAACAGGAGCGTGGAGGAGACGCTCGACAGGGCTTGGAAGGTCCTCTCCATCCTGCCGGAGGAGGAGCTGGTGAGGATCCCGCAGCGCATCATCGAGAAGTACCACCCCAAGTACCGGTGAGAGCCTTGGCCTCGTGGCTCGCCTTCCTACCCCCCTCCCGGGGGACCCTGCAGATGCTGCGTAGGAGGCTCGAGCTGGCGAAGCGCGGCTTAACGATCTTGCAGATGAGGCGCGAGATGCTGGCGAGGGAGCTCGTGCTGCTGCTCTCGGAGCTGAGGAGGAGGCGGGAGGCCGAGGAGGCGTTCGCGAGGGCGCTGCAGCGCGCGGCCGAGCTGAGGGCCTCGCGGGGGGAGATCGAGTTCCGCTCGATGGCTTCGCTCGCGAGGCCGCCGCGCATCGAGCTCGTAGCTGTGAGCTACCAGGGCGTGCCGGTGAGGCAGGCGAGGGTCACGGGGGAGCCCGACCTATCTGCTGTGCACGATCCCGAGTTCAGGGAGGTGGCGGAGGAGCTGTGGAGGGCGCTGGCGGGCATGATCGAGGTAGCGAACGTGGAGGAGGCGGCGGCCGAGGTCGGGAAGCAGCTGGTGAGCATCAACCAGGTGGCGAACAGCCTAGAGAGGAGCGTCATACCCAGCTTGGAGGACGCTGTGAAGAGGGTGGAGGAGTGGGTCGCGAACAGGGAGCTGGAGGACTTCGTCCGGGCTAGGAGGTTGAGAGGGGGTTAGTGTGGAGCTCTACGCCGTCGTGCGGGCGCACGGGCTCAAGTCCCGGCTGCTGAGGCGGAATGACTACGAGGCGATCGCGGGGGGAGAGAAAGGGCTGTACGAGTACCCCGACTACAGCGCGGTGTCCGATAGGGATGCGCTTGAGGAGAAGGTGGAGAAGGTCTACAGGGTGTACGTGAGGAGGGTTTCCCTGCTAGCTAGCTTAACCCCCGAGCTCTCACCCCTCCTCAACGCGCTCTTGGATAGGCTCGAGTTCGAGAACTCGAAGATCCAGCTGAGGAGGCTGGTTGGCGGCGGGGCTCACGCGCTCTTTTACCCCTACGGGCGCCACATCGGGCCTTCGAGGCTCTCGGCTTTGCGCAGCTGGGAGGAGGTGTGGGGGGCGCTCTCCGAGGCCGGCTTGGTGGAAACCCCAGCGCCGGAGGAGAAGTCCCTAGCTGGCTGGGAGCTCGCGCTCGACCTCGCCTACTGCAGGCACTTGCTGCGCGGAGTCGAGGGGTCCAAGGTTTCGAGGAGGAGCAAGCGGGCGCTGGAGCGGGCAGCCCTAACCGAGTGCTCGATCGCGCTCTCGCGCTGGTCCCGAGCACTCGGCGCCGACGCGGTGCTCGAGGCAGTGAGCGGGGTCGGCTTGAGCGGGGTTTGCGAGCTGCTGCGGGGGGTAGCGGCGAAGAGCTGGAGCGCTGCGGAGGCCGACAGGCTCCTAGCATCCGAGGTCGCGAAACCCCTGGAGGAGGAGTACCCCCTGGAGGCGCCGTTCCTCTACGCTTTCGAGATCTACGCGAGGCTGGAGGCGAGGAACCTGGAGAAGGTCCTCACCGGCCTGCACCTGGGCTTGAGCAGCGGTGATGCACTGAAGTTCTGCGCGATCGCACTCTAGCGCTCACAGCCTAGTGATGATCAGTATCGCGACGAGAAGCCCGTAGATCGCTATACCCTCCGCCAGACCGCCCATGATGAGCATCCAGGTGGCAACCTCCGGCTTCTCAGCTGCCGCCGCGAAGCCCGCCGAGGCGACGCTCCTCAAAGCCCATCCGGCCGCGAAAGTCGAGCCCACCACCGACAAGCTCGCCGCGAACAGCGCGAGAGCCGCGTTGAAGTCGATCGCTGGGTCGGCGGCGTGGGGCTTCGAGAAAGTTCTAGCAACCGCGGCGGCTAGAACTGAGGCGGAAAGCGCGGCCGTGGCTAGGTACGCGAGCAGTAGGGCCCTAACCCCTTTGCGCATGGGGGAGGGGGCTCCGCGTCCTCCCTAAAAGCTTTCCTGGAGCTGCTAGCGGCTGGAACTCCACCCCCTCCCCCCTGAAGAACTTCGTGGAGAACTCGTAGTAGACGAGCCTCATAGCCTGTATCCCCACGGCCAACCCCTCGATGACCAGAGCCAGGAAGTTCGCCACGGCTAGGCTCGCTAGAGCGCCCACGAAGGGGGCCATCGCCTCGGCCATCACCCCGAAAACCTCGTGTGCGATGGCGAAGGCCGCCAGCCTAATGTACGAAAGCGAGTTGGCGGGGAAAGCGATGAGCATCTCTATGAGCTCGCCCAGCGCGCGAGCACCCAGCTGGAGACCACCCTTCCGGGCCTCGTAAAAGCTGAAGGCGAGCACCAGGAGAGCGGACGAGGCGAGAAGCGAAACCCACGGCGCCAGCTCCGGGCTTTCGAGAACCGCGAAGTTCATGCCTGAGCCCGCCAGCCTGTAAGCGATAACCGCTCCGGAGGCGTAGAAGGTGAGCCCAGCCACCCCGGTGCCGCCGAGCAGCGCTTCGAGGCGCTCGCCGCGCCTCAGCAGGTTGACCACGTTGAGCAGCATAGCCACGCAGAGCTGCGCGAACCCGAACCAGAGGGCTACGGCGATGATCGAGAACATGTCGCGGATGGGGGAGATTACGGGTTCAGTCAGCGGCCTGAGGAAGACCGAGAAGCCGTACAGCGCGCCGAAAACCACGCTGGAAGCTCCCGCGAGCAGCGCGAGCGCGCCCACGCTGGCAGCCCCTTCCTCGCTGATCCCGAGCAGCCTGCGCCTCGTCTTGAGCAGCCAAGCGCCGAAGAGCGCCACGAGAGCGCCTTGGCCCACGTCGCCGAACATCATGCCGAACATCGCGGCGAACAGTACCGTGAAAATCAGGGTCGGGTCGACCTCCCAGTAAGCCGGCGTCCCGCGCATCGCGGTTACAGCGTAGAGGTGCTTCAGGAGGCCGCGGTGCTCGATGTACGTCGGGGCCTCCGCGCTGCGCGGCACCTCTTCGGCCTCGAAGTACAGCAGGCGGGGCACGGCTTTCTCCAGAGCGCCCTTAAGCTCGCCCAGGTACCTAACCGGGACGTAACCCTCCACGACGACAACCCCCTTCCTCCGGAAGAAGCGCAGCTCCTCAACGAACGGTGAAGCCCGGTAGAGGATCTCGACGAGCCAGCTGTGCGCCTTTAGCCGCTCCAGCTCTCCCGCCAGCTCCAGCGCGGCAGCGGACACGCCCGAGAGGTCCGGCTCCTCCCCCTCAGCCGCTAGCGCTTTCAGCTTCTCGACCTCGCTCTTCAGCCGCTCCAACCCCTCGCTGACCCGCTGAGCTCTTTGAGCGAGCTCTCTGACGTAGGGCCCCCAGTCGCCTTCAGGGGGCTGCGCGGGTTCGACCACCTCCAGCTTCCTCAGCCGCTCGAAAGCTTGCGCGATCGGCCCTCCCGCCCACGAGATAACGTCCGCCGGCGGCGCGCTCGAGAGCGCCGCTAGGGTTAGGCAGGCCGCGATGGAGCGCTTGACCAGGGATTTCCGCCGTGCGGCGGCGCGCTCGAGCTCGTCCGAGCTCTGGAAGGGGCCGAAGACCTCGGCTCCCAGCAGCGCCGGTAGCTCCCCAGCGAGCGCTTCAGCCGCCTCCGCTGGGGCTTCGAGGGCTAGAGCCACCGCGCCGCCCGCCTCTTCCCTAGCGAGGAGCGTTCCGCGGTGCGCTACCAGCAGCCTCAGCAGGGCCTTCGCGGCTTGGGGGTTCAGGAGCGCCTCGCGCTTAGCGCAAGCCGCGACCAGCCTGCGCGCCCCGCTGGAGCTCCCGCCGAGCTTGCGCGCGAGCTTCTCAACCGCTGCGAGCTTCGCGTACCGTTCGAGGAGGTCCGCGAGCCTCTCGAGCTCGCTCCGCTGGCACCGCCCAGCTAGAGCTTCCAGAGCTGAAGCGGGGTCCAAGGCTTCGCCCGAGTCGAGCGCGCGGAGGATCCTCGAGACCTCCTCCGGCAGCCATGGAGGGCGCTCCCCTCCAGCGACTCTCGAGGCGAGCGCGACCGCCGCAGCTTCGCGCAGCAGGCGGCGCAGCTCTTCGGCGTACTCGTCGAGCCTCTGCACCCCCCTGTAGGCTTCTGCCACGGCTTCAAGCCACTCAGCCCTCCTGACGTCGAGCAAGCCCCTGAGGTAGGCGGCGATCTCCGCCAGCACCTCCACCATCCTCTTCTTGAGGCCCAGCTGCTCGAGCGCCACCCTCTTCACGGCGGCCTCGTACCCTTCGTAGAACCACGGCGGGATTGCTAGCTTGACCCCGTACTTCCTCTTCAGCGCTTCAACCTCGCCGGCCCTCTCGGCGCTGTAGACCGCGACCACCGCGTACTCGCCCCCGGGCAGGCGCTGCCTGCTCACTGTGGCGCCGAGCGCCGCTAGCTCCGCTGCCGCATCCCCCACGTCCTCCTCCTTCACGACCAGGAGGTCGACCACCGTGAAGAAGCGCGGTTTACCCAAGCTCTCGAAGGGGACCTTCAAGCGGTTCAGCGCGTCGGCTAGCGCTCTAAGCTTCTCGAGCGCGGCGTACTCGGCGTACAGCTCTTCGAACTTGAGCAGTAGCTCGCTACCGGGCCTCAAGGAGCTTCGAACCACCCTCAGCGCTTCCTCGACGTCCAAGCTCTCCGGCTCCAACCTCCCTTCGGCAGCCGCCGCGAGGAGAGGCGGGAGGGGCTCGAACCCCTCGAGGCTGCGCTTCAGGTGGACCTTCCCCACTTCGGCTAAAGCGGCGAGGAGCTTGGACTCGTAGTCGGACGGCGCAGCCACCCTGAACCTCGCGAGCTTCTCCGGAACGAGCACTGCGCGCTTCAACTCCCGCGTACGCGTATAAGCTTTTACCCCATCCCGAGGGTTGGGCTCAGCTGGGCAACCTGGAGAACAGGTCTCTGACGAGGTGAGCCGCGAGCTTCGGTTGCCGGTCCCTGGTGAAAACGCCCTTCCTGTTCAAGACCGCCCTCCCGGGGCTCTGCGGGGTTCTGAAGTCGGCGAAGTTCCACACGTGCACCCCCACGACCCACTCGAGCCCGCGGACCCCCTCGATGTAGGATTTGAGGAGCTCAGCCTGGTACTCCTCGCTCCACATGACCGGCGGGTCCCAGTGGACGCCCGCGACCGCGTCGGCCCCGAACTCCGCCAGCAGCACGGGCTTATCGGGGTGCATCTCGTGGACCCGCTTCAGCTCCTCCAGCATCCTCCGGACGCCCTCCTCGATCGAACCCCACTCGCTGTACCAGCCGAAGTACACGTTCAGAGATATTACGTCCACGAACCCCAGGGCCCTGTCCCTCGAGTGCCTGTGCGAAGCGAACGTCACCGGCCTCGTCGGATCTAGGCTTCTGACGTACTCCGCCAGCTGCCTCACGAACTCCGCCGCCTCCTCCCAGTCCGTGGGGGGCTCGTTCGCGACGCTGTACATGACGACGGAGGGCCTGTTCCTGTGCTGCTCGATCATCTCCCTCAAAACCGCTTTCGCCTTCTCCAGGATCCGCGGATCCTTGAACCACTCCCTAGCCTTCGCTTGGTCGCTGAAGAGGCCCGTGAAGCCGGACAGGCAGACGGTGGACTCGAGGATCACCAGGAACCCCATCTCGTCCGCCAGGTCCAGATGCTCGTCGCTGTAAGGGTAGTGCGAGGTCCTGAAGGAGTTCGCCCCCAGCTTCTTCATCAAGTAGAAATCCCTAACCAGCGCGGCGCCTGGGACGTGCTTCCCCGTGACCGGGAAGTCCTCGTGCCTCCCGAAGCCCTTGAGGTAGACAGGCTTCTCGTTCAGGTAGACGCGCCCCTTCTCCACCTTGAAGCTCCTGAAACCCACCCTCTCCTCCACCATGTCGAGGAGCCCGCGCTCCCCGAGCAGCTCGACGCGGAGGGTGTAGAGGTTCGGCTCCTCGGGGGACCAGGGCTTCACGCCGCTGACCCGGCGGTCGACGCGGGCTACGCCGCCGTCGCAGCCCACCTCCTCCGACAGCAGCTCCGCGCCCCGCCCGTCGAGGAGCCTGAACCTGGCCCTGAGCCCTGCGCCGTTGGCGACGCGCGCCTCGGCCTTTAGCGCGCCCTCGTGGTCGGTTTCGACTACAAGGGAGTCCACGTAGCTGCGCTCGGTGAACTCGAGGTAAACGGGCCTGTGGATGCCGCCGTACTGGAGGAAGTCGAACGCCGTCCTGTTGAAGGAGAGGCCGGGCGGCAGGCGGTCCAAGGCCACCCTGTTGTCGATCCTGACGACGAGGAGGTTGAAGTCGCCGAACCTGACCGCCCGAGTCGCGTCGAGCTTGAACTGCGTGAAGGAGCCCTCGTGCTCGCCGAGTAGCTCCCCGTTAAGCCACACCCTGGCGTGGTAGCCCGCGCCCTTGAAAACGAGCCACGCCAGCTTGCCTTCGAGCTCTTTGCGAACGTAAAAGCTCGTGGAGTACCACGCGACCCCGTCGTAGCCGTCCCAGAGCGGGTTCTGCTCGTTCCACGAGGAAGGCACGTACACCACGTCGCACGACTCGAACCCCCTGTGCCACCCCTCCCGCTCGCCCTCGCCTCGGGGGTCCAGCTTAAACCTCCAGAAGCCACTCAACTCGATCTTCGGCCTGAAAGGGCTCCTCACGGGGGGCCACGGGTTCTAGCCAGATAATACGCCTTACGCCGCGTCAACCATGGGTTGCGCTCGCGCCGGCGGCGAGCTCCACCGCTTCCACCTCCCGCTCCGCGAGCAAGGTGGCTGCGAAGAGGCGCTCGCTCGCGGCCCTCCTCGTCTCCGCAACCACCGGCGCGGTCGCCGCCGCCGCTAGGCCGACCGCCACGAGCGCGTAGACCGCTTTGACGGCGAGCCAGCCCTCCAGCGGCGCCACGGCTAGGTTGCCGGCGCCCGACGCGAGGCTGAGCGCGCCCACCGCCGCCCCCTCGAGGCCGTCCACGCGCTCCGCGACTAGGGCGTAGAGGGCCACGTCGTAGAGCGTGAAGGCCGCGATGACCGCGAACCACGCCGCCACCACCGCGTGGGCTGGCAGGAGGGGGAGCAAGCTGTAGAGCAGAGCGCTCAGCCACACGCTCGCCAGCAGCAGGCGGGCTCCGCCGAACCTCTCGACGAGCTCCGAGCTCCGGAGCCTGAGCGCGGCTTCGAGCAGTACGGGCAGCCCGCCGCGGAAGAGGCCGTAGAGCATGCGCCCCTGCGTTTCGCTCGCCAGGAGGGAGCCTAGGGCCCTGTCCAGCTCGACCCCGTAGGCGCTCATGCCGACCGTGTGCAGCGCCGAGCCCGCCGCGGCGACGGGGAGGAGCGCGCCCAACGTCCTGAGCGGGTGCAGCATCGCCTCGATCGCGCCCGCGCTACCGTCGCCCTCGCCCCTAACCCCCAAGGCTGCCGCTGAGGCGATCAGCGCCAGCACGGCGGCCGCCGCGCCCGAGGGGCCTAGCGCGTAGTAGAGCGGCCACGCCGCCGTCGAGCCGAGACCCCAGCCGAGGCTCATGCCGAAACCGGCCACCGCGTAGCTCTTCAACGCCTCCTCGCGCTCCTCGAGGGTCCCCGCCACCACCAAGTTGTAGAGCGTGGCTGTCGAGAACGAGTAGAGCGCGCCGCCGGCGAGCATCGCTGGCAGGTCGCGGGGCGGCAGCGCCAAAACGCCCGGCGCCGCCGCTATGGCCAGCGCCGCCACGCGCCGCCTCCCCAGCACCTCGCTCAAGCTCGCGGCCGCGAAAGCCGGGATGAACGCCAGGCTTTCGACGGTGGCCAGCAGCACGAGCGCCCCGACTCCGTACGCGTCGACGCCGACCAGTGGCCTAGTCAGGGCTACGTACAAGGCGTCGGCCGCGCTCACCAGCGCGAGGCTCAGCACTAGGCGCGCGCGCATAGGGATCACCCCGGAGGACGCGTGCTTCGAGCAGGAAAGGGAGCGGAGAACCTTTATACACCCCCTTTATAAACTTTTCCCTCTTGCGCCGCGATCGAGGTTTAAAGGGGGCCTGCTCAGGGGGGCTCGTGGACGCGAACCTGCTCTCCAGGCTGTCCCGGGCCCTCGGGCCGTCGGGCTTCGAGGAGCGAGTGAGGGCGGTGATCGCCGAGGAGCTCGCTAGGATGGGCTACGAGGCGAGGAGCGACGAGCTCGGCAACCTGTACGTGACCCTGGGCAGCGGCCGCCCCCTGCTCGTCCTCGCCGCCCACATGGACGAGGTGGGCTTCCTAGTCAGGCACGTGGAGGACAGCGGCTTCCTGCGCGTGGTGGCCCTAGGAGGCGTCAATGCTGCAGCCGCGCAAGGCCACCAGGTGGTCGTGATGGGCGAAAGGGGGGATGTGCCGGGGATCGTGGGGGCGACGCCTCCCCACCTGAGGGAGGCGCAGCCGAGGGAGCTGACGGTCGAAGACCTCTACGTGGACGTTGGCGCCTCCTCGGCCGAGGAGGCGGCGCGGGCCGGCATCGGCGTGGGCTCGCCCGTCGCCTTTGCGCCGAGCTTCAGCGATTGGGGTGAGTACGTGGCGGGGAAGGCCCTGGACGACAGGGTGGGCTGCTACGCCCTCCTCGAGGCGCTGCGCGGGTGCAGTGGGCCCGAGAGGGGGACCGTCGTCGTGGCGTTCACGGTGCAGGAGGAGGTGGGCTTGCGGGGCGCCGCCGCCCTCGCCCACGAGCTGAAGCCGGACTACGCGATCGCCGTGGAGGGGACGATCGCCAACGACACGCCGGGCACGCCCCCCGACCGGGTCGTCACGAGGGTCGGCAGGGGTCCGGCGATCAGGGTGATGGACCGCACAATAATCGCGTCGCAGAAGCTGCTGAAGCACGTCAAGAAGCTCGCCGAGAGGTTGGGCGTGCCGCACCAGCTGCAGCTTTCCCCCTACAGCGGGACCGACGCCGGCGGCTTCGCGCAAGTGGGGGCCGCGGCCACGGCGGTTTCGGTGCCGGTCAGGTACATACACGCGCCCGTCTCGCTGGCGAAGAAGAGCGACGTCGAGCACGCGGTCTCCCTCCTGAGGGCGGTGATCGAGAACCCGTGGCCCCAGCCTTAGCTCGGGTTTTCTCTCCGCTCCAGCTTCCCGGCCCTCCTCCTCAGAACCTCGCGGATGAACTCTTGGAGCTCGGCCATGAACTCTTCGTCGTGCGGAAGCTCCTCGAAGAGCTCCCTGTACTCCTCGCACCCCTCGGGTAGCTGGACGTGGAGGATTATGCAGGGTTTGCCTAGGGCCTCGCTCACGAGCTCGCGCTCGAGCTGGTACTTCCCCTCAACCGACTTGAAGCGTTTCTCGACGAGCTCCTCCATTCTAGCCATGACACTATATGAGACCGAACCGGGTTAATAAGTAGATTGCTGAGAAACCGAGCCAGGCGGCCGTCACGGGGATCCCGACCCTCGTGACCGCCCAGGGGTCGATCTCGTAGCCTTCGCGCCTCAGCGCCCCGATGGTCATCACGATCACGAAGCTGCTGACCGGCAGCCCTACACCCCCGAGGTTCGCGCCGAGGACGAGCGCGGACCAGAGCGCGCGCTTGTCGGCGAAAGGCAGCGCCTCGACCACCGGGATGAAGGAGAGCGCGACGATGAGGTTGGGGAGGAGCAGGCTGGCGGCTCCGCTGACGAGGAGGACGAGGAGCGACGCGAGAGCGAGCGAGCCGCCCGCCGCCCCCTGCAGCCACAGGGCTAACCCCTTCAGCGCCTCAACGCGCTCGAGGACCCCGATGATCACCGTGAAGGCGGCGGTGAAGAACACCGTGTCCCAATCCAGCCTCTGGAAAACCTCCAGCGTGTCGAAGCCCGCGAGGGCGAGCGCGACCACTGCGGACGCGAGGGCGGCCGCGCTCGCCGGGAAGTCCGCGATACCGGCCGCGATCAGGAGCGAGAGCATCAGCGAGAGGAGGAAAGCTCCTTTGGCGACGTCCACCCTGCTGACCTCGATCTCCTCCAGCTCCGCTTCCCCGCCGCTCGATTGCAGCTTCCCGCGGTAGTAGAGGTAGAGGAGGGCGAGCGTAACGCCGTAGAGCGCGAACTCGCAGGGGAGCAGGTAGGAGGCGAACTCCGCGAAGCTGAACCCCGCCCTGATGCCTATGGCCATGTTGGGCACCGATCCCACCAGAGTCCCCGTCCCGCCCAAGTTCACCATTATGGCGGAGGACACCGCGAAGGGCACGGGGTCGAGAGCACCCGCTTTCCCTAAGCTCAGCAGGATCGCCACGATGAGCAGCAGCGCGGCCTCGTCGCTGAGCAGGAGCGACGTGAGGGCGCTCATGAGGCCCGCGACAACCAGGAGCAGGACCGGCCTCTTGAGCACCCTGCGCACGACCTTCAGGGCGAGGTACCGGAAGGTGCCGCACCTGTCCACAACCTCCACGACGATCATCACTCCAACGAGCAGGGCGAGCAGCTCCAAGTCGATGAAGGACAGCGCTTCGCTGAAGGAGAGTACGCCGTCGCTCACGCCGAAGGCTACGAGGAGGGCGGCGCCTACCATCGCGGAGAGCGACATGGGGAATGCCTCGGAAACGGCCAGCAGGACGACCAGCAGGTAGCCCAGCAGGTACTTGGTGGGGTCCACGCTCTCACCTGACTAGCTTCGAGACCGTCTCCTCAACCTTCTCGCGCACGTACGCGTAGATCGTTTTCGCTGCGTCGTAGAGCAGGAGGATCAGCACCAGCAGGGCGCCGACACCCAGCAAAGCCCTCGCTAGCGGGGCTGCCGGGCCCAGCGGCTCGGTGAGGGGGGCCAGCGCGACGGCCGTGAGTGCGGCGAGCAGCGCGTACGCTAGGTCCCTAGCCACGCGCTTGCCGGGCCCCGCTGCTCTCCCGAATCTCCGCGAGAGCAGGGCGAACAGGGGGTCGATCGCGCGCATCGCGTCATAAATCGCCGTGGCGGCGAAAGCGAAAGCCAGCAGGAACAGGAAAGCCCAGAGGAGCCAGTCGAGGCGCGCCACGGGGTCCGGCAGGCCGGGGATCCTGACGCCAGACATGAAGTGCGGTAGGAAGAGACTCATGAGGTAGAAGCCGAGCGCCACCACCGCGTACGCTACGGCGGCCGCCGCCCGCTCCCTCACAAGCTTCGCCGCCGGAGCACCCTCGGAAAACGCCATCCCGCCGCCCACCACCTCCGCATTATAAACTATGTTGTCGTCTATTGAAACCAGGCTACCGCGCCCCCCGACCTCTCGCTAGCCCCCGGTAGATCACGCGGACCTTCGCCTTCTCGCGCTCGGCTATGCTCTCCAGCTCGCTGCGGGTGACACGCCGGTAAACTGGGACCGGCCTGCCCCCCACCCGCTTCACGCCGACCTTCACGTAGGGTTCGCCTCGCCGCTCGGCGAATAGGGAGCAGTGGTGGACGAGGCATATGATCGGCTTGCTCCTCCAGGACAGCTTCAGCTCGATCTCGCATCCCCTGGGGGTGTAGAAGGCGCAGGAGCCGCCGGGCCCCACCGCCAGCTCGTACAGCTTCACGGTCCCCACCCTGTGGACTCTGACCTCCCTCGAGGGCAGATCCCTCTGGCCCAGCTTCTCCAGCACGGGGGCGATCTCGTCCCCGAAGGCGAAGGCTCCGCTGTTCAGGGCGCAGCAGCGGCCGCAGGAGACGCAGAGCATCCTGTAAGCGTCCTCGACCTCGCTCGAGGGCACGACCTCGAAGACGTCGTCGCTCACCTCCCAGGGAACCTTGAAGACGGGGGTCAGGCGACCCCTCCCCGGCAGGTAGAACGTTCCGACGAAGAAGCTCTTGTACTTCCTCGCCTTGTATAGGAGGAAGAGGTCGTAGCTCTCCTCTCCGGTGGGATCCTTGAGGGCGTAGTACGGCATTGCGCCCGCTAGCTGAGCCCGAGGAGCAGCGCCACCCACCTCCTCGCCCTAACCCTCCCGCCCAGCGCCTCGACGAGCCCCCTCCGCTCCAGCTCGTGGAGGAGGCCGCGCCCCAGCGCGCGCTCCGCCTCCCCCCTCTCGGCTTCGGGGCCGAGCTTCCGCAGCGCGTGGGCGAAGCGCTGGTCGACCGCGAGCGGCAGGGCTGGCAGCTCGACGACCTCCCTCATCGCCTCGTGGATGTAGTAGACGCGGTCGGCGCCGAGCAGGCAGGCCGCGAGGTAGAGCACGGCGGTCTCCAGCTTGAAGCCGCCCGTAGCGTTCAGGTAGACCCGGAGACCGCGCTCCCTGTACTTGGCCGTGAGCGAGGCGACGGTGTCGAGCAGGTTGTAGAGGCCCGGCTCGAAGCTCCTGCCCAGCTCCGGGACCCGGTGGACCTCGCACTCCACCCCGCTCGCCCTCAAGTACTCCTCGAGAAGGGAGGCGCAGAGGTGGGAGGCGCCCGAGTCGCTCGCCAGCAGCGCCGCGGCGGCGACGCTCTTGCGCTCCAGGTAGGGCCACATCGCGTTCAGCTCCGCGCTGTAAACCCTCGGCTCGGAAGCCAGCAGCTGGAGCAGCGCCTTGAACTCCTCCCCGCTCTTCCTCGCAGCCTCCCCAGCCTCCACGTCCTCCCTCGAGAGGGGAGGCGCCTGAGCCCACGCCTTCACCTTCGCGAGGATCCCAGGCGGGAGGGGGCCCCGCTGCGCCGCGTTCCTAACGATGCTCGTCCCCACCGTGACGATGTGCGCCTCGCTCACGGGAAGCGCCTAGCGCGCCAGCTTAAAAAGGCTGGCGCGAAACCCCGCGCGTGGCCAGCGAGGGAGCGGCGCGGCAGAGGTTCGAGGTCTCGCTGAAGCCGGTGCTCCTGCACGTGCTCGGCATAGGGATCGGCCTGTTCTACCTCTCCGTGGCGCTCCTCGGGCAGCCCCCCGGCAGCCCCGAGCTCCTCCCCTTGGCTCTCGCGGCCGTCCTGGTCGCCCACGAGGCCGCCCACGCGCTGGCGGCGAAGCTGCTGGGCGCGAAGCGCGTCGGCTTCGGCTTGGCCAAGGCCGGGAGGCTGGTGGTCGGCTTGAGCGTTAGCGTCGGGGAGCCCATGCCCGCGGGGCGCTGGCTTCTCGTCGCTCTAGCCCCGCTCCTCGCCCTCTCCCCACCCTTCCTCGCCCTCGCGCGCGCCGGGGGACCGCTCGCGCCCCTCTTCGCTTGGCTCTTCCTCCTCAACGCGGTGGGCTCCTGCGGCGACGTGGTGCTCGCTTGGATCGCCGCCTCCGCCGGGAAAGGTGCGGTGCGCGACATGGGGGATAGGATCGAGGTCGAAGGATCCCCGCCCAAGCTCTGGGCGCTCGTCCTGCTCGACGCGGTTGCCCTCTCGCTGCTCGCGCCCCTCGCGGCCGCGGCGCTGCTGCAGATGCTCCTCGCAGCTCTTCCCGGCTCCTTCAGGCTGGAGCTCGCCGGCCTGCTCGTCGCCGAGAAAGCGGTGGCCGAGGGGAGGATGCTCAGGGTCGCGGTGGGGCCCGGCGCGCTGCTCCCAGCTCTCGCGGCTGTAGCCGCGTTCGAGGCGGCGGCGGGGCCCCGCAGGGCTAGGAGGCTGGCGCGGAGGCTCGCCGGCGGCGCCTAACCTTTTATACCTCGAGCGCGCGAGCGGCGCGTGGGGTTGACGGTATCCGAGTCGAGGGACTACTTCCTGCGGGAGGGCAGGAAGTTCTTCTACCTGGCCGACACGTGCTGGAGCGCGTTCACCAACGCCTCGCTGGAGGAGTGGGAGTACTACCTCGAGTACAGGCGGATGCAGGGCTTCAACGCCCTCCAGGTCAACGTGCTGCCGCAGCACGATAGGAGCGAGGTGGGGGCCTTCCCGCAGCCGTTCAAGCAGGCTCCCGGAGGCGGGTGGGACTTCGGCAGGGTGAACGAGGAGTACTTCGACCGGGCCGAGAGGATGGTCGAGGTGGCTGTGGAGAGGGGCTTCACGCCGGCGCTCGTGGTCCTCTGGTGCAACTACGTGCCGGGCACGTGGGGCTCCCGCCTACCGGCCGCCCGCGTGATCCCGAGGGAGCACCTGGTGGCTTACGTCGAGTACGTGGCCGAGAGGTTCGGGAAGTACGAGCCGGTGTTCGTGATCAGCGGCGACACGAACTTCGAGAGCCCGGAGGCGGTCGAGTACTACCTCACCGCGCTGGAGGCGGTCAAGAGGAGGGCGCCGCGCTCGCTCACGACCATGCACCTGATGGGCGGGCTTTGGGAGCTTCCGGAAGCGATCCTGAGGTCGCCCAACTACGACTTCTACATGTACCAGTCCAGCCACGACCGCGACAGCCAGCGCCTAGCCTACCAGCTCGCCGAGAGGTTCTACGGGATGCCCGTCAAGAGGCCCATCGTGAACGGGGAGCCCTGCTACGAGGGGATCGCCGGGGGCAAGTTCAACCGGTTCTCGAGGAGCGAGGTCAGGAGGGCCGTCTGGTGGAGCCTGCTCTCCGGGGCGAAAGCTGGCGTCGCCTACGGCGCGCTGGGCATCTGGAACTGGCACAGGCTGGGCGCGACCTTCTACGGCGAAGCTTACGCGGGCCCATCCTTCGACTGGAGGACCGCCTTGGGGTTCGAGGGGGCGTTCGACGTCGCGTTCGCCAAGTGGCTCTTCGAGAAGTTCGACCTCTTCGACATCGAGCCGGCCAACGAGCTGCTGGCGGTCAACGAGCCGGACATCAGGGTGGCGCGGGGTAGGGGCAAGGTCGTCGTGTACACCCCCTACAGCTGGAGCATTAAGCTAAGAGTCGACGCGAGAGCGTACAAGTGGGAGGGGTTCGCGCTGGAGAAGCGGTGCTTCGTGAAGCCGAAGGTGGAAGCGACCGGCGACGGCGCCGCCGTACGCGCACCCGAAATCAACAGCGACATCCTGCTGATCGGCCTTGAGCGCTAGCGCTCCCGGCAAAAATCCGGCTGCACGCTTGGAAGCCCCCGAAAACCGCGACAACCCTGTACGTAAGTTGTCAGGGATCCGTTGCGCGTCCTAGTGAATCCGTTTAAAGAAAAGTAAACTTTATTTTTATCATGCCCGGAGGCTTGCTGATGATGGCTCTTAAAAAGGAGGTAAGGCTCGCTTGCAAGCGCTGCGGCGAGGTTTCGCTGGTGAGCGTGCACGCGGAGGGGGTGCACGCTTTCGTCTGCCCCTTCTGCGGGCAGCCTCACCTCCTGCTGGTCGACGCCAACTTGGGTTTGCGGGATTTCCGGGCTGTGAGCTCTGTTCCCGCGCGCAAGCCCTTCGACGTCGCGAGGTTGAGGGTTAGGGATGAGCGGCTCGTGCCGACCTCGTTGAAACCCTTCCTCGAGGCCGTCAAGCGCGGCGTGCTGCCGCCTAACGCGGAGGAGGCGCTCGAGGCGCTTAGCGAGCTGGGCCTCCTCGAGGTGGAGTAGCTGTGGCGTTCAGCAGCTACCTCCTGAGGAAGTTCTTCGCGAACCCCGGCGAAGCCTTGCGGATCAAGCGCGCTGGAGACGAGGTGAGAGCGTACGCTGTCTGGAAGCTGTACGAGGTTCTGGAGGAGTCGGGCTTGCTCGCGAAGCTGCAGGAGCAGCCCTGGTGGAGCTTCGGGGACCGCGACCTCGCGAGGGTGGTTTGCGACACGCTCATAGCTGAGGGTTTGGCGGACCGCGCCGGCGACGTGATCAGGGTGAAGAGGAGGCCGCAGCGGCCGGCGATCACGACGAGGGAGGCTGCCGACTTCGCCCCCGTCTTCGATCGAGCGTTCCTCTACCTTCCCCGCGCGCTTGAAACCGGGGAGAAGCCTCCTCAAAGCGAGGTGCGGGCGGAGATGGCGAAGCTGCTCGACAACTTCGCAACCAGGTTGGAGATGGAGGCCGCCGTGGAGGAGACGGGGTTGAGCAAGCTGGGTGAGGGCGCGGTGATCGCCGACCTCTACCCGAGGTCTGGCGCGTCCACGATGGTTCTGCTGGAGAGGACGAGGGCGAGGGTCATCGCCGTGGACCCCTACAGGGAGAACTTAGCCATGGTTGAGAGGCTGGTCAAGCTGGCTGGGCAGGAGGCGCGCGTATCCTACGTGCAAGCCCCCCTCGAGGAAGCGAAGCTCCCCGAGAAGGTGGACGCCGTGTTCATGGCTGAGGTCGTCCACTGGACGTTCAACCCCCGCTTGGCTCTAGCCCGCGCCCGCGAAAACGTGAAGAGGGAGGGCTTCCTCGCCGTCGCCCAGTCGACCTACTCCTCGCTGGGCCTGCCGGCGGCCGCCGCGGGCCTGCTCCTCGGCGCCGTCGCGCCCCCACCCGCGAGCGGCGAGCTCCGCGGGATGATCAGGGAGGCCGGCTTCTCGATAGAGAAGTGGCTGGAATCGCTGGGCGTCGTAATCGCTAAAGCCGCGCCCGAATAGCTTGAGGTAGTCAGAGGTTAGCTGCTAATCGCTGGCACCCCTTCCCCGCTCGAGAACCCAAGCGCGGAGGACTTCGCGCGGGGGTGGGCGCAGAGCTTCAGCGGGTTCTCTCTAAGTTCGGGACGCGACCTGCTCGCCTTCCCTCTCCTTCCGCTCTTCCAGTTCGCTGAGCGCTATCCCTCTCATGATCGACGCGTAGATGAGTAGCTTCCAGGCTTCTCCCACCCTGTCGCCGTACTCCCTGACGAGCTTCCTGGCGATCTCCCTGAGGTTGTCAGCTTCCTCGAGGGTCAGCTTCTCCTTGTCTAGGAGCTCTTTCAGCCTAATCGCCTCCTCCTTCGTCAGCGGGTTAAGCATCGCGGAGAGCCTATAAAGCTCCCCCTTCACGAAAGCGACATCTCTCTGGCTGATGACCCCCCGGTACCCGAGGAACTCCGTGAAGAACTCCAGCTGGTTCCTCGCGGCCTCTGCCACGCTGCCGGCCTTCCTCTCAACCGAGCTCAGCTTCTCATCGAACTTTCTCTCGAGGGAGGAAAGCTTTTCACCAAACTCCCTCCGCAGGGCGTTAACACCCCCCTCTACGGCTTTGAACCTCTCGTCTATCGCCTTGAACCTAGCGTCCACCTGGGCGAACTTCCTTCCAAGCCAGTAAGCAAGGGAGATGAGAGAGGCTAAGATCGTCAGCAGGGTTCCTAGGATCGCGGAGAGCAACTCCGCCTCAAACATCTCATGCTTAAAGCGCTAGCGCGCCTTAAAAACCTTCGCGATGCCCGCGCGTGATAGCCGCGGCGCTAGAGCGCGAAAAGGAAGAGCGGGATGGAGGTTGCGCCCTCCGCGCCCGTCTTCGAGAGCACCACGACCTTCTTCATCTTCCCCGCGGAGAGAGGCTGAGCCGCTCTACGCCCGTACTTGACCTCGTAGCCGGCCATCTCCGGGAGCGCGACTACGTCCACCTCCCTCCGCCCCACGACCGTGTACCCCACTTCGAACTTTCGGGAGAGGTGGGAGGCGACGACACCCTCGACCACGGCTGAAACCTCGGGCTTCCCAGCTCCCGTCCAGCGCGCCACCACGTCGTAGAGGAAGGGGTCGGTGAAGTGCACTTTGACCATCTTCCTGAAGTCCTTGACCCCCTTGAAGACGTCGACGTAGTTGAGCACGAGGACGAGGTGCATCCTCGAGAACAGGTCCACGTACTCTGACACGGTCCTGTGCGAGACGCCCAAGTCCCTGGCGAGCGAGCTGTAGCTGAGCCTGTCCCCCGCGCGCTCGAGGAGGGCTGACAGCAGGGCTTTCGCCAGCCTCTCGTCCCGGTTAGCCCTCTTCAGGTCGTACACCAGCCAGTCCACGTACGACTTGTAGACGTCCGGCGTGATCCTCCCGAACCTCGCGCGGGAGTTGATCGGCAGCGGGAAGCCCCCGGTCGCCAGGTAGCTCTCGAAAAGCTCGTCGAGCCTCCCGTACCAGCCCGGTTTCGCCTCGATGTCGGGCTGGTGCACCCTCGCGTAGGCGGAGAAGCCGAGCGGGCGCAGGAGCACGTCCCTGCCCTTCCCCCTCCTCCCCGGGAACGTCTCGGCAGCCCTCTCAACCCACAGGCTGGAGGAGCCGGTGACCGTCACGACCGAGCTCCTCAAACGCCCCGCGTCGATCAGGTGCTTGACAGCCCTGTACCACTCCCTGACGAACGTCACCTCGTCGAGGAATACGTAGGACGGCTGCCCCGGGCGCCTCGCCCTCAGGTACTCCCTCAGCACTTCGAGCAGCTCCTCGTAGTCGCTGAGCAGGTCGCAGCTGAAGTAGAAGACCGCTTCCGGCTCGACGCGCTCGAGAAGGCGGAGCACGAGCAGCTTGACGAGCGTCGTCTTCCCCACCTGCTCGGCCCGTAGAGGAAGTTCAGCGAGAAAGGCTCCAGCGAGATCTCCTCGATCTCAGCGGGAACCCACCTTACAGGCATCTCCCTCCACTTCACGATGTCGGGATCCTCTTCCGCGTACTTCCGCCCCCTCCACCACAGGTTGAAATCCTCGATGCTCATTGATACTTCCGTTGTCAAACCACTTTTAAACCCTCGCTACTCCCGGCATCCGGTTTCTCCGAGCAACGCCTGCGGCGAAGCTACGGAGGCTCTCCCCTAAACTCCCTTCAGCTATCGAGGCGCAACTTCGGTCTACAGCGGCCACAATACCCGCGAAGGTCTCCGCCCAGCGAGGTCAAGCCGATTGGAGAGGGGGCCGCTAGCCTTCCCGGCACTCGTAGGGGGCTCTGAGCTCGTGGAGGAGCCAGTCACCCGTGTACACGGGCAGGCCGAGCTCCGCGGCCAGCTTCCTGGCGTAGAGGTCCAGCTCGTCGCAAGGTTCGCGAGAGTAGGCTAGCGACAGTGTCGGAATTCCCAGCTGCTTCACCCTATCCACCTGGCGGAGGAGCCAATCCAGCTCCCCTGGGGTGAGCTTCCTGTAATCGTTTATGGAGAAATCGTACATGGTGCCCAAGTCCTCGATCAGGACGAAGTCGATGTAGTCGCGCACCTTGTCCAGAAGCGCGAACCCCCTGTTCAACCCTAGCACCTTTTCCGGGTACCTCCTCCTGACCTCCGCGATGAGCTCCGCCATGGAGTCCTTCAGCTCGGGGTGCACGCCCGCAATGTCCACGTCGTCGAACATCACCCCATCGAAGCCCATCTTGAAAAGATAGTCTGCCGCGCACAAGATGAAATCCCTCCACTTGCCCGACCTCGTGTCCATCGTGTACAGCTTCCAGTTCGGATCGTACTCGATGGCGATATCCCGCCAGTCGGAGAGGCGGCAGCCGCCGTAGGAGCGGCCAGCGTACTTCGCCAGGTTGAGGTAGCCGATCTTCAGCGTGGTGCCGAGCCTCGAAAGCACCCCTTTGCCCCGCACCGCGTAGTCCTGGATGATCACCATGTCGAACATCTTGAGGACCTCCTCCTCGCGGCTGCCGATCATCCCGTAGTACACGGCGAAGCTCCTCACCCGCTTCACCCTATCGCGGGGCTGCTGCACCTCAGCCTCCCGCCGGCTCTGCGAAGGCTCCTCGCGTTTAAACGCGAGGAGCGAGACGAGCAGCACGACGAGCAGCGCCGCAGCAGCAGCCACCACCGCGGCGGTTCTCAACCCACCACCGCGGGAACCTCGCATCCCGATCAAAAAAGGTGGCGGCTCGGGCTCCGGCGCGAGGGGCTGGAGAACCCGCTTCACGCTAGCGGCGTCACCGCGCCCAAGAGGGCTCCTAGGACCAGGGGCTGCCACACGACGTTGACGCTCCCAGCGCCTCTCGCGGCGAGAGCCGCGGCGAACAGCTCCAAGGGGGCTAGCAGCAGCAAGCTCACGTACGTGACCACCAGCAGGTACCCCGCGAACCCCCCGCCCACGAAAACCGAGAAAACCAGCCAGGCGGCCAAGAAGCCCACCGACCGCGCCGCGAAGCGCTTGGCGAAGGACTCCGCGGCGGAGCCCCCGCTTTGGAAGGCCAAAGCCTCGGTGAGCACAGCGGCGGGCAGGAACAGTAACGCTAGCGCGGCGGCGACCGGCAGCCGGTACAGGCTCGGCTCCACGTTGAAAAACGGTTGAAGCATCTCGTGCACCAGGGAGTACGCCGCGAGGGCGGCTACCGAACCCCAAGCGAGGGTGCGCGCGCCCACACTCTTCGCGAGCTCCCGAACCCGGCTCAACCTCTTCGCGTTGAGCGCCGCAACGCCCACCGCCTGGCTGTAGAAAAGGGCGACCACGTAACCGGCCACGGGAGCCCGCAAGATCGAAGAAAGCGCAAGGTAGAGGGGAAGGGAGAGCGGAGCGGCGAAAGCCACCGCTAGAGCGAGCTTCCAGAAGCTCGCGCCCCCCAACCCCTTAGCGCCACCTCTCGCCAGGACCAAGGGTGCCAGCGCGAGGAGCGCGGCTGCCGTCAAGCTCCTGGCTAGCGCGAGCGCCAACCTCGGCGCAGCCGCGGTTTCAGCGCCCGGCTTGACCCAAGCTAGGATGCGGGCGATCGCGCTCGGGCTGTAGAGGATCGTCAAGTGGTCGTCCCAGGGCGACACGTAGACGCTCCAACCGCTTAAGTTGGCCTTCGCGACGTCCCCCAGCTTGAAGATCTCGTCGAACCCTGCGAGAACCAAAAGCGAAGGGGCGCTGGGGCTGCCGGCAGGCGGCGCCGCTACGACAACCACGCGCGAAGCGTTCAAGCGGGGAGCGAGATCCTGGACCGCCCTCCCGCCCATGCTGTGGCCGACGAGCACGAGCTCCCCCGTGAAGTTGAAAACGCGCGCCAACGCCCTGCAGTCTTCAACCAGCAGCGAAGGGTCGTAAGAAAGGGTGGACGAGCTCTTCCCGTGCCCCCTCGCGTCGTAGGCGACAGCTAGGTAGCCGGCGCGCGCCAGCTCGACGCCGATCCAACCCATCATCTCCGAGCTCCCGCCGAAACCGTGGTAGAGGAGCGCGGTACCTACAACTCTCCCGCGCGGGCGCCAAGCCAGGTAGCGCAGCCTCGCGCCGCCAGACTCGAAGTACCCCTCCGAAACCTCCACGCTGCCGTCCTGCAGCGCCATCAGCATCGATAAAGCGACGTAAGCGGCGAGGAAAGCGGCGAGCAATACCGTGCGGTTCACAGGGTGGTTCGAGGGCCGCGGCTAAAATACCTTTACGGTTAGACCTCCGCTCTCGCCTGCGAACGCTCCCGACCCGCGTAAGCGCTAATAGAGCACGATATCCAGCCCTCGGCTGAAGCTGACAAGGTTCTGCGAGGAATGCGGAATGCTTTTAGCAGCGGCTGGTAAGGAAGAGGTGCGGCTGGATGCGAGCGCGCACAGGAAATGCGAGGGGGAGTGAAAGAGAAACGAGCTCCAGCTTCGCTGATCAAGCTGATCAGGGGCCCGCTGCCGGCGAGCGCGTGAAAGCCGCCCGCTGGTACCTCGAGCGGGCTTACGAGCTGCTGGCGCGCGGCGACCCCTACGACGCCGCGGAGAAAGTGTGGGCCGCCGTGAAGTCGGCGACCGAAGCTTTAACCAGCAGGGTTCTCGCCGCGCGGGTTCCCCTCAAAGGTTCGGAGTGGAGAATCTTTGTGAAGGAAGCGTTCTTGAAAGCCGGATTGAGCGAGGAGGAGGCTGAAAAGCTGGCAGCCTACTTTATCGAGATCAGGGACCGGCTCCACGGAGCGTGCTTCTACGGCCTCCTCTACGAGGAGAGCGAGCACAAGCCCCTCATGGAAAAAGCCAGGTGGTACGTCGACTTGATTGAGAGGGTGCTGGAGAGGTTGCCTGGCTAGCGCCGCGGGATCCTCCTCCACGCCGCCGCTCAGCTTCGCCCCGGCTGCTCCTCCGGCTTCTCGACGCGCACCCTGCCGAAGCCGAGGGTCCTGGAGACGCCGACGCCCAGCAGCTCCGCCGCCTTCAGCGCCGCGAGGAGGATCGGCATGTCCTCGCTCGCGTGGATCGCCAGCGTCACCTCGCCCGTGAAGGCGGGTACGAGCCTCCCCTCGCCGATGTCCACGAGGACGCGCTTGGCGCGGGGGGCGCCGACCGCCTCCACAGTCTTCGCGAGCCCCTCGACCGCGCGTTTTGTGTCCACACCCGCTGCTGCGCCGTAGTTCTTCAGGGCGCTGATCATGAGCCTGACCGGCGAGGGGTAGAGCACGTCCCTACCGTAGAACATGAAGGAGGTGGGGGTGAGGAAGCGGACCCTGAACACCTCCAGCCGCCCGCTGGGCGAGGGCTCCGGCAGCTCCCGCTGGGCGGCGGAGAGCGTGGTGAGAGCAAGCTTGCACGCCGGCTCCTCGACGACCGGCTCCTCCGCGATCGCTTCGACGAACTGGCGGGCGATGTCCGCCCCGGCGAAGTGGTACGTGAAGGAGAGGGGCTCCCCCGCGGCCACCTCGCGCCAGCACAGGCTCGGGTGCGGCACGGGCTTCTGGACGGAGCCCAGGTACACGCCGGTGATCGCGACCTCCCCGTCCACGCGCACGGGCTCCGCGATGAAGGGCTTCGCCTCCCTCCTCCCGAAGCTGAAGCCCCTCCTTCTCAGCACGTCGTAGAGGACCTTGAGGGCGAAGCTCCCGCTCCAAGCGGTAATGGCGAAGGGCTTGTCGGGCACCATCTCGGCCGTAACCGTGTAGAGGCAGGCCCCCACGCTCCCCCATCTTCGGGGCGCTGGGGGTATTTCAGCGTAATGCGGCGCGCGGAGCGCGGCGGGAAGCTTTTAATCGCGGACTCCACCGCACGGCCGTGAGCTCCCAGAGCGAGAGGGATGCGCGCGTCCGCGAGCACATGGAGATGGCCGAGCAGTACCTGGCGCGCGCCTTCGAGCACCTCGAGAAGAAGGACCCCTACGACGCCGCCGAGAAGATCTGGGCCGCCGTCAGGCACGCCACGATCGCTTTAGCGGAGAAGTACCTGGGTACGGCCTCCCCGCCCGAGGGATGGACGTGGAGGCGCTTCGTGAAGGAGGCGTTCACGAAAGCCGGCTTGAGCGAGAGGGAGGCGGAGGAGCTAGCGGCCTACTTCATCGAAGTGAGGAGCAAGCTGCACGGCGACTGCTTCTACGGCCTCTTCTACGAGGAGAGCGAGCACAAGCCCCTCATGGATAGGGCGAAGCAGTACATCGAGCTCGTCAACCGCCTGCTCGAGAAGGCGCCCCAGCTCTCTTAGACGCGAGCCCGGCAATCCTCGCGCTCCCTGCGCCCTCCCTTCAAACCCTTTGGCGCTACCGCTCCCCCCTTCGCGGCCGAGGCGCGCTCCACCGGCGCTGACGGGCGCGGTCAATGTTTTCCCGCACTTTGCTCTTTCCGATCCTATTTTACACAACTAATATATCGGTGATGTCGCGCAAAATAGGATGTGAAGAGGGGCTGCTTCATCGAGGAGCTGGCCGAGAGGGGGGTTGCGCGCCTCGAGGAGCTGGCGGCGGCGTGCGGAGTTAGCAGGAGCCACGCCTACCGCCTAGCGGCGCAGCTCGAGGCGTTGGGCCTCGCCGCGCGCGAGGGCGGCGTGGTGCGCGTCGCCGACCCGGAGCTGCTGCAGCTGCTCAAGCGCGTGAAGAGCAAGTTCAGCTTAGCCGAGCTGCTCGCGCCCAAGGCGCTGGAGCTCCTCGAGTGCGCGGCCGACCGGCTCACGCTCGAGGCAGCCGCCGCGCGCACCGGCCTCTCGCGGAGCGGGCTCTCGAGCCGCCTCGCGAGGCTGCGCGGGCTGGGTGCCGTCAGGGTCGAGGGCGGGAGGCTCGCGATCGCGGACCCAGACGTGGCCGTGCTGGTGGAGAGGTTGAGGGCGAGGAGGGCGGCGCTCATCGTCGAGCCCTACGCTGAGATCCTCTACGCCGGCCGGTACATCGTGAAGAGGGTCCCGGCTGGCGCGCCGGCGCGCGGGGCGCCCACGGGCTTCACAGCCCTCCGCCGCTTCTCCATCGATATCGCCTCGGGCTACGACTACTACGTCCAGCCGGGGGGCGAGGTGGGGCCGGAGGAGGCGATCGTCCACGCGCTCCTCGCCGCCCGCAGCCGGTACGAGAGGACGCTCGCCGCCGTCGCGTACGCGAAGCTCTCCAAAACCCTGAACTCGGCGAAGCTGGTTGCCGCCGCGCGCGGCACCCCGGCCCTCCCCCTGGTGCTGGAGCTCGGCGACTACGCGTCGGGGCTTCCCACCGAGCACAGCGACCTCTTCCTACCGTGGGACGAGTTCAGGCAGCTCGCGCGGCTGTACGGCGTCGAGGCTAAGCCGGCCCCGCCGCTGGCGAAGGTGACGGAAGCGCTCGCCGAAGCCGGCCGCTTGCTCACCGAGCACGTCGAGTGCTACGCGCTCGGCGGCCTAGCCCTGGTCCTAGAGAGCGTGAAGGAGGCGACGGGGGACGTCGACCTCGCGGTGCTCGACGAGCGGAGCTTCAAGCTCCTCCTCTCCGCCCTCCGCAGCGCCAGCTTCGAGCCCCCCGCCGAAGCCGAGCCGAAAGGGGCTGCGGTGCTGGAGAGGGGGGACGTTAGGGTGGACCTCTTCCTCGCGGAGGTCGCCGGCGCTAGGATCACGGAGGCCATGGCCAAGCGGGCGGCGCGCTCCATCGCCTACGGGAGGCTCGTCGTCAAGGTGCTCTCGCTCGGCGACGTCGCCTTCCTCAAAGCGGTCAGCGGGAGGGAGAGGGATCTCGAGGACTTGGCGAGGATCGCAAGGAGGGGGCTCGACTGGAGGGTGCTGCTGGAGGACGCGCTGAGCCAGGAGGAGCCGGAGCGCTTCGCGCTGGCCGTGCTCCAAGCCCTCGAGGCGCTCGAGGAGGCGCACGGGATAGCGCCGCCCCGCCGCCTGAAGAGCAGGCTGAGAAGGGAGGCGGCAGCCCACCTGGTCAAAAAGGCGGTGGAGGAAGGATGCAGGTGCCCCGAGGAGGTGAGCGCCCTCACCGGCCTGCCGCTCGGGGAGGTGAGGAAGCTGATGCGCGAGATGGGGCTCGCGTAGAAGCCCGCGGCGCTAAGCCAGCAGCCCCCTCAGCTTCCCCACAAGCCGCTTCACGTCCTCGACCGCGAGCTCCACCTCCCTCGGCGGCATCCAGCCCTCGTAGAAGTTCTGGTGCAGAACGTTCGCGGTCCTCCACAGGTGCCTGAGCTCGGGGTCACCCAGCCTGTCCGCTAGCTCGCCCGCGAACTCCCACAGCTCGCGGTGGCTCCTCAGCGTCTTGCCCTCCCTCGCCGCCAGGGCTTTCACGATCTGCGCCGCCGCGCCCCAGCCCTTCTCCGAGGCTTGCGCGTAGTCCCCCTTGCTCAGCAGCTCCTCCGCCTCCCTCAGGTACTTCTCGCAGAGCTCCAAGTGCAGCTCCGCGCGATCCCTCGGGTCGAGGGGGGCGCCCAGAGCCTCCGAGAGGATTTCGTTGACCAGCTCCTCGACGGAAGAACCGCTCTTCTCAGCTTCCCTCCTCAAAGCCTCCTCGACCTTTTTAGCGAGGCTCACAGCCACGCCTCCCAGCAGCACCGGCATTTAAACGGAGCGCAAGCCGGTTGGCCGGTCAACGCTTCCGCGCGCGGTCCCGCCCGCGCTCGGCGAGGTACTCCTCCACCCCGATAGCCCTCACCCCCGCGGCTTTAGCCCGCTCCCGGAGGTCCCCGTCCTCCGTGACGAGGGCGCCGCCCCTGGATTTCGCGAGGTAGAGGTAGGAGGCGTCGTAGAAGGTCAAGCCCGAGCTGAGCGCCAGCGCCATGACCCCCTCCACGTCCTCGCCCCCAACCGCTCGCGCTCCACCAGCTCGAGCACCCTGGCCAAGCCCCTAGCCCCCTCCAGCGCCTCCTCCTCGCTGATCGCCCCCCTCAAGCGGCAAGCCTTCCAGAGGACGTTCCCGAGCTCGTAGAGCGCTAGGTCGAGCGTAACAGCGCCCTCGAGGTACCTCAACCCTCTCTCGCCCAACCTCTCGAGCAGGGCGCCGATCGCGCCGGCGTCGAGGACGTAACCTACCTCCCCCTCCTCGCCTCCCTCAACCATTCCACCATCTCCTCCACGGAGATCCTGGAGAAGAGCTCCCCCACCCGCCTCGCCGCGGCAGCCGCCTCCTCGAGCTTCCTCCTCCTCACCTCCTCCTCCAAAGCCCCCCGAGCCACCTCGCTGATGTTGATCCCGCACCTCTTAGCCTCGTCCCTAAGCCTCCTCGGGATCCTCACGCTAACCCTAACGTTCACCCCGTGCTGCGGAAAGCGCAGCACGATATGAAGCTTGCCTCGCGCGGAGCCGCTCCCCGAGGCTGCGAGAGGATCCAGTACCAGCGCGCGGCGCTAAGCGAAGTACGCGATGGCTAGGCCCACCGCGTCCCCCAGCCAGTGGCTCACCACGAGAGGCACGAGCCTCCGGGTCCTCGCGTAGAGGGCGCCCGCCACCGCGCCGGCGAGAACCGAGAACGGCAGGAAGGGCGAGGGGCCGTGCCACAAGCCGAAGAGCAGCGCCTGCAGGAGCACAGCAGCCCAAACCCTACCCCGCAGCAAGCGCTCAAACCTCGTCAGCAGGTACCCCCTCCACACGAGCTCCTCGCAAACTCCCGCGGTCAAGGGCAGGACGAGCACGCTGTACAAGGCCAGGGGCCGCGGGATCCTCTTGAAGAAGTAGGCGGCCTCAGCCCAGGCCCCCGGCCCGTAAACCAGCTCCGCCGCCAGCGGCTGAACCACCTGGAACAGGAGGAGCGAGAAGCCCAGCATCAAGGCGGTCAAGAGGAGCGTGAACCACGGCCTATCCCGCGCGGGGCCCACCACGCTCCAGACGCTCTCACCCTCAGCCCTCAAGAAGGCGACCGCCAACCCGGCGAGCAGCGCGTGGTAAGCGGGCCACAGGAAGAAACCAACCAGGTAAACATAGTAGACGGGATCCCTGAGGAAAACCGGTAGCGAAAACAGCGAGATCGCGACAAGCGGAGTCACCACCATGTTGAGCACGAGGGGTAGAACGCTCAGGAGCAGGGAGTGGTAGAGCAGCGCGCGGCTCCCGCCCACGCGCCTCTCCAGCGGAATAGGGTAAAGAGCTTTTCCCCAGTGCGAAAGCCGCGACCTCGCGGCGGGGCTCGACAGGGGGGTGCTAGCGCGCTGCAGGCTGCTCGATCCGAGCGCGCGCGGGGGCGGCGCGCTTCAGAACCCGTGAGGGCACGAGCAGCTGTGCCTTCCCCGCCGGCCTGAGCTCTCGCCACTCGGTAGCAGGCGCGCTCGTCATCTGCAGGCAACGCGGGGCTCCAGCAAGCGGGCAAAGTTAAAGCCGACACGCGCCACCCGGCGAGCGTGAGGTTGTGGAGCATTCATCCGAGGTACCTCGATCCCCGGGGGCTCGTCGCGCTGTGGCGCGAGTCGCTGCTAGCGCGCAAGGTGCTGGAGCAGGCCACCCGGGGCTACAGGAACCACCCCCAGCTCTACAGGTTCAGGGCGTTCCCCCAACCGCTCAAAGCTATAAACACGTACCTCCACTACGTGTGGCTGGAGGCGGACGCGAGAGGCTACAAGTTCAG
>JAPWTS010000075.1 GCA_028275925.1 Thermofilales archaeon
ATCGTGCAGGGCGTGAGGGACGCGAAGGGGGCTTGGACGGGCGCCCTGCCAGCCTACCTGCTCGGCGCGCCCCGGCTCCCTCCCACCCGCTCCGAGCTCTACCAGATGATCAGGGAGGAGGAGTTGAGGATCGTGAAGAGCTACTCGCTGCCCAACGAGCTCGTCCTCGCCAAAGTCCCCTAGCCGCGCTCGAACACCTAGCTTTTTTCCTGGAGCTTACTGCGGCTGCCGGCGGTGGTTATAAATACCAGAGCATCGGCATTGGACGCGATGAAGGCAAAGCTGGCGAAACTGGTGGGCAGAGCGAGGCTGCTGAAGCTGGTTCGAGCGAAAGGCCTCCTGAGCCTCGCCGCCTTGGCGGCGGCCTCTGCCGCGGCGCGCGCGCTCGCGGAGCCCGGCGACTTCGGCTACGCTTTCCTCGCCCTCCTGGTGTTCGGCGGCATCATCCTCTTCATCATCGGCCTCCTCGCCGTCTGGATCCTGCTGGCCGTCTGGGTCTACAGGGACGCCAAGAAGAGGGGTATGGAGGCTACGCTTTGGCTGCTGGTGGTGCTCCTGACGGGAATCATCGGCCTCATCGTCTACCTGATCGTGAGGAGGGAGCACCCCATCCAGCAGCCCCCACCGCCGCCGCCCCCCTCGCTGAGCTGAGAAAGGGTTCCAATCGGTAAAATTTTTTACCCTCCCTCTACACTTGAAGCCTGTGAGGGTGGACGCGGCTCTGGTGGCGCTGGCTGCCGCCGCAGCGTCTCTGCTGCTGCTCTCGCTCTACGCGAGGTTCAAGCCCGCCTACGCCGGCGCCTACGACTGCTACCGGCAGGCGCTGGAGGTTGCAGCCGAAGCTAGGGCGCGCCTCGACGCCGGCTTAACGCCGAGCCCGCCGCAGGGCTGGCAGGTGCTCGTCATCTACCCGAACGGGACCGCGCTGCAGTACGGCTCGCTGGTTCGCGAAAGGTGCAGGGCCTACGAGGTGGCGGGGGACGGGGCGCTGATCGTCGCGAGGGGTTGAGCGTGCTGCGCTGGGACCCCGACAGGTTCAGGCGCGAGGTGAGGGTGCGGGAGGAGGGGGTGCGGAAGCGCCTCTCCCGCGTAATCGCCCTAGCCTCGATCCCAGCGCTCCTCGCGGGCCTCTGCCTCGCCCTCTACCTGCTGATGCTGGGGTGGAAGCCGTGAGCGAGCTCGCCCTAGCGCTCCTGATGGGCCTCGGCTCCCTCGCGCTGTACTACGCGGCGGGCTGGGTTTACGGGGACGCGCGCAGGCGGGGGATGCTCGCGGGGTTTTGGAGCCTCTTGGTCCTCCTATGCCCTCCCAGCATCTTAGCGTACCTGGCTTTGAGGCGGAGACCGTGGCTGAGGTAGGCTACTGGTGGCGGGGGAGGCTCTACCGCGGGGGCGAGGCGCCCCCGCTCGCGGTGCCGCTCAAGCTGGTGAGGGTGGAGGCGGTGGAGTGGGTGTGCCCCAAGTGCGGCGCGAGGGCGGAGTGGGGACCGGAGCCGCGCTGCCCAGTCTGCGGCGCCAGGTGCGAGCCCCGCACCCGCGTTGAAGAGGTCCCCGAGCTCGTGGACGCCGTTGAAGCCCTCGAGCGCGCTTTCAACCGAGCGTGTAGAGCTAGGTTCAGGGGCGCCGCCGCGCTCGAGCCGCTCGGCATCTTCGTGCCGCTCTTCGCCTGGAGGCCCTTGGACCTGGAGCTGCCGGACGGCTCCCGCCTCGTCGGCGCCTACGCTGGGAAGCCGAGGTTCCTGAAGAGGGGCTTCCACAACGGCTCGACGTTCGAGCTGCCGGGCAACCTCGCCGCTATCGTCTGGAGCGGCCTCCTCGAGTGCCTCGCGTTCGAGGTTGAAGAGCCCGAGAAGCTGGTGGAGCTGCTCTCCGTTAGCGCTGATTTTATATAGTATTAGCGCGCGCTAGGGGCGATGAGGGGGAAGAAAGAGAGAGGCTACGGGCATTGGCTGGTCGCGCTGGCGATGATCGCCTTCCTAGCGCTCCTGCTCCTCTTCATCCTCATGATGATGCCGAAGGGCGGCTCGCCGCTGCTCTGGGGCGCGGGGCAGCCGCTCGTCGCCGCCTCGATCGAGGTGGAGGGTCGGGGCAGCGTCTCGGCGAACGGCACCCTCCTCCGCTCGTGGAACTCGACGAAGCCCTTCGCGCTAAAGCTGGAGGCTAGGCCCGAGAAGTGCTGGGCCTTCAAGGGCTGGCTGGTGAACGGCAGCTTCCGCAGCGGCGAGGCGAACCTCACGCTAACCGTGAGGGGCAACACGACCGTTAAAGCCGTCTTCGAGCGGCTGCGCTACAGGCTCACCTTCGCCTCCAACGCGAGCTGGGGCCTCCTCGTAGTGAACGGGAGCGTCGTCGAAGCGCCCTACGAGCTCGAGGCGCCCTGCGGCTCCATCCTCTACCTCACCCTGCTCGCGGGGAGCAACGAGACCCACGGCTTCACGCCGGTGGGCTTCCTCGTCAACGGGAGCTTCGCCGGCAAACCGCTCGAGCTCCACGTCTACGGCAGCGCGAGCGTCACCGCGCTCTACAGGGTTGAGACGCACGTGCTCCACATCGAGTCGAACGCGCCCGGCGCCAAGGTGCTCGTGGACGGCGCCGAGACTTTGCTTCCGACCAAGATCCAGAGGCCGAGGCCCTTCACCGCCTACATACAGGCTCCGCCCTTCATCCAAGTGAACGATACGTTCGCTTGGGGCAGCCCCGAGATCCAGGAGCTGCGGTACCGGTGGGGGCTGGGCTACGTGTGGGTGACGGTCGCAGCCGGCAGCGCGAGCGTGCGCGTCAACGGGACCGCAAGCGTGCGCGTGCTCTACCGCCCCACCCACAAGGTCGGCGGCGCGCTCGTCACGTGGGACCCCGGCTACAGCAGCTACCAGAGGGTGGAGGGCAGCGCGCTCGTGTCCACGCCCCGAGGCCACATCTTCAGCTTCCGCCTCATCCTGCCCGAGAACTGGAAAACCGTGAAGCTCAGGCTGGAGGGCAAGGACGTGGGCGGCGCAACGGTATACTACCCCTACTCTTGGCTCGGAGGCGACCTGTACGCAGAGAAGGAGGCGAGAGCCACCGTGCAGTTCGGTACCTGCGACCTCGTCGCCGAGTACACGGTCGTGAGGGATCCACCAGCCGCTCATATACGGGTGGTCTCCTGCGCGCTGGAAGTCTCCGTGGACGACGACTACGATGTTTCGGGGCCGTGGAACTACGGCGAGGGGACGAAGCAGTACCTCGATCGCTTCATCGCCATTTCGGGAGGCGCTTACGAGGTCCGCATCTACGTGGAGGTGGGCGGCTAGCAATATTTTTATTCCAGCCTTCTCCCCTTTTACCTGATGAAGGCTAAGCGGCTAAGCTTGGCGCTCGCTTTGCTACTGCTGCTAGCCCTAGCGCCGCAGCCGGCGAGAGCCAGCCCAGCGGTGTGGGTGATGTATGAAAAGTTCCTCACCACCGACTATAACGGCAAGACGGTGTCTTTCAGCAAGAGCGGCGGCGGTAGCGTGGAATTGGATGGGGGCTACGGGGCGGAGATTTACGCTTACGTGGCGCCCGCCGCCGGCGTCTCCAGCTACGCGGTCACCGCCGGCAGCACGGCCAGCGCGTACGTTGACACGGTGGACTACAGCGTCGCCGTGAGCGTCTTCTTCATCAACCCGAGCACCGGGCTGGGCAGCTGGAGCAGCTGGCAGTCGGCGAGCGGCAGCACCTACATGGAGGATACGGCGACGTTCGCCCTCACGGGGAGCGGCAGCATCCCCTGGCGGACCTACGAGTACTCCAAGACGCACAGCTGGACGCTGCCCAGCAGCGGCGACTACCCGGCGAAGGTCCGCGTCACCTTCAGCTTCTCGAAGGTGAGCGGCTGGATGTCGGTCAACCTCGCGCCCAGCAGCTACGCGACCGTCGCCGCCGGCGCCTTCGGCGACGCGCGGAAGAGCGGGGGCACCACCCTGCCGCTCGCGGTGCTGAGCGTGAGCTCGACCCCCATCTCGGTCACGGTCAGCTACAGCGGGACGGTGAGCGGGAGCGCCAGCACGCCCTTCACCCTCTACGGCGTCGACAAAGACCTCACGGTGACGCTCAGCGCCCCCAGCAGCGTCACCGTCGGCGGCACGACCTACGCGTTCGTCAAGTGGGTGACGAGCGACGGCGAGACCACCAGCACCTCGGTCACGATAACGGTCAGCAAGGGCTCCTCGAAGAGCGCCACCGCCGTCTACCAGGGGCAGGGTGGCGGCGGAGGCGGGGGCGGAGGCGGTGGGGGAGGTGGTACGCAGAAGGTGAAGCTCACCGTGCAGGTGTACAGGGCTACCGCCAGCGGCCCCACCACCGCGCCCGCCAACGGCACCAAGGTGAAGATCGGAAATACGGTCTACACCGCCGACAGCAGCGGGAAGGTTACTGTGGAGGTGGACAAGGGCTCCACCGTCTCGGTGCAGGTCCTCGACACGTACTACGGGCAGAAGCTGAACGTGTACTGGCGCCGCTACGCGTTCTGGAAGTGGTCGGACGGAGACACGAGCAACCCGCGCTCGTTCACCGTCAGCAGCGACACCACCGTAACCGCCTACGTTTACGACGAGCGCCTGCTCCTCGTGCTCTACGACCCGCACTACGGGAGCGACCCGTGGGGGGTGAAGGCTCTCCAGCTGCCCGACCGCTACAGCGGCTACGCCGGCAAGATGCTGCCGTGGAACGCGAGCTTCTGGATGCGCATCGGCGAGAGCTTCGCTTTGCAGGCGGTGGAGGCCGGCGCGGCCCGCTTCCTGAGGTGGGATACCGCGACCGAATGCTACCCCCGCAACCCCTACACGACCAACCCGGTGATCACCTTGACGGTGGGGAGCTACGGCCTCGCGGTTAGGGCTGTGTTCAGGCTCGGCCCCAGCAACCAGACGATGTACCTGCCCGGCGAGGGGGTACCCAACCCGATCTTCTGGTCGATATACGAGCAGTACGCGATGGGCGGCTGCGACGGGAGAAAAGGCACTTGGCTGCTCAACGTGACCGCGCTAACCTCGCAGGCGCAGACCGCCTTCTCAAGCGATAGCAGGATGTGGATCTACGCGCTCCTCGTCAAGCCAGGCACCCTTGAAAGCGCGTGGGTGCCGGTGAACGGTAGCTGGAGGCTCTACATGGATAAAGACTGGGACGCGCTGGCGCACAAGCTGGACGACTGCAGCCTCGACAACCCGTACGCGGACGCCTGCCGCTACGTCGCCTACGACGCTAACAGCGTCAGCGACTTCCCGCAGGTGGTGGCTGGCGCGCCCTCAGTGTACAGGGGCTGGCGCCTCGTGGCTTTAGCCGCCTGGAGGCCGCTCCTGCCGGGCGAGAGCTACAGCGGCGCCGCTCTCAGCAGCGTGTGGAGCGGCTCGGCAACATACGCGCTCTACAACGTGACGTTCAAGCACGTGGACTCGGGCTGGGTGTACTGGCAGCCGGTCGCCGTGTCAGCGCTCAAGGTCGAGAGCGCCGTGGCTAGGTACAGGCTCGACAGCTACGATAGCCAGCTGAGGAGGAGCCCCATATTCATGTGGATCGAGGCTGCGGTGGACTGGACTTACGTGCCGCCGAACGCAACCCTGCCCACGCTGCCTCCGAACGTGACGCTGTGGATGGCGGGCTTTAAGCCCCACAGGGTCGGCAACGTGGGGGTTGCGCTGGAGAACGACGCCGGCGTGGTGGTCTGGGCGCCGCGCGGCTCCGCCTACGGCGCCACCGGCAGGCTCTACACGCTGGCGATAGGCGATACGGAGCTCTTCTACAGGGAGCCGAGGGGCCTCAACTTCGGCGCGAGAGGCTTCAAGCTGGTGGCGAGGTTCGTCGCCCGCGCTGGCCAGCCCGGCGTGAGGGTGGACGACGGGGTGCCGGTTAAAGCCGAGGTGAGCTTCACGCTGGCGCCGGCGAACGCGGTCATCGCGGACTGGCTTAACAACGACCCGTCGCAGCTGGTGATCGACTGGGACTGCTTCAGGAGCGGCAGCATAGGCTTCTACCAGGCGAGGATGGGCGTCAACTACCGGGCGGACCTCTACTACGAGTGGGGGCCGGTGGACCCGTACAACGGCACGCTGCCGCCGCTCGGGCGCAGCTCGCTCACGGGCGTCTACCCGACGGTCACCGTGACCGTAAACCCAGACTACTGGGTGGCGTTCTACCCGATACCCGCCGGTAACCGGTACACCGTAGCGCAGGGCGCAGTAGTGCCGGTGCCGCTCTACACGAAGTTCCCGCCGCGCGCTAGAGGCTGAAACCCGCTTAAGCAAAATCTTTTTTCTTTCTCTCTCCACCGATCTCGACGTAAAGAATAAATGCTAGGCGCGCTACTGTGCGGCGATGGTCCCGCTCAAGTACCTAGTTTGGGGTTTGGCGCTCGTCGTTGCAACGGGAATCGCGGCCTACTTCGTCGCCTCGGTCTTCCTGAAAAGCGAGCCGCTCTACGGCTGGGAGGACGCGATCGAGCTGAAGCGCATTCTGTTAGCGGGGAGGGCGACGCTGCCGTTCGACGCCTACCTAGAGCGGCGGGTTCTGCTCCTCAACGCCACCTTGGACGGCAAGAGGTACACGCTGAAGTTGAGCAGGGTCTTAGTCTTCTTCAGGGCGAGGAGCGCGCCGGTCTACGAGGACCGGCTGCCGCTGCTCTGGAGGGCGTGGGGGAACGGGACGCACGCCGGCGCCGCATCCTTCGTCGACGTGGCGGACGACGGCTCCACCGTCACCATACGGTACGTCGCGCTGCCGCCCAACGCTCCCAAGAGGAGCGCGAGCATCTGCTTCAAGCCGGCTCAAACGCCGGACTACACCCTCTCCTCGGGGTTTAGCGGCAGCGTTGACCTTGGCTTCGAGGCTTTCACGTGGAAGGGGAGGAGGGAGGTTCGCGTGGTGAGGCTGGAGGTGGTGAACTGCGGTGGCTGAAGCCAAGGCTTCTGCGGCGAAGGCTGTGAAACAGCTCTCCCCGGTCGAGGCGCTGGAGGAGGCTTTGCGCGTCGCCGAGAGCGAGCCCCTAAAGGCGGTCGAGCTCGCGCTGCGGGCTGTGAGGGGCTTGAAGCCCAGCTTCGAGCTCTCCAGCCTGGAGAGCGCTCTCAAGGCGCATAGAGCGAGGATCCGCTTGGAGGAGGGGGAGGGGCTGAAGCAGGCTGTAAGGGAGCTGAAAGCGGACCTGGAGGAGCTGCTTGCGCGGGCTAGGGGGTCGGATGTGAGCCGCGCCGCTCACCCCTCGCCCGAACGCAATGATCCTCATCCCCCCTGTGATCTGCAACCAAGAAGCTACATATAGCTATCGCCGCCGCAACGAATAAATAATTGGATTGCATTCTTCAACCTGTGAGGCACCTGGAGGCCGCCGCGATCGGTTTGGTGTTCGCCATCGCGTCGGCGTACATGGTGGCTCTAACGGCGAGGCAGGGCGCGGGCGCGAGCGGCGTCGGCGCGCAGCGGGCCCTCGCCTGGGCCCTGCTCAACGCGCAGAGCCCCGAGAACGTGACGAGGCTGTTGAGCGTCGCGCTCAACGGGACCAGCTACGAGGTCCGCGTCTTGAGCCCCGGCGAGACGCTGGAGCCGAAGCTCCCGCTCTGCTACGGCGCTGTGCTGGTCAACCTGACGAGCGGGGTGGAGAAGATCGTCGTGGTGTGCGCGGGGCCTTGAGGTGGTCGCGTTGAAGCGCGCGAGGAGGGGGCAGCTCGCGCTGATCGGGGTCATCACGCTCGCCGCCACGCTCATCGCCCTCCTCTCGACGTACTCGCTCCAACCCAAGATCGCGTACGAAAGAGGCCACCTGCAGGCGGCGCAGCTCGCGCACTTAACGCGCGCTTGCATGGCCGCCGGCAGCTGCGACCGCGCGAAGCTCGCAGGGCTTGTGCAGCTCCTCTACCGGCGCAACCAGACGTACCCCATGCGGATGTTCGTCACGTACGCGGTGCAGGCGCCGAACCCCGGTACAATCAGCCTCAAGGGTGGAACCATCACCGTCACCAACGCGACGGTCTTCGAGATCGAGACGCTACAGAAGCTGTTCACCGGTAGCTCGGAGGAGGTGCGGATCACAGTCGCAACCGCGAGCGAGCCGACGGGGAGGAGGTACTCGAAGCA
>JAPWTS010000009.1 GCA_028275925.1 Thermofilales archaeon
GGGGGCGAGGTGGAGGAGTCGATCATCCACGGCTACAGCAACAAGTACCACGACGGCTTCCTCGGCCACGCGTACGTCGGCGAGTGGGTCAACCTCGGCGCCCTAACCACAAACAGCGACCTGAAGAACGACTACAGCGAGGTGGTCGTGTACATCAACGGGAAGCCCGTGAAGACCGGCTCGACCAAGGTGGGCAGCATCATCGGCGACCACGTGAAGACGAGCATCGGCACCCTGCTCAACACGGGCGCGGTCATCGGCGTGATGTGCAACGTCCTCTCGACCGACCTCTCCCCCAAGTACATACCCTCCTTCACTTGGTACGTCAACGGGAAGCTGAGCAAGGGCGCGGGCCTCCGCCGCATGCTCAAGACGGCGGAAACGATGATGGGGAGGAGGGGGAAGAAGCTGACGGAGCCCCAGGTGAAGCTCTTCGAGCACCTGTACGAGATGACGAGGCAGGAGCGCGAGTACTACATCGAGCTCTTCCACAGGAAAGCGGCGCTCTTCGCCGAGTAACGTTAATAGCCGGCGGCGGGGGTGGCCGAGGCGTGAGCGCCTTCACGGCCGAGGAGGTCGAGAGGAAGATCAAGGAGGTGGTAGCGCGCATCTACAGGGTTGACCCCAGCAAGCTCACCCCGCAGACCAGGTTCATCGAAGACCTGGGGGCCGACTCCGTGACGACGATCGAGCTCGTGGCGGAGATCGAGGACATCTTCAAGATCCAGGTGCCGGACGAGGACGTCGAGAAGAACCAGACGCTCGGCCAAGCCATCCAGTACGTGATAGACAAGCTGAGAGCGGAAGGCCGGTTAAAGTAGCTTTGTAAAATAAATTCATTTTCTTTTCTCCACCCACACTCTGGCTTCGCAGTAGGGGTCCCCCTTCGCGATGCACTTCTCCTCTCTCACGATCACGTTCTCCGCCTCCTCGACGCCCCACCTCGCGGCGAGCCAGCCGCCGATGAGGCCCCTGACGAACCCTGCCCGTATCTCGCCCGCGCCCCTGAACAGCTCGCACTCGAAGCTGCCGTGCACCCTGTAGACGGCCTCCCTCCTAGCGTCGTCGATCCTGAGGAACTCGAGCCTCCCGTAGCCGAGCAGCTGGAAGAAGGCTTCAGCCACCTTCACCGCGGCTCCCGCGTCGCCGCCGGCCATCTCCAAGTGCCTCTGATAGGCGAGGCGGCCGGACTCGAAACCGAGCACGTATAACATGATGGGGAACCCCGTCCCAAACCTCCTCCAACCCTCTCTGAAGAAGCCCTCGTAAACCTGCCTCGAGAGGACGATCGCCCGCTGCCCCCTAACCGTTAGGGGGAAGCAGCGGTCGCAGTACGCGAAACCGCTCACGGTCGGTTTCGAGTAGTAAGCGCGGAGCGCGTACGGCACCTTCTCCAGCTCGCCCACCAAGCTTATCCGCGAGCTTTTCGTCCTTCAGATCCGCGAACACTATCAGCCTGCCGACCTCCCCCGAAGCGGCGACGTTTACCTGGAGGATGGGGACGCCGTGCTTAGCGAAAATTCCGCTCACCCGCTCCAGAACGCCCACAGCCTCCAAAGCCTCACCTCGCAGCTCCAGGTAGAAGACATAAGGGTTTGAGCCGGGCACGTGAACGAACGCTGGGAGCTCTACGGGGAAGCTCTCGCGTGAGGCCATCGCTCGCACGTTCGACGCGAAGATATAAAAGTAACGTCTCCTTCATTGCAGTCTGACACATTACAATAAAATTCTCTGTTTATAAAAGCTGAAATTCGACCTATAGCTGGTGAACCGATGTTCGAGAAGCTTCTTTTGAGGTTCTCGAGTTCGAAGCGATGCGGGGCATCCCTTATACAACGTGGGGGGAAGCGTGTGGAGAATCTTCCATCGTTCAGAGAGTTAGAAAGAAGAGCTGCTTAAGAAAGCGATTTTTGAACGATCCCCAGCGCGCGCTCGCGGAGCGGCGCCGGGAGGCGTTCCTTATATAGCTTCGTGAGGGAGTCCGCAATATGGATAAACTTCCAGCTTTCGAGGAATTGGAAAGGAGAGCGCGCGAGAGCAGGTTCTTGAACGATCCCCACGTGAGAAGGCTGTACGAGCTTTCGCGGGATAAAGGTCTTTTCGAAAAGTCGCCCGACCATTTAACTAGGCTAAGGCGCGATCTCCTCAGAAGCTCGCTGGATTTCTTCGCGAGAAACAGCGATTTCTACCAGAAGCTTTTCGAAACGTTGGGAGTGGAACCCAAGGCGGCGGAGCTGGAAGATTTAGTTAAGCTCGCTGTACCCTCCGATCTTTTAAGGGGTGGAGGGATCGAGAGGTTCTACATCCCCAACAGGGATCAAGGGGGTTTCACCTTCAGGTCCAGCGGGACGAGCGGGAGGGACCCCGTGAGGGTGTACCGAAGCCCACTGGAGCTCGTTATGATGACTGCAGCTAACGCGAATTTGTTCGAGTACGTTTACGGGAGGTTCCTCGAGCCGGGCAGGGGGCTGGCGCTGTTCCTCGCCGCGGAAGAGCTGAAGAACCACCTTAACTTCGTGGCTTTCGTTGACCTAGCGCTCCAGTACAAGAGGATAAGGCTCCTCTACGGAATGGACCTGGTACCGGAGGAGTCTGGAGGACCGCTGTGGAAGAGGCTGGTACCCAACAGGCAGCGGATCCTGGAGTTCGTGAAAAGCAGGGAGGAGCCCAAGCTCTTCTTCTCGGCACCCGCCGGAGTGTACTTGATCTCCAGCCAGTTCGGCAGCCTCAGCCTCTTCAAGAAGCTGGTGTACAAGGTTGTGGCGGGCGCCCCGCCCATCAACCTCGGTAGGGGCGGGGTGATCGTGACGGGCGGCGGGTCCAAGGGCTTCCAGGTGCCCGAGTACGGCGTGATAGTCAGGGAGGCTAGGAAGGTGTTCAAGGCCGCGGACCCGGAGACGGGTAGAGAGGTGCCGGTGCCGTTCATGGACGTGCTGGGTATGACGGAGACGCTCACGGCGCTCTTGGACAAGTACGGGGTCATGCACAAGATCCCGCACCCGCTCCAGCACGTCTTCCTTCTCGATCCGAAGACGTACAAGCTCATGGGCGAGGACGAGTATCACAAGGACGGGATCCTGGCAATCTTCGACCCTCTCGCGATCTCGTGGCTGGAGGTGTTCATGCCAGGGGATATCGTCAAGCAGGTACCCTCGGAGCGGTATTACGGGAGGGAGTTCATATACGTCCGGCGGCTGACCGAAGAGGAGGGGTGGAGCTTGCAGAGGGCGTGCGGGGGTACGCTCGAGGAGCTTATGTACAGAGGGGGGAGGCTGCAGTGATCCTCGACACGACGCCGCTCCACCCCGAGCTCGGCCGTGAGGACTTGGAGCTCGTCGTCGCCGGTGACGTTAGCGTCTACGAGCCGAAGGGCGAGTGGCTGCGGAAGCGGCTTGCCGATGCTGTGGAGCTCCAGCAGGAGCTGGCCAACCTGCCGCTATCCGAGAGGCTGCGCGCTGTGGAGCTCCTCGGCGAGGCGTGGCGCGAGAAGCTTGAGAGCGGTAAGCTCGAGTGGGTTAAGGAGGAGCTCGCTAAGGCGACAGGCTACAGCCCCGCTATCGTGGATTTGGAGGTGGAGTTCGTTGCGGAGGTGCTGAACCCCGGGAACATCGCCAAAGCACTCGACACCGCGCTTGTAGGCGGGTCGAGAAGCCTCGAAGAACCTGTCGAGGTCGCTGCGAGAGAGCGCGTCAGGAACCTGCCGGCGGGGCCTGTGCTGGTGATCGGTTCGGGCAACTCCATTGTGCCTCCGCTGATACCGACCGTTTTCTCGCTCGTGATCGGCAACTTCACCATCCTCAGGCCCTCCCTCGCCAACTTCAGGGCGGTGCGGGAGGTTTTCTCGCCCCTCCACAGCCTCCCGCTCGACGTCTCGCTGAGACGCGCGTTGCTGGTAAGCTACTTCGCGCACGAGAGCAGGAACCTCAGGGAGCTACTGGAGAGGGGGCCGCTGGGTGTAGTGAACTACTGGGGAGGGGAGCCCGGCAGGACAGCTGTCGCCCGCATGCTAGCAGCCAATCCGCACAGACCGAGGTTCGTGGTGAACGGTCCGATGACAGGCTTCGCGATAGTGGACTCCAGCTGCGCCACTGTGGAGGTCGCCGAGAAACTGGCTTTCGAGATGGTGCTTTACGAGCAGCAGCTCTGCAGCTCGCCGACGCAGGCAGCCTTCGTTGGTTCGAAAGAGGAAGCCTTGGGCTTCGCCGAGAAGCTGGCTTCCTCGCTGGAGAAGGTGGGGAAGCGGTATCCGGTGCAGCTGGAGAGCCTCCCTTACGCTTTATTCGTCATGCGCAGGAGCTTGGAGCTGGCTGGGGCGAAGGTCTACGCCAGTAGCGACCCGAGCAACCCGTGGACGATAGCGCTTTCCGACGGGAAAAGCGCTCTCGGCGAGGTGCCTCCGAACGCGCTGCTACCGCTGCACGCGAGGAGGAGGTTCCTCGAGATCGTGAGGGTGAACTCGACTCGGGAGGCCCTCAACCTCGTTGCGAGCCTGCCCCGCAACCCGGCGTACCTAGGTGTAGACAGGGTGCAGACGCTTGCGGTGGCTGTTGACAGGGGTGCGCTCGAGGAGATACTCAGAAACTTGCACCGCATCGGCGTCTACCGGGTTGTGCCCTTGGGAGAGAGCTACCTTAGGACTCCTGTTGAACCCTACGATGGCCTCTTCCTTCCCGCCGCCTTCTCCTACTCCGTTTACATAAGGGGGTGAGGGTGTGAAGGTTCTCGTCACCGGGGCCACCGGCTTCCTCGGGGGGCACCTGGTCGAGAAGCTTCTGAGCGAGGGTTACGAGGTCAGGGCGCTCGCCAGGAGGACCAGCAACGTCGCCCGCCTCAGGGAGCTGGGGGTGGAGATCGTGTTCGGAGATCTCACGGAGCCTGAGACGCTGGGCCCCGCGACGAAGGGGGTTGACGCGGTCGTGCACCTCGCGGCGTACTACACGTTCTTCGGCAAAAAGGAGCTCTACGAGCTCGTGAACGTGAAGGGGACGCAGTGGTTGGCGGAGGCAGCCCTCAACAACGGCGTGACCCGCTTCGTGTACTGCAGCAGCACAGAGGCGATCGGCCCCGTCAAGAACCCTCCAGGCGACGAGAACAGCCCCCTGAACCCGCAGTTCGAGTACGGCAGGTCCAAGGCGCGGGCCGAAGGCGTCGTGAAGAACCTCGCGGCGCGAGGGCTCAGGTACACCATAGTCAGGCCTACGGGCATCTACGGCCCCTGCAACGTGGACGACGTAGCCTACTGGTTCATCACGAGCTACGCTAAGGGCGGCTTGGCGAGCAGGGTGAAGATTGGGACGGGGGAGAACCTGATACAGTTCGCCCACGTAGCGGACGTGGTGCAAGGCTTTCTGCTCGTGCTCGAGAAGGAGGACGTGGCAGTGAACCAGACGTACATCGTGAGCGAGGATGGGTGGTACACGTACAACCAAGTGTACCAGATACTCCGCGAGCTGACGGGCAAAGGGCCCCCTAGCGTTAAGCTGCCGCCCTTGCTCGCGAAGATGCTCCTAGCCCCTCTCGAGCTGTACGACCGCATCACGGGTGAGGGGAACCTTATGCACCGGATAGCTCTCGTGGACGCGGTAACCAGCGACAGGGCCTACAGCGTAGCGAAAGCTAAGAGGGAGCTGGGGTACAGGCCGAGGTACGACCTTAAGACCGGCCTGAAGGAGGCTATCGAGTGGTACAGGCAAAACGGCTACTTGGGCTAGCTGGAGCGGAGAGCGTTTCAGCGGCTCCTCTCCAGCACGACCACCGCCGCCGCGTAGTCGCGCGTGTGGCTCAAGCTGACGTGCACCCTGTCCACCCCCAGCTTCGCCAGCAGCTCGGCCGCAACCCCCCTCGCGGCGAGCTTGGGCGGCTTACCGAGCACTTCGACGTCCCTGAAGGGCACGGAGGCCGGGTGCTCGATCCCTAGAGCCTTCGCGAACGCCTCCTTCGCGCAGAAGCGCGCGGCGACGCAGGGGTAGGGGTCGGCCTTCGCGAAGCAGTACTCCCTCTCCCTCTCGGTCAGCACCCTGCGGGCCACGAGCTCGAACACCTCCCTCCTCATCCTCCTGAACCTCTCCACCGACTCTATGTCGATGCCCACGCCGACGATCACGGGGTCGCTGGGTTTTTACGAAGGTTAAAATTGTTTCAGCGCGCTCCCGCAGTCAAGGCTCCTAGCTCTTTCCTTCTAACTACATGATCAAATCGGCGCACGCACTAATTTACGTCTCTAGGATGTGACGCTAAGCTTAAACTGCTGCGTAGGCTGATCTTTAGGCGCTGCGTGAGCTTGAAGCATAAAAGTAAGGACCGAGCGCTAGCGCGGCGGATGCTACTGCAAAGGAAGCATGAATTGCAAGCTACTTTAGATACCCTCCTTGTAAAACTTGATAAATTGTATGAAATAGATCGAATGTTATCAGAAGAATGTAGAAAGCGTATAGATGAATACCATGCTAATATAGAAGAACTTAAAAATATTCATTTACAGATAGAGCAATTAAGAGAAGAAATCAAAAATATCGCACAGCTGCTTGAACGATCTTCAATGCAACAGTTAGAAAGTTTGATAATGAGTACTAAAGGCATAGAGGCGCAGGTGAATCAAATAAGTTTACAACTTGTATTGATAGCGAGAAAACTTAGGTTAGAAATAGATATAATACCGAACGAAAAGCGATGTAAAAATGTTCATATGTTCGAAATTCGCGACGCTTGGCCGGAGATAGCCGCGCTAGCTGAAAAGGTGGTCCAGAAGCAATCTATCTCTGGGCTGGACGCGAAGAACTTCGAGGAGCTGGCTAATGCGACCGGCTGGGACGAGGCTGATCTAAAGGAAGAGCTAGCCAAGCTCGCCGAAGACCCTTCAGAGAGCGTGGCTAGGTACAGGGAGTTGTTCGAGAAGTACCACCGGGAAGCGCTAGACCTCTTCGCTAAGGGAGATACTAGGCAGGCTGCGGAGAAGCTGTGGGCGGCAACGCTGGCGCTGGTGAAGCTCTACGCGGCCGCCAAGGGGATTTTCGTCGCTCACTGGAGCCGCGCGAGGATCGACGACGTGATAGCGAACAACGTCGAGCGAGAGCACAGGAGGCTTTTCAGGGAGCTCGTGGACAAAGCCCAGGTTCTCCACGAGCACTTCTACGAGGGGAACCTCAACGAGGAGCTGTTCAGGGAGCGTTGGAGCGAAGCTCTCGAGCTGCTGGAAAGAGTTAAGGGAATAGTGTACGAGAAGCTCCAGCGCTAAGCGCCCCCCGATTCAGCGCTCGGAAGCCTCTTCTCGACCAGCGCCTCGCTCTAACCGCCGCCGGGTTGGAGCGCGCTGAGGTCCTAGCCCTCCTCCACCGCTCCGCGACCGCGCCTCTCTAGGGTTCTGAGGGCGATCTCCCTGAGCTCTCTGTACGTTAGGAGCACGCAGCTCACATCGTCTTCCGCCGGAGCGTACTCGGGGTCGTACCTAGCCCTGTTCCTCGCCTCCAGCGCCCTGTACAGCTTCGGCACGATGTCTCTGCCGACCTCGCCCGGAACTACGTAGAGCTCCCCGAACCTCTGGATGTAGCCTCCGTGGCTCCTCGGCAGGGCCCCTCCTTTAGCGAGGATCATAGCCTTTAGCAGAAGCTCGACGGCGTTCTGCCCGAGGTCCACCGCTGCCCTGAGCATCAGCTGCTGCGCGCACTTCACCGCGTAGCCGTAGTACTCCTCGGCCAGCTCCACAAGCTTCCTAACCATCTCCTCCTCGGGTTTCGGGTCGCGGTAGAGCTCCCTGCCGTACCTTTCCACCTCGTAGATGAGCGGGTTCCCCGAGAGCTTCGCCCTGTACTCCTCCAAGCTCATGACCACGTACTCCACGGGCTCGCGCGACCTCAAGCTGACCTCGAACGCCGCTTCAGCCACGATCTCCTTGACCTCGTCCGTCACGCGGTCGACCACGACCAGCACGTCTACGTCGCTGCCCTCGTCCGCCGAACCCTTGGCCACGCTCCCGAACAGCACCACTCTGCACAGCCTACCCCTCAGCCGCTCCGCCAGCACCTTCGCGAACTCCTTAGCGCACGCAACCTTGCTCTCGAGGCTGCTCACAGGGCACCTGTCCCTTCCTGCGGTCCCATCGTAAATGCGTTTCCCCGCAGCTTCACGATATTGAGTGGGACGCGCCACGGTGAGCGCTGAAAAAGTTAAGTCCGCAGTTCTCAGCCCGTGGAGGGGTCGGGCGGCGAAATAGCCGGTCCGCTAGTGAGGATCGGAGGCCTTATAGCTTTCGTTCTCGGCGTTTTCGAGGTCGTAAAGGGTTTGCTGCTTCTCGCTTTAGTTCAGGCTGCGGGTAGGCTCCTCAGCGGCGCTTGGCTCCTCAGCAGCATTTTCCCCGAGCTGGGCTGGCTCCTGAGCCTTGTCCCCGTCAGCGGAACCGCCCTAGCAGCGGCGCACATTGTTGCAGGGGCGGTGTACGCCGCGGCGGCTCGCCCGCTCATCAAGGCCCCCGTGCCGATGCCGCCTGAAGAGAGGGACAAGTGGATAACGGTTCTAGCAGCGGTCGCCATAATCCTCAACTTACACGATCTCCTCCTAGCTTTGGGCCTCTCGCTTGCGGGTCTCCTCCTAGGCGCCGCTGAAGCAACTCAGCAGTCGGCGGAGACGCGCCCCAACCGAATGCCGCGTGCGTTCACGCGATGCGACAAGCTGCTATACTTTATTATACGGCAGTTCCGCGATTCCCCCATGCTCGCGCTGCTACTTGCGTTAGCGCTGCTGCTCTCTAGGCAGCTCTCACCGCCACCGGCCCTCTCAGAGCTGCTATGGGCGCTCGCCTTGCTGGCTTCCAACGCGAGCCTCTACGCGGCTCCGACCTTCGAGGTGAGGGAGATAGGGGGCTACCCGGTGCCGTTCCAGAACGGCGTCGTTTACCCGACATTCGGGAGGCAGCCGTCCAGGCTGTACGTCGACCTCTCCGGCGACTGGGAGCTGCTGTACGACGAGGAGGCGGGCAACGCGCGCGTCGGGGGCGTCAGGCTCTCGCTTTCCGCGAGGAGCCCGGAGGTGGTCGAGCTCCTCACCGAGCAGATGCGGAGCGCGCTGGCGAGAGGGGGCTGGAGGAGGGTGCGCGTGCCCTCCGTCAACAACGCGCGCGGCTCGGAGATGGAGGGCTTCCAGGGCGTCGCGTGGTACAGAAAAGTCTTCGAGGTTCCGGCGGGCCTGCTGAGCGGCGGCAGGAGGGTTTTCCTGGTTTTCCACGGCGCGAACTACGTGGCTGATGTGTGGCTCAACGGCGTCTACCTCGGCTACCACGAGGGCGGCTTCACGCCCTTCGTCTTCGACGCGACGGGCGCTCTGCGGGAGGGGGCGAACGAGCTGGTCGTTAGGGTCGACAACGTCCCGTGGGATTCTGAAGACGCCCGCTTCGTCACCGTCCCCTACAAGAAGTGCGACTGGTGGAACTACGGGGGCATCTACAGGGACGTGTACCTCGAGGCGGTCAACGCGACCTACATCGCCCGCCTGGACCTGGTGCCCCGCAAGCTCGAAGGGGGCTGGGGCCTCGAAGCCAGGGTCGTCGTCGTGAGCGCGGGCGGGGGGCGGGCCAGGCTGGAGCTCCGCGTCCACCCGGCGAGCGCCGCCGGCAGGGTGGAGCCCGACGCTCTCTCGATCGCGAACCTCTCCGAAACCGTGGTGGAGCTCTCGCGGGAGGTCGAGCTGGAGCCGGGCGTCAGCGTCGTCGCGCTGCGCGCTGAAGGTTTGAAAGCGCGCGAGTGGAGCCCCGAGAGCCCCTCCCTCTACGCTGCTGCTGCCCGGTTGGTGGAGGGCGGAGCGGTCTTAGACGAGGTGTGGGACCAGTTCGGCTTCCGGGAGGTTAAGGCGGAGGGTTCGAGGATCCTGCTGAACGGGAAGCCCGTGTTCCTGAAGGGGGTGTCGAGGCACGAGGACTACCCGGGGCTGGGGAGGGCGCTCCCGCCGAGCTTGATCTACGAGGACCTGCGTATCGTGAAGGAGATGGGCGCGAACTTCCTCAGGACCGCCCACTACCCCAACCACCCGCTCACCTACGTCTACGCGGACAGGCTCGGCCTGCTCGTCTGGGAGGAGATCCCCGTCTACTGGTTCGACTGCGAGGCGCTCCGCGCCCAGCTGGCGAGGGGCGTCGCCAGGCAGATGCTGCTCGAGATGGTGTACAGGGACTTCAACAGGCCCTCCATCATCATCTGGAGCTTGGCGAACGAGTGCGGGTGCCGGGACGAGAGGGTCGCGCTGCTCAGGGACCTGGCGCAAGCGGCGCGCCGGGCGGACCCGACGAGGCTGCTCACGCAAGCGATCGCTTGGGACCCGAGCGACGACACGACGCTGAGGGCGGGCCTCGACGTCCTGTCCGTGAACATGTACTTCGGCGTCTTCTACGGGAAGCTGGAGGACATGGACGCTGCGATCAAGGAGCTGAGGAGGAGGTACCCGAGCGTCCCGATAGTGATCAGCGAGTTCGGTTTCTGGTCGGGCGGGGGCGTGGGCGAAGCGAGGCAAGCCGAGTACTTCGCGAGGGCGTGGAAGATCATCGAGTCTAACAGGGACCTCCTGAGCGGAGCCGCCTGGTGGACCGCCTTCGACTACGACAGCATGATCGTCTTCGACACGTTCGGCGCGCTGGACTGGCAGCGGGGGCACCGGAAGCTCCTGTTCTACGACATCAAGAGGGCGTACGAGAGCTTCCCGCCCGCCGGAGAGAGCGGGCGGGAGGGCTTCCCCTCGGCTCTGCTCCTCGCGGCGGCAGCCGCGGCCCCGCTCCTCTACGTCGCCGGGAAGGTCATAAAGAAGAAATACGGCTCAACCCAGAGGACGGGCGATGGAGAAGGAGAAGGGCGCGTTCATGAGGAAGGAGCTGGGCGAGGGCCCGCAGGCGGTCCTCAGAACCCTCCGCGAGGCTCGCGAGGAGGTTAAAGCCGCCGCCGACCTGCTGAGGAGCTTGGCCGGCGCGGGCGTGGAGAGGGGCTTCATCATCGGGAGCGGCACGAGCTTCCACGCCAGCCTCTACCTCCAGCACCTCCTCAACAAGCTCACCGGCTTCCACGTGACCGCGGTCCCCGCGTCGGAGTTCGCCGAGTGGAGGCCCGCCAAGCACGCGAAGTACTTCATCATCGGTTACTCGCAGTCGGGGGAGAGCAGCGACATCGTCGAAGCGTTCAAGGTGGCGAAGGCCGCCGGCGTCAAGACGATCGCGATAACGAACACGCCCGGGAGCACGCTGACCAGGATCTCCGACGCCTGCATCGTCACGAGGGCCGGCGAGGAGAAGGCGGTGGCGGCGACGAAGACCTTCGACGTGCAGCTGGCCGCCGCGCTGATGCTCGCCCACGAGCTGGCTGGAAAGCACACGGGCGAGCTGGAGAGGGCCGCCGAAGCCGCCGAAAGGGTGCTGCGCGCCGAGAGCGAGGTCCGCTCGCTGGCTGAGCGCTACGTGAAAGCCGAGCACGCGTTCAGCCTGGGCAAGGACTCCGCCTACCCCATAGCGCTCGAAGCCGCGCTCAAGCTCAAGGAGGCGGCGATGGTGCACGCGGAGGGCTTCGCGGCGCGGGAGTTCCTCCACGGCCCCGTGCAGCTGGTGGACGAGACGACGCCGGTCCTCGCTTTCGCGCCCAGCGCTGAGGCGTTCAAGGGATCGCTCAAAGCGTTCGAGAAGATCGCGCAGTACAAGGCCCCGCTCATCCTCGTCGGGCCGGGCGCCGGCGAGGTCGCCGGCTACGCCGCCCACCGGGTTGAGGTGCAGGGGGTCGAGGGGGACGCCGCTGCGATACCGCTGGTCAAGTTCGCCCAGCTCTTCGCCTACCACCTCAGCGTGCTGCGCGGCTTAGACCCCGACAAGCCCACGAAGCTGACGAAGGTCGTGAAGTACTGATTACTTTTTTTCCTACTGTATATATGCTCAACGTTCGGGAGAGCCTAGCTCGTCTGGCGTTTTTGTTCCGGCGGTTTTAAACGTCTGAGTGTTTAAGGGGTTGCAGCAAGCAGCGGCTGGGGTGGACGCTTATACTTCGATTGGTTTACCAACCCCTATAGCCGCTTGCCGGGGTGCAGCCTCCGGTGAGGGGGTGGAGGGGGAGGACTCGTCGGGTAAACTGTTAGCGGTAGCGACCCCCCTCGCGAGGAGCAGGGTTCTCGGCAGGTTCCTCGGCCTCGACGGGGTGCGCCTCTACCTGAAGTGGGAGGGGGCGAACCCGACGGGGACCCACAAGGACCGCGCGGCCCTCCTCCACGTCAGGAGGGCTGCGGAGCTGGGGTTCCCGGCTGTGACTGCCGGAACGTGCGGCAACTACGGCGTCGCGCTGGCCCACTACGCTAGGGTTTTCGGGCTGAAGGCCGTCGTGTTCGTCCCGAGGGGTTACACGAACGGGCGCGTCCGCGAGATGGTGGAGCGCGGGGCCGAGGTCGTGTTCGTCGAGGGGAGGTACGAGGACGCGGTGGAAGCGAGCGTCGAGGCCGCGGAGGAGCGCGGGTGGTACGACGCCAACCCGGGCGGCCGCAACGGGGATTTGGGCATCGAAGCTTACAGCGCGATAGCTGAGGAGATCGTGGCGGAGCTCGGCGACGCCCCCTACGCGGTGGCGGTGCCGGTGGGCAACGGGACGACCCTCGCGGGCGTGTACAGGGGCTTCCTGAGGGCTTACAAGGAGGGGCTCGCGACGGGCTTGCCGAAGCTGGTGGCCGCGACCACCTCCCACGCCAACCAGCTGGCTTCGCTGTGGTTCGGCGAGAAGCTCGAGCCCGAGCGCGTGGTGGAAACGTGGGTCAACGAGCCGCTCGTGGCGCTGGAGGCGCTCGACGCGGAGCCGGCGCTGGAGGCGCTGCGCTCCACGGGCGGCCGCGTCTACACGTTCGACGACGAGGAGATGGTGGAGGCGGCTCTGCTCGTCAGGGCGCTGGAGGGCCTGCCGGCCCTGCCGGCTTCCGCCTCGGCGATCCTCGCGCTGGAGAAGCTCGCGAGGGAGGAGGGCGCCGAGGGGCCGCTCGTCGCGGTGGTGACGGGGAGGTGGCGGGGGAAGCTCCCGAGGCTCTGATCCTGGCGGAGGGCCTCTACGCGACCACCGACGCGAAGACCGCCCACGGGCTTGTGCGCAAGAGCCTCAAGTACCGGGTCGTGGGGGTCATCGACAGCAAGCTCGCCGGGAGGGACGCCGGCGAGGTTCTCGACGGGGTGCGCAGGGGGATCAGGATCTACGCTTCGCTCGAGGAGGCTCTGCGCGAGCACCCCGGCGTCAAGTACCTCATCGTCGGCGTGGCCACGACGGGGGGTAGGCTGCCGCCCGGCTACAGGGAGGTGGTCAAGGAGGCCCTGCGCAGGGGGATCAGCGTCGTCTCGGGCTTGCACGAGTTCCTGAGCGACGACCCCGAGCTCGCGACGATCGCGAGGGAGGCGGGCGCCGAGATCGTCGACGTGCGCAAGATCTACTACGGCATGAGGGTCCACTACACGGGGAAGATGAGGGAGGTGAAGGCGCTGAAGGTGGTCGTCGTGGGCACGGACTCGGCGGTCGGCAAACGGACGACCGCCCTCATGCTGGCCGACGAACTGAACGCGCGCGGCGTGAAAACCGTGTTCGTGGGGACCGGGCAGACCGCCTGGATGCAGGGCGCGAAGTACGTGTTCGTGCTGGACAGCGTCATAAACGACTTCGTCCCGGGCGTGCTGGAGGACACCGTCTGGAGGGCGTACGTGGAGGAGAAGCCGAAGGTGATCGTCGTGCCAGGCCAGGGCTCGCCGCTCCACCCCGTCTTCCCGGGCAGCTTCGAGATCCTGAACCTCCTGAAGCCGGAGGTCACGCTGCTCCAGCACGCGCCGGCGAGGAAGCACTTCGACGGGTTCCCCGAGTTCCCGATGCCCCCGCTCGAGAAGTTCATCAAGCTGATCGAGCTGCTCACCGACAAGCCGCCCTTCGCGATCACGCTGAACACGGAGGGGTTGGGGGAGGTGGAGAGGGTTAGGGAGGCGATCGAGAGGGAGTACGGGATACCGACCGTGGTTCCGCTGAAGGAGGGGCTCGGGAGGGTCGTGGACCTGATGCTGCGCAGCTTCCCCCAGCTGCTCGAGAGCGGCTAGAGCGAGATCTCGTAGCCCGAGCCGCTCCTCCTCACGATCACCTTCACCTTCTTCACTCCGGCTTTGGCGGCGCTCTCGGCCCACCCCTCGCCGAGCGCGGCCACGACGATCGCCCCCGACAGCACCCCCTTCGCCTGCTCGACGATGGTGGCGAGCGCGGGGAGCGACTCGAAGTTCCTGGTAACGCCCTTCGCGACGAGGACCCTGGTGCCCTTCTCGATCGCGTCCCTCGGCAGGTGCAGGTAGACGATCTCGCCCCTCTCGCTCGAGTGGTAGGAGGCGGAGAGCAGCTTCCCCCAGTTCACCCAAGCTCTCTCGCTGGCCGCGCAGGCGTCGGCGCCCAGCCAGTCGGCCACCACCGCCGCGAGCGCGGAGTCCCTCTCGGAGGGGGCGAGCACGAGGTCGATCTCGTCTTCGCCGAAGTGCTTCCAAGCTAGGTAGCCGACGATGTTCAGGAACCGGGGGTTGAAGAGGAGCTTCCACTCGGCCACAACCCCTTGGGGCCCGAGCACGATCTCGCGGATCGCTTTCTCGAGGAGCCTCCTCTCCTGTATCGCGTCGAGGAGCTTCTTCGCCGTGCTCCTCTCGGGGAACTGGACGTGGCTCGTGTACCTCCAGAGGACCTGCGCCGGGACACCGAGGAGCTCCTCGAGCTCCTTGAACGTGAAGACCTCCTTGAGGCCGCTGAGGAGCCTCACCGCCACGTACGAGCACTCCTTATCCTCGCTCGAGTTCGAGGGCATCGGCGCCTAAAACGCGGCGTTTGCACCGATTATATGCTTAGCGCATAGGGAGCCCGCGCGGCCCACCCCCAGCGCTCAGGCTCTGGGGGCCGCCGGCTTCAGGGTCCAGAGCTGCAGCAGCGTGAGCTCGAGGATCCTCTGCGAGCGGAAGCCTTCGGGGAACACGATCCAACGCCACTGGGCAGCGACCCTCGACGCGACGTCGATGCCGGGAGCCTCCGGCTCCTCGCTCGTAGCCGGGATTTCGACATCCCCGGCCGACCCGCTCAGCAGCTGCAAGTGCGCCCGCGCCATGGCGGCGAGGAAGGAGAGGGGGCCCGCGACCCCGCCGCCCACGCGGATCTCGGCGGGGATCGAGCCGCTCTCGACGAGCCTCTCGTAAGCTTCGGCCGCCGCCTCCGCCACGCTCCTCACGCTCACCCGGAAGCTCCTCTCGAGCCGCGGGGGCTTCTCGAGGGGGCCCAGCGCCTGCGGGGGTTTCACGCTCTCCGGGAGAACCCCCTCCTCCAGGTAGGTTTTCAGGGAGTAGCTGAGCGCGCCGAACGCGTCGGCGAGCGACACCGGCTTCCCGCCCACCACGTGGTAGGAGAGGCGCTCGGTCAGCCTTTCGGATAGGATCCCCAGCTCCTCCGCTGTGAGCTCGACCCCGGCCCCTTGGTAGAGGCTCGGCAGCTCCCTGTAAGTGATCACCTCGACCCCCTCGTGCCCGACCACGAAGGAGAGGAACTCCTCGAAAGCCCTCAGCCGAGCCTTGTACTCCTCCTCGCTGCAGAGGGGGGCTGGCTTCGCCTCGGCGGGCATCGCGCCGCGCGCGAAGTTAACGGCGTCCCAGAACTCGTCCGTGCGTAGCATGCAGGGGTGGAGGACCACCACCAGCAGCCCCCCGCCGCCCAGTAGGGAGCGGTACAGCTCCTCGAAGCGGGCTTTCAAGCCGTCGAGGTAGCCGGGCTCCGGCCCCCGCCTCTCGTCGAAGTAGAGGGCGTACCTGACCGCCAGGACCCCGCAGAACCAGAGCGGCTGCGGCTCGAAGATCCCGTCCGCGTACACGGGGACCCCCAGCCTCCCCATCGCGTAGGGGACCTGGGGTGCCCAATCACCACCCGGCTGAATGTAAGCGGAAGGAAACTTCCCGAATATCTCCTCAAGATCCCTCAGCCCGGGTTCTTCCCGCTCGATCACAATCTCGACCCCCTCGTCCCAGCCGCTGTCCCGCAGCTGCTCGGCGATCGTCGGGTGGAGGGAGTGGTAGTTCGACTGGTACGCTATATCGTGCCTCCTCAGAGCCTCGATCACGTCCCACCTACCCCTCCGCCGCAGAGCCCTCGCCTTCTCCCCCACCACCGCGAACGTAGCCCTAACCCCGTACTTATCGAACAGCTCCGCCAGGTCGAGGAGCACGTCGTCGGTCTCCGGTGTCACGAAATCCTCCGTGTCCAGCTGGAAAACCACGTAGACTCTCCCCAACGCGCATCCCCGCCTTCAAGCGCTAGGTGACGCTTAAAAGCTAACCTGGAGCGCGCGAGGGTCGAGCGACCGGCCCATTCACCTCCAGGGTCTTGTGCAACCGTGGATCGATACCGTAACGCGCTCCCCCCAAGGATCGATAATTTAGCGCGCGCCGCTTGAGGCTACACGGTGGTTGCTGATAGTGCGCGAGCGTGCTTGGGCACTTCGATAAGCGGGCGAACCGCTAACGCGCACTGCCAACCAGGTAAGCTTTACCGGTACCATTACACAGCTGTTGCCGTCAGCTATAAACGATGGTTAAAGAACCTGCCGTCCTTGTGGATCGAAAGCTATCTAGAGTGAAGGGGGTTGCCTGGACCTCCAACTACTACGCTAAGTGGCTCATACTAGGGGTAATAATAGGTGTTGCTGCAGGCGCCTCCGCCCTAGCCTTCTACTTTGCGTTGAAACTCATGGAGCAACTCTTTCTAGGCTTAATCGTCGGTGCATCGGTTCCCGAACCGATCGGTGAGGGCGGTTCGTTGGAAAGTGGGTTTAGAGCCACTAGGTACTGGCTAATACCTGTATCAACAGCCCTCGGAGGCTTGCTATCAGGTTTAATAGTTTACACTTGGGCGCCGGAAGCCGAAGGGCACGGCACTGATGCAGCCATCAACGCCTACCACAGGCTGCAGGGTAGGATAAGGAGGAGGGTCCCCTTAGTGAAGCTAGTAGCCTCGGCGATAACTATAGGGTCTGGGGGTAGTGCCGGTAGGGAGGGGCCCGCGGCCCAGCTCAGCGCCGGCATTGGTTCAGCCATAGCTGATCTCCTTAAGTTAACGCCCGATGACAGGAGGATAGCGGTAGCTGTTGGTATCGGGGCTGGCGTTGGCTCAATATTCAAGGCGCCGATTGGCGGTGCAATATTAGCGGCCGAGGTGCTCTACATGAGGGATATCGAGGCTGAGGTCATTTTCCCAGCTCTCGTAGCGTCGGCTGTGGGCTACTCGATATTCGGCTCCGTAGTAGGTTTTACTCCAATATTCGGCTACTACACGGGCGCGTTTAACCCAGCAAGGCTACCCCTTTATGCAGTGCTCGGCGTCGTCGACGGGTTATTCGCGGTTTTATACGTTAAGACCTTTTACGCGATTCATGATTCATTCAAGAGATGGCGTATCAGCAACTATGCAAAACCAGTAGTGGGTGGTTTACTAGCCGGCGTAATAGGCCTAGTGGCCCCCCAGGTGCTCGGCACCAGTTATGGTTGGGTTAACCTAGCAGAGTCTGAGAGGCTTAGCCTATTCGCATCACCAGTGCTTCCAAGCACTGCACTACTGGTGGCTTTACCGTTCTTGAAGGTCTTAGCCACTTCGTTTACGATAGGGTCGGGAGGTAGTGGTGGAGTGTTTGCCCCCGGGCTAGTCACAGGGGCCTTAGTTGGCCTTGACGTGGGTTTGCTCTTCCATTACCTGCTTCCATCACTGGTACCTGATGCAGCCTCCTTTGTAATAGTGAGCATGCTCGCCCTATTCGGCGCCGCGGCTAAGGCGCCATTAGCAGTCATGTTCATGGTCGTGGAGATGACTGGTGGTTACCAATTGCTGCCCGCAGCGATGATCGCTGTGGCCATAGCTTACCTAGTCTCGGGGGACAACACGATCTATAGGGCCCAGGTGCCCACGAGGAGAGATTCGCCGGCCCACTTGGGTGAGTACAGCGTACCAGTGCTCATGGAGATTAGGGTTGGTGATTGCGAGCTGAGGAGGGGGCCGGTGGTCGAGGTCGATGAGAGCGTTGATGGTGCGGTGAACACAATGCTCCAGCGCCGCTACACGTCACTTCCAGTTGTGAACCGCGACGGCGAGTTTGTTGGCGTAGTGCACCTACTAGACGTGCTAGGTAAGAGGGGGGCCGTGAGCATGTACGTTAAGGCCGTGAACAGCTACGTACGGCCTGACTCGACGCTCTACGATGCCTGGGAAGTGATGAGCCGTGAGGGTACCACTTGGGTGCCCGTGGTGAAGGACGGGAAACTCATCGGGATATTGACGATGGAATCCATGAGGAGAGCGTACGATTTATGGATTCGCTCGATTAGAACAAACGCCAATTGATTCTTAACAAATGCCATTTGGTTAACAACTCCTCCTCTCTCCTGCCTGCCGAGCTCGTCCTTATAGCGCCGTACACCTTCAAAGGAGTCGAGCATCGCAAAATGCTTATTGCAAGCAGCGCATCACTCAGCAGTCCCTAGTTACATAGGTGTAAGTTTTTCGCGGGGCCTTAGCCTGTGTTCATTGAGAAGCTAAAACGCGCGCTAGCGCTGGGTGTTCCCGAGAGCGTTCTCAGGCTCTTGCTCCGCTGCAATGCTCTCTAGAGCGCTCAAACTATATACCGCTGATGCCGCGGTAAGCTGTGGACCGTGTCAGGGTGGGCTTCATAGGGGCGGGGGAGCACGCGAATAGGGTCCACTACCCCTCGCTCGCCAGCTTCAGGGACGTCGAGATCGTCGCCGTGTGCGACTTGGACGAAGCGAGACTCAACAGGACGGCCGACAGGTACGGGGTGGAGCTGCGCTTCAGGGACTACAGGGAGATGCTCGAGAGAGTACGGCTGGACGCGGTTTACGTCGTGATGGCCCCCGTCCCCACCGGGCACTATGCGCACGCCGAGCCGATGGTCGAGGTGGTTCTCGAATGCCTCAAGAGAGGCTTGAACGTGTTCATCGAGAAGCCGCCGGGCGCGAACCTCGAGGAGGCGAGGAGGATGGCGGAAACCGCTAAGGAGCGCGGCTGCAGGACGATGGTCGGCTTCAACAGGAGGTTCATCCCCGTCTTCAGGGAGGCGAAGCGGAGGATCGAGGAGTTCGGCCCCGTGACGTACTGCGTCGCGGCTTTCCACAAGAACGCGCTGGGCCAGCCCGAGCCGTGGGGGCGCGTGAGCTTCCTAGTGGCCGACGTCGTACACGCGGTCGACGCGCTGAGGTTCATGGGCGGCGAGCCGAGCAAGGTGGTCAGCTGCGTCGCGAGCTTCTACGCGGGGTACGCGAACAGCTTCACCGCGATCGTTCGGTTTGAGAGCGGCGGGGTGGGCGTGCTCTGCTCGAACTACTCCTCGGGCGGGCGCGTCCACCACTTCGAGATGCACTCGAAGGGGGCTTACGCGTTCGTGAACCTCCCCTTCGAGCCGGAGAAGCAGGAGGCGCTGATACTCGCAGGCAATAAGCCGTACGGGCAGGCCGAGGTTTTGAGGAACCTCGACCTCGTGGGAGGGTGCAGGGAGTTCCACGTGCTCTACGGGTACTTGCAGGAGAACAGGCACTTCATAGACTGCGTGAAGAACGACGAGGAGCCGGAAACGAACTTCGCGGATGCGGTGAAGACGATGGAGCTGGTGGAAAGGATAAAGGCCTCAGCGCTCTAGCGGGCGGGCTACTCCACCTTGCTGTACATTGGGCGCCTCCCGTGTGCAGCCTCCTGCGGGGGCGGCCTCTCGCCCCGCAGGAGGCGCCCGTAAGCCAGCCTGTGCCTCCGCACGTAGACCTCCACCGGCTCGAAGCCGAACTCCCTCTGCAGCTGCTCGACCGTTAGGCTGGGGTCGCGCGACTCCACGAGGAAGAGCGCGTCGTCGCGGCTCGAGCGCACTTCCACGCGCCTCCCGTACTTCCTCATGATCCAGTCGGGCACGCTGTAGTTGAAGTCGTAGTGCACGACCGCGTAGTCTAAGCTCAGCTCCGCGACCGCGACGTTCTTCAGGGCGTCGGTTTCGGCCACCACGTTGCCGAGCGGGTCCACCACCACGGACTTGTCGGTCCGAACCGAGGAGACGACGTAGTAGCGGTGGAGGTACGCGTAAGCGCGCAGGGCGAACCCCCCGTTGTAGGCGGAGCACCAGACCACCATCTTGGCGCCCCTTTCCGCCAGTTCCCGCCAGGTTTCGGGGAACATGATGTCGAAGCATATCTGGATCCCCACCCTCCCGAAGTCCAAGTCGAAGACCTTGAGCTCGCTCCCCGGTGTGACGCCCTCCTCGAAGACCGTGTAATCGTGCGAGGAGGTGACGGGGTGGAGCTTGTCGTAAACCCCCACGACGTCCCCGCTCCTGTCCAGCACGACGGCCGAGTTGTAGATCCTCCCACCCCTTTTCGTGTAGAGCGGGCAGATGATGTACGAGCCGTGCTCCCTCGCCATCTCCGCCATCGCCCTCACGATCGGGCCGTCGAGCGGCTCGGCGAGCTCCTCGAGCGGCTTGCGGACGGAGGCGGTCGCGAAGGCTTCGGGGAGGCACACGAGGTCGGGATCGTAGCTGAAGGCGATCTCCATCAGCTTCGCGACGTGCTTGAGGTTCCCCTCGACAGTGCCGTAGAAGCGGCCAGCCTGGCAGACGGTAGCCACCCTCGCTGCCTTACCCACGCTTTCCCTCCTCCGCCTGCCCGTAATTATCCCTTGCCCGGGGCCTGCTAAGCCCTTACCCTGAGCTCCTCGGGCTTCACCGCACTGGTCAATTCCTTCCCGCTGAAGAACCTCTCGAACTCCTCCACCACAGCCCCCAGGAGCTCGCGCTTTCTCTCGTCGGAGGGGCCCGCGACGTGGGGCGTTAGGTAGGCGTTGTCGAGCTCGTAGAGCGGGTGGTCGGGCGGGAGGGGCTCCTCTTCGAAGACGTCGAGCGCGGCTGCCGCTATCCACTTCTCTCTCAGCGCTTTTACGAGTGCTTCGGTGTCGACGATAGCGCCCCTCGCCGTGTTCACGAGCACGGCGGTCCTCTTCATCATCTTCAGCTCCTGCTCCCCGATCATGTGGTACGTCTCCTCCGTCAGGGCGGCGTGGATCGAGACCACGTCCGACTCCCTCAGCAGTGTCTCTAAGCTCGCGGGGACGCACCCGCGCCCCTCGATTTCCTCGCGCGGGGCGTAGGGGTCGTAGACGAGGACCCTGACTTTGAAGGGCTTCAGCAGCTCGGCCAGCTCCCTAGCGACGAGCCCGAAGCCGATGAGACCCACGGTTTTACCCCGCAGGTCGCAGGTCTGGAAGGGCCTCCTCTCCCTGAAGCCCCAGTCCCTCCCCTTCATCGCCGCAGTGAAGTCGGGGATCCTCCTGAGGCAGTTCAGGATCATCGCTAGCGCGAACTCCGTCACGCTCACTGCGATCACGCCGGCCGCGTTGACCACGACGATCCCCCTCCTGAAGACTTCCTCGGTGACGTACGGCTTGACGCTGCCGGCCGCATGCCCGATGATCTTCAACCGGTCCGCGTTCTCCAGAACCCTCGCGGTGAACCTCGGCGAACCCCAGCTCGTAACGCACGCGTCGACGCCCCTCACCAGCTCCCTCAGCTCCTCCTCGGTGAGGTTCTCGCGCCCCCTCTCGTTGTAGACGACCTCGCCGAGCCTCTCTAGGCGCTCTATGGCTTCGGGCGTGGAGATCTCCCTGAGCAGGGCCCTGGGCACCGTCACGAGGATCCTGCGCGCGGCGCGCCCCATCGATGGCGGGTGGAGGGTAGCCATTAAATATGGCTTCTCCGCCCGAGGAAACCGTGGGCGTAAAGTTCACGGTTTTCACGCTCGCCTTCCCCGGCTACACGGCCGAGGGGGCCGTGGAGGCTGCGGCCCGCCTCGGCTTCGACGGGGTTGACATCAGGGCGAGGGAGGACGGCCACATCTACGTGGACACCCCGAGCGAGCGCAGGAGGAGGCTGGTGGAGCTCGCTGAGAGCCTGGGGGTCGAGATAGCGAGCGTCTATTCCTACGTAGGCCGCGAGCTCGCATCCCCGGACCCCGGCGAGAGGAGGAGGGGGCTCGAGCTCCTCTCAGCGCTCCTCGACCTCGCGGTGGACCTAGGGGGCGAGTACGTGAGGGTTTTCGCGGGGACCCGGGAGAGGACCGAAGAGAACTTCCGCAGGCTCGTGGAGTCGCTCAAGCTAGCGTGCAGGGGGGCTGAGGATAGGGGGGTGAAGATCGGCGTGGAGACGCACGGCGAGCTCGCGTACTCGGGAGCCACCTGCAGGAGGCTTCTGGAGGAGGTGGGCTCCAGCGCGCTGAGCATCGTCTACGACGTGGCGGGGGTCTACAGGGAGGGGCTGGACCCGTTGAGCGAGCTCAAATCGCTGGGGGTCAGGGACGTGATCGCCGTCCAATTCCACGACTTCAAAAGGGAGGGGGGCGCGTGGAAGCCGGTTCTCTTGGGCGAGGGCGAGGTGCCGCACAAACCCGTGGTCGAATACCTGGTCAGCGCGGGTTACAGCGGCTTCGCGGTCTGCGAGTACGAGAAGTGGTGGCACCCGGAGCTGCCGGATCCCCTAGAGGCTCTGCCCAGGGAGCTGGCGTACGTGAAAGCCCTCTTCGGGGGTGCGCGACCGTGACTGTGATAAAGAGCGTGGAGGTCGTACCCCTCAAGATACCGTTCGTGAGACCCTTCAAGATCTCCAGAGGATACGTGGGGGCGCCGGGGCAGCCCGGCGACCACGTGTACGTGAAGCTCGTGACGAGCGACGGGGAGGTGGGCTGGGGCGAGGCGCGCCCCATGCCCTCTTGGATGTACGAGACCGTGGAGTCCGTTTGCACGAGCGTGGAAAGGTACCTGGCGAAGGTGCTCGTGGGGGAGGACCCCTTCAACATCAACAAGATACACGCGGAGATGGAGAGGGTCCTGGCGCCCGCCGTCACAACGGGTATGCCGTTCGCGAAGTCGGCTGTGGACATCGCGCTGCACGATCTCGTGGGGAAGCTCACGGGAGCACCGCTGCACGCACTACTGGGGGGCAAGCTGAGAGACAGCGTCGAGATGGCGGCGCTGGTGTCCGGCGAGCCGGGCGCGGTGGCCGAGTACGCTAAGGAGCTGCGGGCGAAGGGGCACAGGTGCTTCAAGCTGAAGATCATGGGGGATCCGGAGCTGGACAGCGAGCTCGTGAGGGAGCTCAAGGAGGCGGTCCCCGAGGCGAGCTTGTGGCTTGACGCGAACCAAGCGTACACGGACTTCAAGCTCCGCCTGCTCCTGCGGAGGATCGCGGGCGTCGAAGGGGTCATCTGCCTAGAGCAGCCGGTGCCCACGTACGACTTCTTCGGCTTGCGCAGGATCGCGAGGGTGAGCCCCGTGCCGGTGGCGGTCGACGAGTCCCTCTTCTCGCACTACGACCTGCTGAAGCTGGTACGCTTCGAAGCTCTGGACGCGCTCGTCCTCAAGGTGGCGAAGTCGGGGATCAGGCGCACGCTGAAGATCTACGCGCTGGCCGAAGCGGCGGGTCTCAGCTGCTTGGGCAGCGGGATGACCGAGAGCGGCGTCGGGCTCGCAGCGTCGATCCACGTCTTCTCGACGCTCGATCTCGCGGCTCCCGTCGACACTAACGGCCCCCAGTTCCTCAAGGACCTCCTGGTGAGGGGGCTCGGGATCGAGGGTGCTAGAGTGAAAGTCCCCAGCAAGCCGGGCCTCGGGGTGGAGGTGGACGAGAGGAAGCTGGAGGAGTACAGGGTTCGGTGACCGCCGCCCGCGGCGGTGGGGTTAATAGCGGGGCGTCTTCCGCACCCGCGTGATACTCTACGAGTTCGAGGCGAAGAGGATCCTCGAGGGGGTGGGCATCCCCACCGAGGCGTCAGTGCTGGTGAGCGAGGGGGACGCCGATCGGCTGCGCGAGCTCGCGTCCCGCGTGCCCGGCCCCTACGTCGTCAAGGCGCAGCTGCGCCAGTGGGGGCGCGGCAAAGCCGGCTTAGTGAGGTTCGCCGACACGCTCGACGAGGTTGAGAGGGTCGCGCGCGGGATGCTCGGCCTGGAGTGGGGCGGCGAGCGGGTCAGGTACGTCCTGGTCTCGGAGCGGGTGCGCGTGCTGAGGGAGCTGTACCTGTCCATGATGGTGGTCGGGAGCCCTCCCGGCGTCCTGCTGCTGGCGAGCGGGGCTGGCGGCGTCGAGGTCGAGGAGAGGGCGCGCGGCGGGCTGTTAGTGATCAGGATCGACCCCTTCGAGGGCTTGCGCGACTACATGGTGAGGCGCGCGGCCAAGCACCTCGGCTTGCAGGCGGACCAGCTGGCCCCCCTGCTTAAGGGTATGTACAGGGCATTGTGGGAGTACAGCCTGCTCCTGCTCGAGCTGAACCCCCTCGCGGTCACCGACAGGGGCTTGGTGGCGATCGACAGGAAGGCGGTGGCGGACGAGGATTCGGGGAACCCGAAGCTGTCCGAGCTCCTTTCCCGCTACGAGGGCGAGCTGGGCGACCTGCAGCGCGAGGCTAGGAGGTGGGGGTTCGCGGCAGTCCCCCTCGAGGGGGAGATCGCGGTCGTGGGGAACGGTGCGGGGCTCACGATGGCGGCGCTCGACGCGGTGGCGGACGCCGGGGGGAGGCCGGGCCTCTTCCTCGACCTGGGCGGCGGCGCGAGCGCGGACCGCGTCAAGGCGGCGCTCAAGCTGGCTCTCTCGCAGCCCCGGATCCGCAGGGTGCTCGTCAACGTGCTTGGGGGCATAACCAGGTGCGACGAGGTGGCGAGGGGGCTCGTCGAAGCCTTGAGGGAGGCGGGCCGCCCTGGGGTGAAGGTGGTCGTCCGCCTCTCCGGCTTCATGGAGGAGGAGGGCAGGAGGATCCTCGAGGAGGCGGGGCTGAAGCCCTGCGGGACGCTCGAGGAGGCGGTGGCGGAGGTGGTCTCCTGATGGCGATCCTCGTCGACGAGCGCACGAGGGTGCTGGTCCAGGGCATCACGGGGAGGCAGGGTCAGCTGCACACGGAGCAGATGCTCAAGTACGGCACCAGGGTTGTGGCGGGCGTCTCGCCGGGGAAGGGCGGGTCGAGCGTCCACGGAGTCCCCGTCTACGACAGCGTGGAGGAGGCGGTGAGGGAGCACCCCGACGCCAACGCCTCGATAATCTTCGTGCCGGCCCGCTACGCGCCCGACGCGATCTACGAGGCGGTGGACGCGGGCTTGCGGCTGATCGTGGTGGTGACCGAGGGGATACCGGTCCACGAGGCGCTGCTCGCCGTCAGGTACGCATCATCCAGGGGGGCCGTGGTGGTGGGCCCGAACACGCCGGGCGTGATCACCCCCGGCAGGTGCAAGCTGGGCATCATGCCGGCGGACTACTTCAAGCCCGGGCGGATCGGCATCGTCTCAAGGAGCGGGACGCTCACGTACGAGGTGGCGATGCGCTTGGCGCAAGCGGGCTTCGGAGTCTCCACGGCCGTGGGCATCGGGGGCGACCCAGTGACCGGGTTGAGCTTCTGGGACGTGTACGAGATGTTCCTCGGGGACCCCGAGACCGACGCGGTCGTGCTGGTCGGGGAGATCGGCGGGGTGAAGGAGGAGGAGTTCGCCAGGCTCTACGCCGAGCGGGGAAGGGGTAAGCCGGTCGTAGCCTACGTGGCCGGCCGCTGCGCGCCACCGGGCCGGCGGATGGGGCACGCGGGGGCCGTGGCCTTCGGGGCCACGGGGACCTACGAGGGCAAGGTGAGGGCGCTCGAGGAGGCGGGGGTGCGGGTGGCGCGGAGGCTCAGCGAGCTCCCCGAGCTCCTGCGCGAGGCCCTCGCGCGCTGACTACTCGAACCTCGCGAGCAGCTTGTCGAGCGGGAGTCTCGCCTTGAGGTCCCTCAGCGCCGGCGGAGGGTGCTCGGGGCTCAGCGCGAGCTCCTCGAAGGCCGGCTTCTCCACCTCGTAGAGCACGCCGAGCGGCACCCGCTCCGCCTCCAAGCTCCTCTCCAGCGCCGCCCTGAAGTCGCGGGGGTCGTGGCCAGCATCCTCGAGCTTGTAAGCTCTCTCCCTGATCCACCCCCTCGTGTCGTAGAACGTGACGCACGGTTGGAGCACGTCGATGACGGCGAAACCTTTGTGCAGGATCGCGCGCTTCACCAGCTCCTTCAGGTGCTGCACGTCGTCGCTAAACCCCCTCGCGACGAACGTGGCGCCGCTGGCGAGGAGGAGCAGCAGCGGGTTGAACGGCTCCTCCACGCTGCCGTAGGGCGTGGACCTCGTCCTGAGGCCGCGCGGGGTCGTGGGCCCCGCCTGGCCGGTTGTGAGCGCGTAAACCATGTTGTTGTGCACGATCACCTTGATCCCCACGTTCCTCCGGGCCGCGTGGAGGAGGTGGCTGAGCCCGATCGCGTACGCGTCCCCGTCGCCCGTGTGCACGAGCACCGTGAGCTTCGGGTTGGCGAGCTTCACCCCCTCCGCGACGGGCACCGCGCGCCCGTGGATCGCGTGGAAGGCGTTCACGTCCAGGTACTCGGTCACGCGGCCGTGGCAGCCGATGCCGGCGACCGCGACGACCTCCTCGCGCCGGAGGCCCAGCTCCGCGAGCGCGCCCCTCACCGCAGCTAGAACCCCGTAGTTGCCGCAGCCGGGGCACCACTGCGGCCTCACGCCCGTATCGAAGGCGCGCGCCACGCCCCTCACCCCGCGTTCGCCTTCACGAACTCCGCCAGCTCCTCCGGGTCGAGCGGCCTCCCGTCGTACCTCAGCAGGACGGCGTCCGGCTCGCGCAGCAGGTGCTCCCTCACGAGGGAGGCCAGCTGCCCCCTCGCGTTGTTCTCGGCCACGAGGAGCCGGCGCTCCCCCACCGCCCTGCGCACCGCCTCGGCGGGGAAGGGCTCGAGCCAGACGACCTGGACGAGCTTCACGCCATCCAGCTCCCTCAAAGCCTCCATCGCGACGCACTTGGTGGAGCCCCACACGAGCAGCGCCACCCTCCCCTCCCCGTACTCCTTCACGCCGCGCTTCTCCGCCTCCTCCTTGAGCGCGGCCAGCTTCCTCCACCGCTTGCCCTGCATCGCCTTGACGACGTCCGGGTCGGTCGTGAGGAAGCCCAGCTCGTCGTGCTCGTTCGTGTTCGCGTAAACCCTCGCGCCCTCGGTGCCGGGCAGCGCCATCGGCGAGACGCCGCTCTCCGTGATCCTGTAGCGGGCGTAGCCTGGCGGCGCTCTCCCCCTCACCACGGGCCCCTCCTCCGGCCCGACGTCGGGCAGGCGGTCGACGGTCCAGTAGCTCTCGCCCAGGAACTTGTCTGAGAGGAGTATCACGGGGACCTGGTACCGCCACGCGATGTTGAGCGCTTCGCAGGCGAGCTCGTAGGCCTCCACCGGGTCCCCCGGCGCGAGCACGACGCGCGGGAACTCCCCGTGCGAGGCGTGGATCGCGAAGCGCAGGTCCCCCTGCGCCGTGTGCGTGGGCAAGCCCGTGCTCGGCCCCGCTCTCTGGACGTCGACTATCACGAGGGGCGTCTCGGTCATCGCCGCCTCCCCCAGCGACTCCGCCATGAGCGAGAAGCCGGGCCCCGAGGTGGCGACGGCGGCGCGCGCCCCGGCGAAGGCTGCGCCGATCGCCATGTTGACCGCCGCCAGCTCGCACTCCGCCTGCACCACGGCGACCCCCGCTTCGCGCTGGACCTCTGCGAGGAAGTGCAGGATGGGGGAGGCCGGGGTTATCGGGTAGGCCGCGAAGAAGCTGAGCCCGCCCGCGAGCAGGCCCAGCGCGACCGCGGAGTTCCCGTCGAGGAGGAGCCTCTTCCCCCTCGGCGCGTACCTCAGCTTCAAGCTCGCGCGCCCGGAGAGCTTCGCGCCCTCCCTGTACCCGGCTTCGGCCACCCTCGCGTTGACCTCGGCGGTCTTCTCCCGGCCCCGGTAGTAGCTCCGGATGGCCGCGAGCAGCGCTTCGAGGTTGCCGCCGAGCACCCCGAAGAGGGCGGCGAGGCCGGCCACGTTGACCGCGACGGGCGGCGCCCCGAGCTCCTCCACGAGCTCGGAGAGGGGTAGCGCCACGACGTTGCCGGCCCGCGAGCGGGCGGCGACCCTCTCGTCGCACACGACGAAGCCCCCCTCTTTCAGCCTCCCGGCGTGAAGCTCCACCGTGCGCTCGTCGAGGGCGAGGATCGCGTCGAGCCGCCTGCGGTGGGCCATCGCGCTCCCCTCCCACCTGGCCGCGACGAGGAACCACTGGTGCCCGCCCCTGATCAGGCTGGGGTACTCGTTCGTCGCGAAAACGCTGTACCCGTGGTACACGAGGGCTTTAGCGGCTATCGTCCCGGTCGCGAAAACCCCCGAGCCGGCGGGCCCCCCGACGAGGATCGCGAGCTCGTCCCCCGACATTGCGCGCACACGCGGCGGGTGGAAGATATCCTTTGCTGCTGCCTAAGGCTCCGCCGGCGGGGCACCGCCCTCGGCTTCCGCGAACCCCTCAGCTCGGCGCGGTGAGCTTCCTCCAACGCCCCCATCAGACCCACCGGGCCTCTTTTTGAGCGCGGCAACCGGGTTGAGCCGGCGTCAGCGTTAACTGCGCTCCCCGCGGAGCCTACGCGTGGCCGGCGACGCGAAGAGCGAGAAGAGGGAGATTAGGGAGCGCGTTTGGAGGCTGCTCGTCGAGCGGGGGGTGGCGAGGCCGCCCTTCCCGGTGCAGGGGCGCATACCGAACTTCGCGGGCGCCGAGCAGGCGGCCGCGCTCCTGGTCAGATCCAGGGTGTTCCAGCGCGCCGAAGTGGTCTTCTGCAACCCCGACTCGCCGCAGAGGCCGGTGCGGGAGGCCGCGCTGCACTACGGCAAGATCGTCGTCATGGCCTCGCCGAGGCTGAGGAGCGGGTTCCTCGTGCTCGACCCCTCGCGGATACCCCGCAGCGCGTACAGCGAGGCGGCGACGATCAGGGGCGCCTTCAAGTACGGGAAGCAGGTGCTCGACAGCGTGCCGAGCGTCGACCTGAAGGTCGCCGGGAGCGTCGCGGTGAGCCCCGACGGCGGGAGGGTGGGGAAGGGCGGCGGCTTCTCCGACCTCGAGTTCGCGATCCTCAAGGAGCTCGGGGCGGTCTCCGACGACACACCGATAGCCACCACCGTCCACGACCTCCAGATCGTCGAGCGAGTCCCCCTCGAGAAGCACGACGTCCCCGTCAACCTCGTGTTCACGCCGACGAGGGTCCTAGAGGTGCGCGCGCCGCTCAAGAGGCCCGAAGGCATCTACTGGGACCTGCTCACCCCCCAGCAGATAGAGGAGATACCCGTGCTGAAGCTGCTCAGCAAAAGGCGGCAGCGCCCTTAAGCGCCCCCACCCGAAAACTTCCAGCTGGCGAAGCCGGAGCCTCTCGCGCATTGGGGAGCGCTGCGCAAGCCCGAAAGATTTTTCACGAAGCATGCGGCAGCAGCCTCGTGCTCGATTGGAGCACCGTGCTGAGCTCCCTCGCAGCGCAGGCGCCGTTGACAGCGCTGGCGATAGTTCTAGTGTACTTCACGCTCAAGAGGGAGATCGAGAAGGTTAGGGCGGATCTGAGGAGCGAGTTCGGCGTTAAAATCGAGAGTTCGAAGAAAGAAATACGCAATGAGATTGAAGATTTAAGAAGAGAAATGCATAAAGAAATTGGAGATTTAAGAAAAGAATTACACGCAGAAATCGAAAGCGTGAAAAAAGAACTACATGGAGAAATCGAGGAATTATACGGTGAAATAAACGGTTTAAGGAGTGAGCTGGGCAGCGCGAGGAGCGAGTTAAGCAGCGAGATAAGGAGCGTGAAGGTGGAGGTTGCCGACCTCAAGTTCAGGGTCGCGAGCGTGGAGCGGGCGCTGCAGGGCTTCGGCGAGACGCTCATCGAGTTCCTGGCGGCGAAGGGGGTGGTGAGCGAGCCCGAGAAGGTGGCGCTCCGCGGCTTCCTCGCCGCGGCGCTACCGCCCGCGAGGAGCAAGTACTACACGGAGGAGGTGAGGAGGAGGCTTCTCGAGCTGCTCGAGAAGGACGACGTGACCGCGGAGGACGTGAGGGAGCTCGACCGGATCTCCGACCTCATCTACAAGGAGTACCTGGAGACGGGGAGGGAGGACCTCATCAAGTACTACTACAAGCTGAGAGTCTACATCGCGCTCCTCGCCGGGCTCCTCCGAAGCAAAGCCAAGCAGGAGGGGGCAGGCAGGGCTAGCGGGAGCTTTTAAAGCGCTCCCGCCCCGAGCGAGCGTGGGCGGTTTCCGGGAGGCTGTCGAGGGGGCGGTCGAGGAGTTCAACAGGTACCACGGGGCGGAGGCGCGCGTGAGGGTCGTCGAGTGGCTGGAGGACGGTTTCGTGGCGGAGTTCGAGGGCCACTTCTGCCTCACGTGCGGCTACTACGACTACTTCGACGACCTGGCGCGGCTCGTGGAGGAGCGCGGCTACAGGGTGGGCGCGGTCAGGGTCGAGGAGCTCGAGGAGGGCGCCCTCGTCGAGTACAGGCTGGTGGGCGGCGGGGAGCGGCCGAGAGCGGCGCCCCAGAAGCTCGTTCTGATCTTCGAGTGGGAGCGCGAGCAGGGGGGCTAGCCGGCGGCTGGAAGGCGGGAGCCTTCGGCGAAGATCCGCGCGTCACCGGCGGTTACGCATATTTCCCTCCGCCCCCAATAGGCTGCATGCCTGAGATCGGGGCGTACAAGCCGGGAGACGAGGAGGCCGTCGTGCGGTCGTGGAACAAGCTCCTCAGGTACGATCCCGTGGACTTGAAGGTCTTCGAGCGCAAGGTTCTGCTGGACCCGAACTTCGAGGCCGAGGGGTTGAAGGTGGCGCGCGGCGAGGGGGGCGTTGAGGGCTTCGCGCTGTGCCTCGTGAGGAGGTACCCGCTCTTCTACCGGGGGCTGGAGGAGGAGCACGGGTGGATCACCGCGCTCGCCTTCGAGCCCCAGCGCCCCGAGGTGGGCGACAGGCTGGTGGAGGAGGCGCTCGCCTTCTTCAGGGCGAGGGGGAGGAGGATCGTGTGGTTCGCCACCTACACGCCCAACTACTTCTTCCCCGGCGTCGACCCCGACAGGTACGGGTGGCTGCTCCAGCTGCTCGAGCGGCACGGATTCGAGAGGGTTTACGAGGCTTTGAGCATGGACGCCCAGCTGTGGCCCGACTACGCGCCCCCGCCCGAGGTGGAGGAGCTGGAGCGCAAGCTCGAGAGCGAGGGGGTGGAGGTCCGCCCGCTCGAAACCCGCGACATCTACCCCTTCCTCAAGTTCCTCGAGCGCAGCTTCCCCGCCGACTGGTACAGGCACGCGCTCGAGCTGCTGCAGAGCGGCTGCGAGAAGGGCCAGATCCTCGTGGCGGTGAAGGGCGGCGAGGTGCTGGGCTACTGCCAGTACTGGCACAGCGAGGACTACAACTGGCACAGGCCGGGGGCGCACTTCGGCCCCTTCGGCGTCCGCGAGGACGCGAGGGGGAGGGGCATCGGCACGGTGCTCCTGGCGCGCTGCCTGTGGGAGATGAGGAAGAGAGGCATCCACAACGCGTTCGTCCTCTGGACGGACGAGCGGGCCGCGAGGCTCTACTCGCGCTTCGGCTTCAGGGTGACGCGCAGGTACTACGTCATGAGGAGGAGGCTGTAGGGTGGCCGCGATGGTCAAGCTGATGGTCGTGGGCGCGCACGCGGGCGACGCCGAGGTCACGTGCGGCGGCCTCATCGCGAAGCTCGCGCGGGCCGGCCACGAGGTCGTCATCGTCCACATGACGCTGGGGGAGAGGGGGCACCCGAAGCTCTCGGAGGAGGAGTACGCGGCCCAGAAGCGCAGGGAGGCTGAGGAGGCGGCGAGGATCCTGGGCGCCAAGCCGGTCTTCCTGCCCTACAGGGACGGGGAGCTGCCGGTGAGCGGCGAGGTGAAGTTCCGGCTCTGCGACCTGATCAGGGAGTACAGGCCCGAGATCCTGGTCACCCACTGGAGGGGCAGCATCCACAGGGACCACAGGAACACGTACAGGAACGTGGTGGACGCGCTCTTCTACGCGGCCCTGCCGGCCGTCAAGCGCGAGAAGCCGGCCCACCGGGTCCGCAGGGTTTTCTTCGCGGAAAACTGGGAGGACCCGCGCGGCTTCCGCCCCAACGTCTACGTGGACATCAGCGACGCGTTCGAGGTGTGGAGGGAGGCGGCGAGCGCTTACGCGTTCGCCAGGGGGGAGACCGGCTTCCCCTACATCGAGTACTACACCTGCCTCTTCAGGATCAGGGGGATCGAGTCGGGCTTCAAGTACGCTCAAGCGCTGATGGCCCCCAGCGAGCAGCTGAGGCAGGTGCTGAGGGAGCTCTAGCCGAGCGGCAGCGAGCGCGGCTCGTACAGCAGCACGCCTTTCTCCGCGGCCTTCTCCAGGTAGCGCCTCCGCTCCCTCCTCCAGCGCTCCTCCGCCCCCTCCACGTCGGCGCGGCCCTCGATGCACTCCCTAACCTCGCTCGTGCCGGCCAGGTAGTCGATCACGTACCTGCTCGCCCCCGTCGACCAGGCGGTGTAGTCCTTGACGTACTCGACCTCGCGCTCCGCCTCCCTCGTCAGCAGCTCGAACTCCCCGTACATCTCCCTGATCCTCCGCAGGATCCTGACGAACGCGGTGAAGGGCTTGAACGTGCTCCGGTCCACCACGTGCACGTAGACGCCGCTGACGAGCTGCCCCCTGTACTTGCTGGCGGTGGGGACGAACTTCACTGGCCTGAACGCGGCGCCGGGGATCCCCTCCTCGTTGAGGGCGCGCGCCAGCTTCCTCGCTTTAACCCATGGGGCGCCGAACTGGAGGAAGGGTGAGGCGGTGCCGCGCCCCTCCGATAGGTTCGTGCCCTCGAGCATGCACGCGCCAGCGTACACTAGCGCTGTCTCGAGGTTCGGGATGTTCGGCGACGTGGGGATCCAGGGGAGCCCCGTCTCGTCGAACCACATGCTGCGCCGCCACCCTTCGAGCTCGAGCACCCGCACCTCGCAGTTCAACCCCTCCACCCTCGAGTAGTAGAGGGCCAGCTCGCCGGGCGTCAGCGCGTACCTCGCCGGGATGCTCGCAACCCCCACGAAGGACCTGTACTCCGGCTTCAGCACCGGCCCCTCGGTGGCAACGCCGGTGAGCGGGTTCGGCCTGTCCAGCACGAGGAGCGGCACCCCCGCTTTCGCGCAAGCCCTCTCGACGTAGTACAGCGTAGAAACGTAGGTGTACCAGCGGAGGCCCAGATCCTGGACGTCGTAGACGACGAGGTCCAGCTTCTGCAGCTCCTCAACGGGCGGCTCGAGGTTTTCGCCGTAGAGGCTGTAAACCCTCACCCCGAACTCCCCGTCGAAGCCCGAGCGGACGAACTCGCCGGCGGCAGCGGCGCCCCACAGGCCGTGCTCGGGCGTGAAGACGACCTCGACGCGCGCGTGCTCCCCAGCGACCTCGACGATGTGCTCCATCGACGAGTTGAAGCTGGTCTGGTTCGCGACGAGGCCGACCCGCCTCCCCCGCAGCGCGCGCGCCAGCTCCTCCCTCCTGTCCGCCCCCAAGCCGACCCTCAACCCCTCCCACCCTTCAGCTTCTTCGCCAGCTCTATGGCCCTCGTCGGGATGTAGTTGGCCTGCTTGAGCAGCTCGACCGCCTCCCTGTAGCCGACGCCGGCCACCGCCATGACGATCGCGGCCGGCACGTCGTACCCGGCCTCCTCGAGGATCCGGGAGGCCTCCTCGTAGCTGACGCCTGCCTCCATCATGATTATCCTCTTCGCCCTCTCCCTCAGCTTCTGGCTGACGGGCTGGAGCGCGACCATCAGGTTCCCGTACACCCTCCCCAGCTTCACCATGACCGCCGTGCTCAGCATCGTCAAGACCATCTTCTGCGCCGTCCCCGCTTTCATCCTCGTCGAGCCCGTGATCACCTCCGGCCCCGTCTTCACCACCACCTTGATGTCTGCGTACTCGGTTGCGGGCGAGTTCTCGACGCACGTTATGATGGCCGTCTTCGCGCCCACGCTCTTCGCGTACCTCAAGGCCGAGACCACGTAGGGCGTCCGCCCGCTCGCGCTAATCCCGACCACCACGTCCTTCTCGCAGAGCCTCCTCGCCTTCAGCTCCCGCACCGCCATCTCCTCGTCGTCCTCGGCGCCCTCGATCGGCCTCACCATCGCCCCCGGGCCCCCCGCCACCAGCGCCTCCACCACCTCGGGCCCCACGTCGTACGTTGAGAGGAGCTCCGCCACGTCGATCGCAGCCAGCCTGCCGCTCGTCCCAGCGCCCACGTAGATCCAGCGGCCCCCGCTCCTCACCGCTTCGACGATCGCGTCGACGAGCTTCGCGATCTCCGGCAGAGCCTTCTCCACCGCGTAAGCCACCTTCTTGTCCTCCTCGTTGATCACCCTCAGTATCTCGATCGTATCCATCTCGCTGAGCCGCTCGCTGGCCGGGTTCCTCTGCTCCGTCTCGAGCTTCGAGAGGAGCTCGAAGACCGACCGCTCGCCCGTCACGGCGCCTCGGCGGTCGGCAGCGGAGGCGGTATTTCAACCTTCACCCTCTCCAGCTCCTCAGGCCCCAGCCCTTTCAGGGAGAGGTAGTGGAGGACACAGCCGGCCAGCGCGGGCGTCTCGCTCAAGCGGAACATCCTGCCCTTCGCCTCCACGAGCCTCTTCAGCGCCTCGGCCAGCGGCTTGCACCCGAGCAGGGCGCCGCCCGTCCCGTAGACGGTGGGAGGCTCCTCGAAGCCGAGCCGCCGCTCGACGGCCGACACCATCCGCTCGAGCTCCCGCGCAGCCTCCTCGATGACCCGCGAGGCCGCCTCGCACCCCAGCACCGCGGCCTCGCAGGCGAGCTTGGCCAGCTCGGCCGTCTTGCTCGGCGCCGCGTACTCCCTGTACAGCTTCCCCACCGCCTCCTCGACCGTCGAAGCTCCCAGCCGCCGGAGCAGCAGGTCCACGAGCTCGCCGCACTCCTCCCTCCCGTCGTAGCAGGCGAGGGTCCGCCGAACCAGCTCCCTCCCGATCCAGTAGGCGCTGCCCTCGTCGCCGAAGATGTAGCCCCAGCCGCCCGCCCTCGCGGCCCTACCCCTCCTCCGGCCGTAGGCGAAGGAGCCGGTCCCCGAGGAGACGACGATCGCGTCCCTGCCGCGGGCGGCTGCCATGTACACGGCTTCGATGTCGGTGAGCAGCCAGACGCGCGCCCCCAGCTCTCTCTCGAGCAGAGCCTCCACCTCCCCCCTGAAGGCCGAGACCCCGGCCAGGCTGAGCACGTAGCCGGCCGCGCGCCCCCCGCAGAGCTCCAGCGCGGGCCGCAGGAGGGCTCTGAGGTTCCTCAGGAAGCTCTCACGCCCCAGCGCCGCGTAGTTGAGGGGAGGGCCTGCGAACGACGCGTAAACCCTCGCCTCCCCGTCGAAGACGAGCGCCCTCGAGCCGCTGCCGCCCCCGTCCACTGCGATCAGCAGCTCCCCGCCGCCCACGCGGCTCGCGCGCGCTGCCGATTTATATCGCTGACCCCCCTGCCGCCCGTGCTGCCGAGCGGGAAGCCGGAGGAGCTCGGCTTCGACCCCGAGAGGCTGGAGCTCGTCGACCGCCTCGTCCAGCGGCTCGTCGACGCGGGCTGCTTCCCCGGAGCCGTCCTGCTGGTGGCGAGGCGCGGCAGGATCGCGTACTTCAAGGCCTTCGGCTACGCGCAGCTCTACCCGGAGCGCCGGCCCATGACGTTAGAAACCGTGTTCGACCTCGCCAGCCTGACGAAGGTGGTGGCCACCACGCCCGTGATCCTGAGGCTCGCGGAAAAAGGCGAGCTGAGCTTGGACGACCCGGTCTCGCTTTACTTCCCAGCGTTCGGCGAGGGGCCGAAGAGGAAGGTGACGGTCTGGCACCTCCTCACCCACACCTCCGGCCTCCCCGCCTACGCCCCGCTCTACTCGCTCCTCGGGAGGAGGGAGGACGCGTACGGCTACATCGCGGGGCTCAACCTGGAGTACGAGCCGGGGACGAAGGTCGTGTACAGCGACCTCGGCTTCATCCTGCTGGGCAGGATCGCCGAGCTGGTCGCGGGGAAGCCGCTCGACGAGCTCGCGAGAGAGCTCGTGTTCGAGCCGCTGGGGATGAGGGATACAATGTTCAACCCGCCGCCCGAGCTGAGGGAGAGGGCCGCGGCCACCGAGTACTGCAGGCTGAGGAAGCGGATCCTGAAGGGCGAGGTCCACGACGAGAACGCGTGGTTCATGGGCGGCGTCGCAGGGCACGCGGGCCTCTTCTCCACCGCCCGCGACCTCGCCCTCTACGCCCAAATGTGGCTGAACAAGGGTACATTCGGCGCGAGGGTGCTGAGCCCCGCTACGGTGGATCTCGCGACGCGGAACCACACCCAGGGACTTAACGAGTGCAGGGGCT
>JAPWTS010000076.1 GCA_028275925.1 Thermofilales archaeon
GGGCGCTAGGGACAGCGCCGCACCCGCCGCGACGCTCGCGAAGAGCAGCTTGTTGGTCGTCTTGAGCTTGACGAGCGGGAGGCGCTCGCTCCTGAAAGCCAGCGCTCTGAGCACCTCGCCCAGCGTGAAGACCCCGAAGGCGGCTGTCCTGGCAACCTTCACGCCGAGGGGCAGGAAGGCGCGGAGCATGTAGACGGTCAAGCCGGCGGTGAGGGCTCCTATGGCGGCGTAGGCGGCGATCCTCGCGGGGGTGATCAAGCGCTCGCCCTTGCCCCTCGGCGGCCGCTCCATGATGCCCGGCTCCTCCGGCTCGAGTCCGAGCGCGAAGGCCGGTAGGGAGTCCGTCACCAGGTTCACCCAAAGGATCTGGGCCGCGGTCAGGGGGGTCGGGAGGTCGAGCAGCTCGGCGGCCATGACGGCGAACACTTCGCCCAGGTTGCAGGATAGGAGGTAGTCGATGGGCTTCTTCACGTTCTCGTATATGATCCTCCCCTGCTTCACCGCCTCCACGATCGTCACGAAGTTGTCGTCGGCGAGGATGAGGTCGGAGACCTCCTTCGCCACGTCGGTGCCGCGGACCCCCATCGCCACCCCCACGTCCGCGGCCTTGAGCGCCGGCGCGTCGTTGACCCCGTCGCCCGTCATCGCGACCACGTAGCCCCTCTTCTTCAGGGCTTTCACCAGGCGGAGCTTGTGGTTGGGCGTGACCCTCGCGAACACGTTGACCCTCTCCGCGGCGAGCTCCAGCTCCTCGTCGCTCATCCTGTCGAGCTGCGCCCCGCTAACGACCTCGCCCGCGTCGAGGCCTATCTCCCTCGCGATGGCGGCGGCGGTCAGCTCGTGGTCCCCGGTGACCATCACGACTCGGATCCCGGCCCGCCTGGCGGCTTCGACCGCCTCGCGCACGCCCTCCCTCGGCGGGTCGCTGATCGCGAGCACCGCCAGGAAGGTCAGGTCGCGCTCGACCTCGTCGACCTCTGCCTCCGCGAGCTCCCGCCCCCCGACCCTGTACGCCGCCCCCAGCGTCCTATAGCCCCTCGAAGCGTAGTCGGCGATGGCGCGCAGCACCGCCTCCCTCACCTCCGGCGTTAGCGGCACGACCTTGCCGTCGACCTCGATCGATGTGCACCTCTCCAGGAGCAGCTCGGGGGCCCCGAAGACCGCGACGAAGACCCGCCCGTCGGGGAGCTCGTGGAGCGTGCTCTTCCTCTTCCTAACCCTGTCGAAGTGGATGGTCCTCAGCCTCGGGTACCTCCCGTCCCGCAAGCCGGCCCTAAGGGCGAGCTCCTTCAGCGCCGCCTCCGTCGGCTGCCCCCTGACCACCACCCTCCCGCCGACCTCCTCCACCTCGGCGTCCGAGAACATCGCGCACATCCACAGCAGCTTCCCGAGGCTGCTGCTGTCGAGGAGGTCGCCCCCCGCCTCGAGCCTGCCTTCGAGGCTCAAGTCCCTGAAGTCGACGAAGGCTCGGCGCGCGCTCATCTCGCCCCTCGTTATCGTCCCCGTCTTGTCGCTGCATATCACGTTGCAGGCCCCCAAGGTCTCGATGGCGGCCAGCTTCCTCACGATCGCGTTCCTCGCGGCCATCCTCAGCGCCCCGACCGCCAGGATGGCCGTGGCGATCGCTGGGAGCCCCTCGGGCACCGCCGCGACGGCGAGCGCCGCGGCGGTGAGCAGCGAATCCAAGGGGCTGCCGCCCCGGACGACCATCAGGAGGAAGACGGCGGCGCAGAGGGCTAGGAGGACGCCGCCGATCCACTTCCCGAAGCGGTCGAGCTCCACCTCGAACAGCGCCCTCTCGGCCTCCACCTCCTCCAGGCTGGCGGCGATCTTGCCCAGCTCGGTCGACATGCCCGTCGCGACGACGACGCCCTTGCCCTTTCCGCGCACGACGTAGGTGCCCATGAACGCCATGTTCACCCGCTCGTAAACCGGCGCTTCAGGGGGGAGGACCGCTTCTGGATCCTTCTCGACAGGCACACTCTCTCCCGTGAGGGGCGATTCGTCCACTTCCAGCTCCTCAGCTTCGATCAGCCTAAGGTCAGCCGGGACCCTGTCGCCCTCCTCCAGTAGGACGATATCGCCGGGAACGAGCTCCCTCGCATCGACCTGCTGAACGGCACCGCCTCTCACGACCTTCGCGCGGGGAGCCGCCATCTCCTTCAGCTTCTCGACGGCCCTTTCCGCCTTGTACTCCTGGAGGAAACCCGCGAAACCCATGAGCACGAGGATCGCCGCTATCAGAACCGCGTCCAGCACCTCGCCGAGGAGGACGGAGAGCGCCGCGGCGGCGAGCAGTATGTAGACCAGGAAGCTCTTGAACTGCCTGAGGAACATCGCGATGGGGCTGACCCGCTTCTCCGCGATCTCGTTGGGCCCGTACTCGCGCAGCCTCCTCGCCGCCTCCCCCTCGCTGAGGCCGCTAGGCCCGGTGCCCAGCTTCTGGAAAACCTCCTCGACCCTCAGCGCGTGCCACATCGCTGCGCCTCCTCCTCGCCGGCTCCGCTTTCAAAAGCTTTTCCTGAGCGGAGCGCTCGCGGTTCAGCGCGAATCCGCCCTTGCCAGAGCTCCCCGCGCTAGATCTCGGTGGGGAAGTACTTTTCGAGGATGCGCTGCGGCTCTTCGCGCAGGATGCGGACGGCTGCCGGGAGCTTCGCCAATACGTCGTCGGGCGTGACCCCGTCCTCGCCGAGCTCCTCCGCCGCCAGGTCGCCCGCTAGCCCGTGGACGAGCACGCCCATCCTCGCGGCGAGGCCGGGGTCGCGGTACCCGATCCCGTGCATCGCCGCGATCGTTCCGGTCAGCACGTCGCCCGAGCCGGCTTTCGCCATCCCGGGGTTCCCCGTCATGTTCACGTAAACCCTCCCGTCCGGGTAGCCGACGAGCGTGTGCGCCCCCTTGAGCGCGATGTACGCGTTGAGCTCCCTGCAAGCCCTCCTCAGCGAGCCCACCGGGTCCTCCTGCACTTCGGCCGGCTTGAGCCCCGTTAAGCGCGAGAACTCGACGAGGTGGGGGGTGATGATCGTCGGCGCCCTCCTCCCCTTCACGGCGTCGGGATCCCGCGCGATGGCCGTTATCCCGTCCCCGTCCACGATGACGGGGACCTCGAGCCTAGCCACCAGCTCCCTGACGAGCTGCTGGGTCTCCTCGTTCAGCGAGGTTCCCGGGCCGACCGCCGCGATGTCGATGCCGTACTCGGCGACCAGCTCGAGCAAGCGATCGAGGTTTGATAGCGCGATCGTCCCCTCCCCCGTCTCCTCCAGGGGCACGTAGACGACCTCGCTGCACTTGGCCGCTACGAAGGGCACCACGGACTTGGGCGCGGCGAGGCGCGAGTAGCCTCCCCCGGCCTTCAGGAACGAGTAGGAGACGTAGTAGGGCGCGCCGTAATAGTAGCGGGCGCCCGCGACGGCGAGGAACTTGCCGAACGTCCCCTTATGCCCCCACCTCACCCTCTCCGGCGGCGGCACGGGCGCGTTCAGCTCCACGCTCACCCCCTCGAAGAGCTGGGGAGGGTAGGAGAGCCTCGAAACGTAGAGCTTCCCGCAGTAGTGGAAGCCCGGGTATAGCACGTTCCCGATCTTGGGCGCCCCGAAGGTGACGGTCGCCGCAGACTTCACCGCGACGCCGCGCACCAGCCCGCTGCCCGGGTCGACCCCCGATGGGATGTCGACGCTCACAACCGGCTTCCCGCACCCGTTCACGAGCTCGATCGCCGCCCTGTACACGCCTCTAACCTCGCCCTTGAGCCCGAGCCCGATGAGGCCGACCACCGCCACCTCGCACCACTCCAGCGCCTCCCTCAGCGCGCCGAGCTCGCCCTCGCCCCTCGCGTGGGCGACCGGCACGCCGATCCTCTGGAGGAGCTCGAGCTGCTTCCCCGCGAGCTCAGTCATCCTCGCCGGGTCGCCGACCACGACGACCCGCACCTCTGCGCCGGCGGCGTGGAGCCTGCGAGCAGCCACCATCGCGTCCCCGCCGTTGTTGCCGGTGCCCGCGACGACCGCCACGCGCCGCCCCGCGCAGCCGAAGCACCTCCTGACGACCTCGTACACCGCCGTGCCCGCGTCCTCCATGAGGAGCAGGGGGTCGACGCCGAACTTCTCCGACGCCTCGGCGTCTATCCGGCGGGCCTCCTCGGGGCTGCAAACCTTGACGGACGGCGGCGCCACAAGCGCATGCGCGCGGAAGCGGCTTAAGCTTAGCGGCGCGCACGCGGCTTTCGAGAAAACGCCTGAGTAGTGGGCATCGCTACGCGTCTACGTACCGCTGCCCGGAGAGGGAAAGCTTAGGCTCTTCGAGCCAGCGGGAAAAACGGTAAGGGATGTTCGGTGCGCGCTCACCTGTACCCGAGCATCATCTGCCTCCGCTCGAGTACGTCCCTGTGCTCGCGGAGGAGGTTGAAGAGGGCGGTGCGGATCGCCTCGCTCCGGTTGTTGAACACGCCCATCTCCACCAGCCGATCCAGCGCGTCCAGCAGAGCCTTCGGGATGTGGAACGAGACGATGTACGTGCGGGGCTCCTCGCCGGGCGGGTCGTCCCCGCTCCTCCTCACCCCCCTCTTCGGCATGGATTCTGCTAGCGGCGGGGGCTTAAAGAGGGTGCTGGGCGACCCCCTATTACCGGCGTATGATGGAATCAAAATAAACGGTCCCGCCGGCGCGCTGTGCATATAAGCGAGGGCTCGGGGGGCGGTACGATGCCGGAAGCCGCTAAGCTCAAAGCGCAGCTGAGGGAGGAGATCTGGCGCGAGCTCGACGCTAGGAAGATCGCGACGCCGAGGCCGTGCCGGGGCAGGATCCCCATCTTCGCTGGTGCGAGGGTGGCTTCGATGAAGGTGGTGAAGAAGAGCTTCTTCCTCGACGCGGAGACCGTCTACTCGACGCTCGACGCGCCGCTGCAGCCGCTCAGGGAGGAGGCGCTCCAGAGGGGTAAGCGGCTGGTCATGATGGTGCCCGGTTTCCGCGGCTTCGTGATCGTGGACGGCTCGTCGGTCCCGAAGGGGGCGCTCAGGGCGGCGGCGAGCCCGCGCGGCTCCTTAGTCTACGGCTCGCGCGTGAGGGTGCTCGAGGGTGTGGAGGTCGACCTCTTCCTCGCCGGAAGCCTGGCTGTGGACAAGCGGGGCGGCCGCCTGGGGCGGGGCGACGGGCAGCAGGACCTCGAGTACGCGGTGCTGAGGGAGCTCGGAGCTGTCGACGACTCGACGCCCGTCCTCACGCTCGTGCACGACGTGCAGGTGGTGGCGCAGGTCCCGATGGAGATCCACGACGTGCCGGCTGACTACATCGCCACGCCCAGCGAGCTGCTGAAGGCGGAGGGCGGCTACAGGAAGCCGCGCGGGATCGTGTGGGACATGATCGACTCCGCCGCCGTCGAGAAGTACCCGCTCCTCAAGCTGCTGGCGGGGCTCGGGTGAGGTGCTTGCTCGCCGCCGTCCTCCACGGGCCGCGCGAGCTGAGGGTTGAGGAGGTGGCGGAGCCCCGGCCCCCGGAGGGCTGGGCGCTCGTAAGGACGGTTGCCGTCGGCGTGTGCGGAACCGACAAGGCGTTCTACCTCGGCACGTACCCCCTCTTCAAGAGGCCGCTGGTGCCAGGCCACGAGGCGGCGGGCGTGGTCGTGGAGGGGCCCGAGGGGCTGAGGGGGAGGCTCGTCGTCCCCGAGATCAACTTCCCCTGCTGGAAGTGCGAAGCGTGCAGGGAGGGGCTCTACACGCACTGCCCGAGCAAGAGGACGCTGGGCATCGATTTCGACGGGGCTTTCGCCGAGCGCTTCGCCGCACCCCCGGAGGCGCTGCACCCGGTGGAGGGCCTCGACGCCGTGGTGGCGACTGAGGTGGAGCCGCTCGCCGCTCTGCTGAACGCGCTGAGGCAGGCCCCGCCGAAAGCGGGGGACTCGGTGGCGGTCATCGGCACGGGGAACTTGGCGGTGATGCTGCTCCAGCTCCTCAAGCACCTCGGCTTCGAGCCGGTCGCCGTCGCCAGGCGGGGCAGCCCCAAGGTCAGGATCGCCGAGCGGTACGCGGCTGATGTCGTGTTCGCCGACGAGCTGAGAGAGTACGCGAGCAGGAGGACGCGGGGAGGGCTGGGGTTCGACGCCGTGTTCGAGGTTTCGGGCGACCCCTCCGCGCTCGAGCTGGCGGTGGGGGCGGTGAGGCCGCGCGGCACCGTCCACCTCAAGTCCACGCCGGGGGGCTCGGCCGCGTTCAACTCGACGATCGCGGTCGTGAAGGAGGTGAGGATCGTGGGGACGAGGTGCGGGACCTTCAGGGAGTTCCGCGAGGCGATCGAGCTGCTGAAGAGGGGGGTCGTGAAGCCCGAGATCACGGCCGTGTTCGAGGGGCTGGCGAGGGCTCCCGAAGCCTTCGAGAAGTCGCTGGAGAGGGGGCAGGTCAAGGTGGTCGTGAAGCCCTAGCCGCGCGGCGTGAGCGCTACAGTAATTAAGGAGCGCGCGGCGCTTCCCCGGGTGGCTTTGCAGGAGGTCGTGCTGGTCGTCGGGGCGAAGGGTTCGGGCAAGTCGACGCTGATAAAGGCGCTGTTCCCCGAGCTGGCGGTGGAGCCCGGCGAGGCGAGGCCCTACAGGCTCTACGAGCTGGGGGGCGGCCTCCACGTGGCCGAGGTGTGCGGCTCCCCCGACGCGCTCGGCGCGCTCCTCCTCTCCAAGCCGGCTTGGAAGCTGCTCGCCGCTCTCGTGCTCGTGGACGGGGCGGCGGAGCCGCGCGTTGACGGGCGCGCGCTGGCCCTAGCGTCCGGCGCTCCCGCGCGGGCGCTCGTGCTCACGAAGGCCGACGCCGCGCCGCCCGAGCGGGTCGAGGAGGCCAAGGCGCTCGCGGCGAGGGTCGGGTTCGAGTTCTTCGCCGTGTCGGCCGCGAAGGGGATCGGGGTGGGGGAGCTGAGGAGGTGGTTGGCCGGCGCGCTTCCCGCGGCTCCGGCCGCTAGGGCGCTCCCAGCCCAGCGCTTCCGCTTCGACGTGATCCCCGTCCCCGCTCCCGGGGCCCTCGAGGCGGGCGGGCTGGGCGGGGAGGAGCTGGAGGTGCTGAAGCTCTGCGACGGGAGGAGGAGCGCTGGGGAGATCGCGAGGGCGCTGGGGCTGCCCTACGGCAGGGTGAGGGGCATCCTCGACGAGCTCCGGATGAGGGGGTACTTGCAGGCGCTGCTCGTGGGGGTGGTGGGCGGGTGAGCGGGCTGGCGTTCAGGCTGGGTCGGGCCCTGGCGCCCCGCCCCCTCATCCCCAAGGTGCTCTTCGCCCACGTGGTATCGGAGATCGCAGCCCGCTGCGGGAGCCCCGCTGACGTGAACAGGGAGCTCCACAGGCTGGGGGTGGGCGCCGGCGACCTGGTCGCGGTGACGCTCGCGGCGCTCACGCACCTCAAGAGGCTCTGGCCGGCCGGCGGCGACCCGCGGGGGGTGGCGGAGTTCTCCAGGCTCGTCTTCCACAGCGCGTGGCTCGCCGTGGCCGGGCACGAGCCGGAGGTGAGCGTGGAGGTGGAGGAGGGCGGCTTGGTGTGGGTGGAGCTCAGGGAGAGGGCGGGCGAGGACGCGTTCTACAAGATCGTGGCGCCCGAGGGGGTCAACCCCCTCTACTTCGCGGCGGGGGTGATCGAGGGGTGCGCGCAGGTGGTCCTCAAAGCGGTGGGCTCCGGCTGGTTCAGCCTCTGGAGACCGCTCGAGCGGGTGGGCGTGCGCGGCTTCCTGTCGAGCGCCGCGAGACCCGCCGAGGAGGTGGCTAAGGCGGTTGAGGCGAGGGCTCCCGGCTTCTTCGGGGACGTGGCGTGGGCGGAGAGCGCGAAAGCTCTCGAGGAGGTGCTGGGCTTGCGCATCCCGGTGCCGCCCGCGCGCGCCTAGCTGCTCCGGCGCTTTCTCTATAGCGTTCCTGCGTATTCTCTATTCTTTTCTTTAACTTTTCGATTAGAAAATTTTACTTTCGGTCTACTCTGGGCAAGGTTTATAAACCCCCGCCTCGCCTTCCAACCC
>JAPWTS010000001.1 GCA_028275925.1 Thermofilales archaeon
GGTTTAGACCCCGAAGAGGTTCTCGCGATACTGAAGAAGCTGCACTCGTTCGGGCTGGTCCAGCGGTGGAGGGGCAGCTACACGGGCTACATACTCACCGCGCGGGGATACGACTGCCTGGCTTTAAACGCGCTAGTGAAAAGAGGGGTTCTGGAGAGCGTTTCGGCATCACCCGTAGGTCGGGGCAAGGAATCGGACGTCTACAAGGGGGTCACTCCAGCCGGTAGGCTGGTCGCGGTAAAGTTCCACCGGGTGGGTCGCACGTCGTTCAGGCAGACTAGGCGGTTGAGAGCTTACGTGGGCGATAGGCGCCACATATCGTGGCTTTACCAGTCGAGGCTTGCGGCCAAGAGCGAGTACGAGGCGCTGAAAATCCTCTTTTCCGCTGGAGTATCCGTTCCAGAGCCGGTGGACTGGAACCGCCACGTTGTCGTGTGCGAGTACATAGATGGTGTAGAGCTCAGCGAAATCCCACCTCTCAGCGACGCGATCTCGTTTAGGGAGCAGCTATTGGAGGAAGTGGGGAAAGCCTACCGTGCCGGTGTAGTGCACGGGGATTTGAGCGAGTACAACGTGCTCGTCGCGGGGGATAAGCCAGTGCTCTTCGACTGGCCGCAATGGGTCTCGAGCGCGCACCCCTCGGCGCTCTACTACCTGAAGAGGGACGTCGAAACGATACTGAAGTTCTTCAAGAGGAAGTACGGCCTAGATTATGATCTTCAGGCCACGCTAGAGCGCCTGCTGGGCGCAGCCACGTGAACCACAACCAAAGCCCTTAAAAACTTGATAGCGCGTCTCCCCTGGAAAGACCCCGAGGGGAAGGAGGGGGGTCGCGCTGTTTAGGAAAATCATAGGCGTCGACCTACTGCCGGGGGAGGCCCCTACTTCCACGAAAGCGCCGCGCTTCGCTTACGTCGTGATGGTAGATGGGGCTGTGAAAGAGAGGGGTACGGCCACTTTGGCGGAACTGCTGGCGCTAGCGCAGAGGATGCGCGCGGACGCGATCGCGATTGACAACGTGTACGAGCTCGCGCCCTCGCTCGAGGAGCTGCAAAGCCTATTGAACTCCTCCGTGCACACGCCGAGGCTGGTTCAAGTAACGGCGATCGGCGACAAAGTGTACCAGCTGTCCTCTTTAGCCGCCTCGCTCGGCTTGGGGGGCGGGAAGCTGAGTCCCGAGCAGGCGGCGGAGGTATGCGCGCGGCTCTGCTTCATGGGGGTCGGCTCGGAGCTTGTGCTGTTCGAGAGGGGTGAGACGCGCGTTGTAGTCTCTAGGGGGCGCCAGCCGGTCCAGGGGGGAATGAGCGCGGAACGGTACAGGAGGAACATAGAGGGTAGGATCCTGCTGAAAACGAAAGAAATTAAAAATATTTTAGATTCTAAAGGCATCGATTACGATATGTTTATATCTAAAAGTGCTTACGGTATTGAGCGCAGTGTTTTCATCGTTTACGCGCCTCGCGAGGAGCTTTTCGGGCTCGTGAAACCCGTGCGCGACCACGATATCCAAGTGCGCGTTGAGCTGGTCGAAAAGCGCGAGCCCTTCTTCGCGCCTCTCGCATCGCAGCCGAGAAGAGCGCGCAGCGAGCCCGAGTACTTGATAGTGGGCATCGACCCGGGCGTAACCACAGGCGTGGCCGCGCTCACGCTCAACGGAGAGCTGAAAGCGCTTTTCTCCGCTAAGGAGCTGGGGCGCGGCCAAGTCGCTAGAATCCTCCTAGAGATGGGCACGCCGGTAATCGTAGCCACTGACGCGTCCCCGCCGCCCGAGTACGTTAAGAAGCTGGCCGCGATGCTCGACGCCGCGCTCGTCGCCCCTCAGAAGCCGCTGACTGTAGAGGAGAAGAGGCGCCTAGTGAGCGAGTACGTGAGCTCCTCGGTTCAGCAGCTCAAGGTGAGGGACGCGCATCAGAGGGACGCTTTAGCGGCCGCCCTCAACGCCTACTCGCAGCTGCAGCCGAAACTCGCGGAGGCGCGCGAGAGGGTGCGCCGCCTGGGGCTCAGCATTCCGCTTGAAGAAGTAGAGGCTCTCGTAGCTAAGGGCTTCGCGATATGGGACGCTATAAGGCAGGTGTCCCGCGCATGCCTTGTACCAGAGCGCGAGCAGCGCATCCCCAGACCGACAGATAGAGCGAGTTCGGCTTTCGTAGAAAGCTTGATAGACAAGCTCAACGATGCTTACACACGGATACAAAAACTAGAGTTTGAAAGGGAAAAATTGTTAGAGAAAATCAAAATTTTGGAAGATCAATATGAGAAGCTTTTAAATGTGCAAGCATACGAAGTCAGGAAAGAGAAGGAAATAGAATCATTAAAAATTAAAATTGATATGATTTTAAAGGAAAATAATATGCTGAAAGAATATATTAAAAGAAAAGAGGATGAGCTTTCGGTGATGGAGGACGTAATGCTTAAAGTGGCGGCGGGGGAGGCGATTCTAGCACTTAGGTTCAGCACGCTCGATCGCGCGCTAAGCGCACCTCATGCTAGCGGCGTTGCCGTCGTTGGAACGCTTCGTCCAGAAGATTTAAAAAACTTTCTAGAAATAAGAAGTAAAAATAAAGTTAACTTGAAAGCGATAATATGCGAACAGGATTTCCCAGATAGCTTCGCCATAGAATTGGCTTCCTTTGACATAGCATTATTATCGTTAAGCGAAGTTAAACCTTTAGCGCGCGTGAAAGATGTGTACGTCTTTAAGCGAGAAGATATCGAGTGGGCAATATCTGAGAAGCTCAAGAGGCTGGAAGAAGCGGCAAAGGATCGAGTGAAAATAATCGTGAAGAACATACTGGAGGATTATAGAAGCGACCGAAGGCGGTTAGCTAAATCTTACGATCGAACTGTATAAACCTGGCCAAGCGCTACGCGCCGCTCCTAGAAGATTTGCACCTTTCCTTCCACGAACTCTGAGAGCAACCTGTTGATGCCATCGAGCTGTTCGCGAACGATGCCTTCGATTTCGCCCTTGGCTCTGGCAAAGCTGCTTTCATCGGCTACCACGCCTACGTAAGCCACAAGCGGGTCGTTGATCGGCCTGCCTATCTGGCTTAGCAGCTTGACGTACGCTTCCTCAACCCCCGTTTCCTCGACGATCTTAGCTGCCGCGCGGTGAGCGACGACGTTGTAGAGCTTGCCCACGTGGTTGACGGGGTTCTTGCCGGCCGCCGCTTCCATTGACATCGGGCGCATAGGGGTTATCAGGCCGTTCACCCTGTTCCCGCGCCCCGTGGCTCCGTCGTCCCCGTGCTCGGCCGAGGTCCCCGTGACCACGAGGTAGTAACCGCTCTCGTCGAGCGCGCTCGGATCGTCGCCCGTGTTCACGTGGACGATCACCTCTTTGTCCGTGATCTTGGCCGCCAAGTCCTCTATCCTCCGCTTCACCTCCTCCTTCACGCTCAGGTACTCCTCCCTGCCGGCTATGAACTTGGAGACGAACGCTACAGCGACCGTGAGCTCGATTTTGGAGCCCGTCCTCACCGCCATGACTTTGACGTCCTCCCCCACCATCGGCAGCTCGCTTTTGACCTTCGGCGAGTTCAAGTAGCGCTCCACCTCGAGCACGAGGCGCTCCGTGTCGCTCAGCGGCGCGAAACCCACCCCCAGCGACGTGTCGTTAGCGCCCGGGTACTCCTTCCTCCTCTTGAAGATCGCCACGAGGTCGGCGGACCCCTTACCTATCTTGTAGTCGACGATCACGTGCTTTTCAGGGTTCAAGAACCTGAAGTTGCTCCTTATCCACTCCTTCGACGCTTCCAGCACGATGGGACCTACCGGCACCGTCTCGGTGGCTCCGCCCTCCGTTCTAACTTCCGTCGTCGCTCTGCCGGCTACCAGGATGTATATCGGCGCTAGAACCTCCCCCCCGCCGAACTTGGGCCTCGACTGCCCACCTACCACCAGCACTTTGTCGACGTTGTGGTGGAGCACCTCCCCGTACCTCTTCAGGTACTCCCTGCACAGGGCCCTGCTCACGGCTTCGGCTACCGCGTCGGCGATGTAGTCAGGGTGCCCGAGACCTTTCCTTTCCACAAACTCTACGTTCCTCCTCGCTATCGGTGGGGTTTCAAACCGTTCCACTACTATGCCGCCTCCCGCCATCGCGGGGGTCCGCGCGGATCCCTCTATAAGGCTACCTCCATTATTTCATCTATGCATCGATAATATTTGGGTTCGCTACACCAGCAACTTGCTTCCCTGCACAGCGATGTAAACGATATTACTGCCACGAATAAATATTCGCCCGTAGTTCACGAGGGGGTTTCCGTCCTCGCTCACTTGCACCGCCTTGCCGAGTATCAGGTTCATGGCGACATCTATCTCCTCCACGACGCCTCGGTACTCCGTTCCATCCTTCAGCTTAACTGAGACCTCCATCCCCAGTTCCTTAAGCTTCGACAGTACTTCAAGGGGTGCTCTCACGCTCATACACAGCACCGGTGCGTGGGAGGCTTCACATCGCGCGCTAAAAACTTAGCGTAAGCGGGTGCTCTAGCACGCCACTTAAGCGAGCGTTTATCTCCCCCTGAGATGCCGCGTTGTCCGTGGGCGAAGGGCCTCGGTGCAGCGTTTGCGGGGCCAGAAAACCTCTAGCAAAAATAGGTGGCAAGTACTACTGCTACGAGTGCGGGAGTAAGCTCGTGAGGGAGCACATACTGTCGCTGCTTAAAGAGCTGGAGAAGAAGGGGCTGGTGCGGCAAGCGTAGCGACCCCTCTAATCCCCGCCCTTGTGGCGCATAGCTTCGTGTCGCTTGCGGAGCTCGCGCTCCCTCTGCTTCCTAGCCCACTTGTAGTTGTGGGTGTACCGGTACTTGACGCTGAGTAAGCCCCTCATTCTCCTTCCGGCCATCGTCTTCCCCTTAAACACGCGGCCCCTGTCCGGTTTTACCGCGATTACCTTAGGAAGCTTCGGCGCTGGGAGCGGCACCTCCCCGCGCACTAGAGCGCTAAGCCACTCCCTTAACCTCTCAATGTTGTGCTGGTGAACGCTCTTCCGGCGCTCGTCAACGTATACGCCGAGCAACCTAGCCTCCTCCACCGTGAGCCCCACAGCCTCCACTTCTCCTACCGAATACCCTCTTCCCACCTTCGTCGGCCTAGGGGCTACGCCTCCGAACCGTCTCAGCAGCGGGACTTTGACTATCGGCGGGGGAGGGCCCTGTTCGGCCGCCATGGCGCTCACTTCGCGGAGCCCTCCTTTTTAACCCTTTCCCGCGCGCTGAGCGCCTGAGCAACGCTCTCCCGAGCCTTCAGCGCGAGTAAACCCCCGGCTACGAGCGCGGTGAAAACGCCGAGCGCGCCAGCCGCCAGCAGCAGTCGGTGGGCTGAGCTGACGGAGTACTCGGTTAGCGCGCTACGGCCCGCGAGAAGCAGCGCTAGCGACAGCAGGCAGAGGGCTTCGTAGATCACGAGGGGGGCGAGGAGCAAGTAGACCAGGCTATCGGCGCGGGAAAGGGCGAAGATCGCGAGAGGGGGCAGCAGCGCGTTGACCACGTAGAGGGGTATCGCCTTCCTGACGAGCTCCTCCGCACGCTTCAGAGCCTGGGAGGCGCGCAGCACGCCGATGCGGCGCACCGGGCGTGATAAATGTTTTCCATCCGCCGCGCGCTACCACTGGAGCGTGCGCGCGCACCCACATCTCGCCTCTCCCTAGTTGACTAGGGAGAGGCCCCCCTTCATAGCTGCCGCGGCGTCGCCGACCGCGGCGCTCCAGAGCGTCACGGGGTCGTCCGCCGCCCCGCTCGGGGGGATCCGAGAGGGCGGCTTCACCCTCCCCTCTTCAGCCCCGCGCGCTGGGCCCCCTGAGGTACTCGCCGCTCGAGGCGGCTTTCCCCCAGGGGAACGGGCTTCGGAGCGCGCTCTGGCACTCTCATTGCGCTCGCTCCCGCCGCGCTCTCCACACGCGGCACGCTCGAAAGGCGAGCGGGAGGCTTTATAAATTCGACGTTAAGAAGCCCGGAAGTAATCTTTTCTAAACAGAAAGTTAAAGAAAAGAATGGAGAATACTCTAGCGGCTATAGAGAAGCACGCACGACCGCGCGCGCTGGCTCCGCTACTGGAGCGCAAGGAGCGCGCGTATCGGCCAGTAGGCGCCCAAAGCCCCCCGCGCGACCGCTTTCAACCTCTCACCTTGGTCCGGTTTGCGGATGAATACCACCCTTGCGGCTACCGCGACTCCCGCCGCGGCTGCGAGCGCGAGCCCTCCGGCTCCGTAACCCTCCCCCGCTGTTCCCCACAAGCTTCTGCCGAAGCTGTACACGAAAAAGAGCCCACTCGGATCCACGAGGAAGCGCGCGTAGCTCGCAGGCGAGGAAGGGGGGAGCACGTAGTACACGAGCACGCAGAGGAGCGCCACCACCGCAGCGGTTGAAGCGACGAAGGCGGCATCCACATTGGGCCGAACCCCCCAGGGGAACCGCCAAGCGTAATAGTCGGGTAGAGCCGCTGCCTCCGGCCTCGCAGAGTTCCTAGCCAGAGTGAGCGCCGCCGGGAGTACCAACGCAACGACCGAGACGACCATCGCGCGACCGTCATCGGACAAGCTGGACCCCCATACCGCCATCAAAGCTAGGATGGAGGATAGAACCGGGTTCACGACGATCGCGGCTAAGCGGGGGTTCAGGCCAAACCACTCTACCGTATAAAACCACGCCAGCCACACTGCGCTCGGCACGAGAGGGTTGGGAGAGAGGAGAGGGGTTAAGAGACCCCCTTCCGACCGCACCACCGCGAGGAGCGAGAGGAACGAGGTCACGACCGCGACCAACGTCACGTACACAGCCCACTGCGGTCCCGCAAGCGCCGCAAAGCTCATGAGCAAAAGGAGAATGCCACTCATTACCGCCGCTAGGCTTACGAAGACGCCCCGATACGCTTCGGCCCCACCCGCCGCGTGGAGCAAGAACGCTGCCACCGCAGTAGCCGTCAGCACGCCGATCTGCACGCCAACCTCGAGGCTGACCACCACCTCTCCGAGAGAGCGCGAGAGCAGTAGCAGGGGGAGGTGGGCGATTATCGTAGAAGCCGTCGCTAGCGCACTGTGCGCCGTGAGGAGCGCCGCGAAAAGAGAGTAACCTAAACCGAGCCGCGCGTCCGCGAACGCCGCCAGAGCCCCGAGGGGGGCTCCCACCGCTAGGTCGAGCAACCCCACTTCTAACGCGGGTGCGACAGACGGGCGCACAGCCTCCAACCCCTTCCACAGCGGGGATGCTAAGCGCGCGAAGCCGTCCATCAACAGCGCTTGGCCCACAGTTAAAGCCAGGGACGCGAGCAGCAAAGGCGCGAGCGGCGCTTGAGCGCTGAGCCCTTGCGGCAAGGTTTCAGGGAGCATGTGGAGGAGGCTGGCGGCGGGATCCCCTGTGGCTAAGAGGTACAGCGCTGTAACCGCGCTGCGCAGGCTGGCGGCGGTGACCGCTGATACGGTGCTGAGGGCTAGCGCCGAAGCCCAGTACTTGCTGCGCGGTTTGAGAAGGGCGCTGCCGACGCTCAGCACCGAGATGATGAGCGGTTGGAGCAGCGAGCCTAAGAGCGGGCGACCCGCAAAGAGCCCGATGCCGCTACCGAGCAGCGCTCCAGCCAGCAGGGCTAGCAGGTCCCTCATCGGCTGACATCGCAGGCTCTCGCGGTGCCAATTTATTTACCGCGTTTACGGACCTTTCAGCACATGCACGTGCTCCATCAGCCTCCTGTACGTGTCCTTCAGCGCCTCCGGTATCACTTTCGTGTTGGAGATCACAGGCATGAAGTTCGTGTCCCCATTCCACCTAGGCACTATGTGCACGTGAAGGTGCGTCTCCAAACCAGCGCCGGCAACCCTCCCCAAGTTCACGCCCACGTTGAACCCGTCGGGCGATAACGCGAGCTTCAGCAGCGCGAGGCTTTTCCGGAGCAGCTCCGCCAGGCTGAGCAGCTCCTCCCTCGTGAGCTGCGAGAAATCCGCGACGTGGCGCGAGGGGGCTAGCAGCAAGTGCCCTGTGTTGTACGGGAACTTGTTCATGAGGAGCACTGTAAACGAGTCCTTGTAGAGCACGAGGTGTTCCTCGAGGTTCTCCGCCCTAACGGCGTCGCATATGAAGCACTCGCTGGAGTCCTTGCGCACCTTAGCGTACTCGATGTACTTCATGCGCCAGGGCGCCCACAGTACGTCCATCTCGACCCGCCCGCCGGGGGGCTCCTCGATAATAATTTTGCTGCCGCCGAGCGCTAAGCCTTAAATAGGCGCGAGCGCCAAGCCCGCGCGCTATGGCTCAGAGGTTGACGCGCGAAGCGAGAGGCAAGTGGGAAGCCAAGGTGTGGTTCAGAGTGCTGGCGCCGAGAGCCTTCGGCTTCGCCGAAGTGGGAGCGATACCCGCGAACGACGCTAAGAGCGTGCTGGGGAGAACCCTGGAGATCAGCTTCTACGACATAACGAAGGACATCTCGCAGCTCCCTACGAAGCTCAAGTTCCAGGTGGTGAAGGTTGATGGGAGTACGGCTTACACGCAACTCAAGCTGATCGAGCTGACCAGGGATTACATCAGGAGCCTCGTGAGGAGGGGTACGTCGAAGGTTGACACGATCGTGGACGTAACGACGGCGGACAACGTGAAGCTGAGGATAATGTGCATGGTGGTCACGCAGAGCAGAGTTAAGACGAGCCAGAAGAAGGCCATACGGAAGATAGCCGCCGAGTACATAATTAAAAAAGCTTCGTCCACTAACTTTAACGACCTGATCCAAGAGATAGTATTGGGTAAAATGGCATCCGAAATAGAAAGCTTAGTGAAAAAGATATACCCTCCGAGGAAGGTAGAGATAAGGAAAGTGAAAGTATTGACCAGCCCCTTCGAAATTCCACTATAATCGATCTTCACGCACCGCTAGAGCTTAAAGCTAGCCGAGCGAGGACGGGCACCACGACTTCCCTGGCGAGGCGGCGCACACGATCTGGATCTGGGGTCTCGCCGGAGGCGATGAAGCTTAGGGCGAAGTAACCCGCAGCCACGCGCTCCACAAGCAGCGGCAACACCTCAGTGGATCTGACGGCGATGAAACCTTCCGCCACGAACACGTCGTCGGATACTTTCAGCGCGCCGCGCCCGCTTGGCGCGCTCCTCTCATCGAAAATCGCGACTACGTACACGGCGGGAGTGCTCAAACCGCGCTTGGCAGCCTGCGCTTCGAGCTCTTCCAGTACCTTTCTGACCCATTCCGTGAGCGTTTTCTCGCTCTTTAAACGCGCGGAACCCACGCTTTTCGAGGCTGCAGCAACGCCTCTTCTAGCTTCCTCTACGCTCGACCCGCACAGCCTCGGCGGCAAGCGCCTCGAGCGACAGAGAAGAGTCACCCAACTTGGCAGCAAGCCAGAGGGGGCTCTCCTTGTTCACCGCGTACTTGACCCCATGGGATGAGCGCGAGATCCTTCGCACTAAACCTTTCTCGTTGAGCTGCTCTATGACCTCCTTTATCAGCGTTAGGACAACAGGGTGCGTGGGGAGGCCGGCGAGCACCGCTATCTTTTTCGCGTTAAAAGTAAGCATTGAGCCCTTTGTCGCCCTGATCATCTTGGCGAGCGTCACCAGGACGGTGCGCTGCAACCTTTCGTAGTCCTTGTATATCTCGGGGCTGAAACGCTGAGACGCCACGTTTACTCGCTTCGCGCCGAGGAATTATGCGGGAGCCGCGCACAACGTAAGAGTATAACCAATGTAGCTTCCCGGTACTGCGAGAGTAGCGCGCCGCTCTCTCCTCCCCAACGAAAACTTTAAAAGAGCTCCGAGGCGCATGCCGCGCGTACGGGATGGAAGAGCGGATCTACGTACCGGATGTCTCCTGCATCGTGAGCGGTGCCCTACGGAGGGCGATCGAAGAGGGTAAACTCTCCGGGAGAGTAGCCATCCACTCAGCTCTGGTTTCCTACTTCGAGAGACTCGCGAAGGAGGGGGTTTACAGGGGTTTCGTCGGCTTGAGGGAGCTCGGCAGATTGAGGGATGTTGCTTCGAAGACCCGCGCGATCGAGCTGGAGTACGTCAAGGATATACCGGAAGGTTACAGGTGGTCCAAAGACGCCAGCGTCGATGAGCTTCTAAGGGAGCTAGCTTACGACGCGGGCGCGGTTCTCGTAACATCGGACCGGATCAACGCAGATGCAGCGCGCGCGATCGGCGTCGAAGTGATGTTTCTAGAACCCAGCAAAGGAGAGTTTATTCTAAAGAACTTCTTTACGAGCGAAACCCTCTCGATACACCTGAAGGAGGGGGCGAAACCGTACGCTAAAGTTGGAAGGCCCGGTAGGTGGAAGTTCGTAGCCATTAGGGAGGAGCCCCTCACTCGAGAGGAGCTCGAGGAGATCGCGAACGAAATAATGGAGTACGCTAAGTCCAACGGTAACTCCTTCATAGAGAGCGAGCGCCCGGGCTCCACGATACTGCAGATCGAAAACTTCAGGATAGTAATCACGAGACCCCCGCTCTCGGACGGCATAGAGATCACCGCCGTGCGCCCCATCGTCAGGCTCCAGCTGGAAGACTACAACCTGCCGCCGAAGCTGCTCCAGCGCCTCGAGAAGCAGGCTGAAGGGATACTCATCGCCGGCGCTCCCGGCATGGGCAAAACAACGTTCGCCCAAGCGCTCGCTGAGTACTACCGGAGGAAAGGCAAGATCATCAAGACCATCGAATCGCCGAGAGACATGCAGCTACCGCCCGACGTAACCCAGTACTCTAAGAGCTACGCTACTTCCGAGGAGCTCCACGACGTGCTGCTGCTTTCGAGACCCGACTACACGTTCTTTGACGAGATGAGGGATACGAGGGACTTCGAGCTCTACGCTGACCTTAGGCTGGCTGGAGTCGGCATGGTGGGTGTGGTCCACGCGACTAGCCCCATCGACGCTATTCAACGGTTCATAGGTAGGGTGGAGCTCGGGATGATCCCTTCGATCGTGGACACCGTGATATTCATCGAGAACGGCGAAGTCAAGAAAGTTTACGAGCTTGAAACGGTAGTGAAAGTGCCTCACGGCCTGCGCGAAGCCGAGCTGGCGCGCCCAGTCGTTGTTGTTAGAGACTTCATGACCGGGGAACCCGAGTACGAGCTTTACGTGTTCGGAGAGAGGACGTTCGTGGTACCCATTAAGAGAGCGGCGCCGATCGGCGAGGAGCGGATCAAAGCGCGCCTCGAAACTCTGCTGCGCAAGTACCTCCCCGACAGCGGCGTCGAAATAATCGTAGAGGAGGACAGGGCGGTGGTTCTGGTGGATGAGGAATACTACAATTACGTCGTCGGCAAGCCGCGGCGCAAGCTAGAAAGGCTGGCTCGACGCCTAGGGTTTAACGTGGAAATACGCCCCAAGTTCGAGTAGCGCGCTGGAACTCGCGCACTAGTTGCCAACCCTCCCCAGCAACGCCTGTATCCGCGCGCTAGCTCTTCTCCGTTTGCGCGCTTTATTAACAGCAGTGCGCCAGCGCGCGTCGTCTATTCTTTGTCGCTCCCCGTTCCTTCGCTTGCCAACCCGTATAATCGTAAACCTTTTACCATCATCTCTTTTCACTCCTTTAAGCGTGCGCTAGGGCGAGCCGCATCACGCGCGCTAACTTTCTACACTACTGGTGCGCGATCTAGAACCGCGTGGACGTACGTGATGCAGTGCTCTGTGAAGTAAGGCGTTGGACCTAGGCTCAGCCAGCGGACGCCGAGGTCTTTCAACCACTGCTCTACGCTGCGCTCCACTCCTTTGTGATCCCCTAGGATGAACGCGGCTGGTTCGCCGAGCTCCACCTGCGAAATATCTACGCCGTGCTCGTGCATGTAGAAGATTCGCGTGGGACCCAGCGAGGATAGCAGGCGCAGGACCAGCCGCTTAAAGTCGCATTCCACGATGCTCGCGCCGGGAACGCTCATCCCGCGCGCTAGCGCGCGCAGAACTTCGCCCACTTGAGCTTCGCTGGCGAGCGCGCGTCCCGGCACCTCCCACCCCCTGAACTCCACCGTAACGGGCTTCGTCGATCCCTCTAGTACAGCGTAGAACACCGTGTCGGGCCTTGGACCGCGCCTCGTCGAGAGGGCTGCGATCGCAGCGCGCGCCACCACATCGAGCCGCCCGTACGATGCCAAAGCTTTAATGTTCAGATCCGGCTTCACGAACGCGGAAGAAGCTTTAACGACGAACACTCTGGAAAGTCCGGAATAACTTCTCATCTGCGCGAAGCGCAGGCCAAAACGCTATCTAGCGACACCCTCCGGCAACGAAAAGCCTCGGTGCCGCGCACGGCGCCACAGGCGTTTAAGCGCCGAGCGGCGCCTTCTTCTTCCTCTCCTCTTCAGGGCGTATCTTGATTATCCCTCTGTAGACCGCGCAACGTATGCAGAGGTACTTCGTGACCTCGTAAGTGGGGATTATCGCCCCCCTGCTTCGCAGCTCGCTCGCCAGCTGAGGGTCTATCGGAGCGTACCGCTTCGTCACTTTCACGGCTTTCGAGCGCGGGATCAGCGCTCCGCACTCGTCGCACTGCACCATCGCTTCCTTTCCTTTATCTCCCTTGTGCCTACCGCGGCTCTTCCTCTTCTTGGGCACGTCCATCGCTGGCTGGCGCCGGCTATTTAAACTAAGCGTAGCTCCGAGCCTGAAGCTGCGGTGGCCGAGGCTCTGCGCGAAACGTTCATAAAAGGCTCGGGGTTCGGCCCCGAGTATGGTACACGTACCGAAGCTGCTGATGGTAGGAAGGTGCGTGCGGTGCGGTAAGAGACTCTACCGGGGGGATGAAATGTACCGCTGCCCTAAATGCGACGTGCTGTACTGCCCCATCTGCTACAAGAAGCTGCACGGCCGCTGCCAAATCTGCCTCACGCAGCTTGAACCCGCTTAGCGCGGTGCGAGCTTAAGGCCTCTTCTAAAACCTGCGCACGCACGGCGTATTCGGCCACTGGGCACACGGCGTTGCACATCCCGCAGTGCGCGCAGGCCGCGAGGTCAACCCGGAATCTCCCGCCGGTAACCTTTACCGCGCCCTTGGGGCACCACAGCTCGCACGAGCCGCACCCCACGCAGTAAGCGGCTCTGATAACCGCTCTAGCGATGCCGTCGGCCCGCTCAGCGTTCCTTACCGAAACCCTAAGAACTCCTCCTGCCCCTTCGACTTTCACAGGCGCGCCGTTCAGCTTGAGCCCACCCTCGCTCACCTCCACGGTACCTAGCGAAGATAGAGCTTCAGCTAAACCCTCCGGGCTCAGAGCCCCGCCGAAGCCTTTCAGCTCGACTCGTACCTCGCCGTCTTCGGTCTCAACGGAGAAGCGCGGCCCACGCGAAACGACCGAGGCTTCTTGCCCGGAAAACCTCTGCGCAACGCGCTTGATGTCGCCGGGAACCGCGAGCCACCGCCACAGCCCCAGCTTAACCCAAGCCTCGCCCAGACCCGCCTTCTCGGAGAACGCTCGCAAGTAACTCTCCCACCTAGCCCAGAGCTCTGGGTGCTGCTCCCTCACAGCCTCAGCTTCGCCCATCTCGATGGCGGGGCACAGCCAGCACCCGAGCCTGTCGAACCCCCTGAAGTAGAGCGGGTTAACCGGTAGACGCTCCTTGAAGATGTAGAGCCAGACCTCCAGCGCCGACCAAGAGTGGATGGGGGCAGCGACAACGACGTCGGGGAGCCACTTGTTCCTGTACACGCGCGGGCTCCTAGCCCTGCTCGCGGACTCCGCCCTGCGCTGACCGACGATGCTGAGCGCGCCGCCGGCGAAGCGCTCCCTCACGGCTTTAGCCGTCGGCACGAGCTTCGCTACCTTGCAGCACCATCGGTAGTCCCTAGCGGGCGGCCCCATAACCTCCAGCCCCCTCCAGAAGGCATCGCCGGCGGACGCGACAATGAGCTCCGACCCGCTGCTCTGGGCTACGCGCTTCACGTAATCGACCGTTTCGGGGAGCTCTAACCCGGTGTCATTGAATAGTAAAGTCACTTTCCCGAAGGCTTTCTGCGACAACCAGAACGCGACTAAGCTGTCCTTCCCGCCGCTGAAGGAGACGACAGGCGGGAGCTTGTACTTCCCCGCAACATTTTTCAAGAAATCCACAGCTTCCTGCTCCAAGATCGCGAGCCTCGCCTCATTAGCCCTAACGGCGTCCAACCACGACGGGTTAGCGGCGTTCCACTCGAAACTTTTCGCCTTCCAGCTCTTCAGCACCCTAACCCTCTTTCTTTTCGTGTAAACCCCGACGCCTTCATAGCCGCTCGTCGTGCCTATCGCCACGAACTTCTCGGAACCCCTCCGCGGCAGATTCGCTTCTAGGAGATCCTCGGCGTGGAGCTCGAAACCTCTCTTTAGAATTTCTACGTCCGCTACCGCGTAGTAGCCAACCTTGCTTTTCAGGATCGCTGAAACGCCGTAGTAGACCGGCTTAAACCTCCACGAGCCGCGCACCAAATCGTAGTAGCGATGGCCGATTACGTAACCGTCGATTATCACCTCATCGGCCGAGTCTACGTAGGGCACCTTGTTGAGCAGCACGATCCTGCGCCGGGGGTAGGGGCACCCAGCGTCGAGCTCGCTTTCTATAAGCTTCCACAGCTGGACGTGCTCGAGGCCCAGCGCCGGCCTAGCGTCTGCTGGCGGCGTGAGCTTGACCGGACGCCCCTCACCGCCGCAGACTCCGCAGACCCTGGTCAGAAGGGGCACGTTGCAGCGATCGCACCAGTAGAGGGGTTTGCTGGCTTTGCGGAGGATTTCGAAAGCCCGTTTCCCAGCGCCGCGCTTCACGGTCAGGGAGCTCAAGGGCCTCCGCTCACACGTCGCGGCGCGAAACCCTCGTCATCCCACAGGCGCAACGGTTTTTCACCTAAAAACCTTTCTCAGCGGAGCTTGCTGAAGTAAGCTGCGATCTCGTCCTGCGCTAGTACCCTGAACTCTTGGTCCTTAACGGTCACGATGCCCATCTCCACCTTCATCGGAGACGTCAAACCTCCCTCAATGCACTTATCCAGCACCTTGAGCGAGAGCGTTACAGCTTCTTCAAGCGTTAGGTCGTCCCTGTAGCTCTTCTCCAAGATCTCGGTCGCGGTCTGCGAGTTCGCCCCGATAGCCGCTGCCTTGTAGCCCATGTAGCTGCCTCCGGGATCCGTCATGATGAGGTGGGGCCCGCGCCGATCCACGCCCGCGATCAGGAAGGCTACCCCGAAAGGTCTCACGCCGCCGTGCTGGGTGTACACCTGCTTTATGTCGCATATCCTCTTCGCCAGGAGCTCAACGGGTATCCGCTCACCGTACGTGAGCCTGTACACCTGGGCGTAAACTCTAGCGTCGTCTATTAGGACGCGGGCGTCGCCGAAGAGGCCCGAAAACGCCAAGCCCACGTGGTCGTCAATCCTCTTTATTTTCTCGGCGCTTTCAGCTAGAATGGACGGCCAGCGCTTCTCCGCCGCCAGCACGACACCTTCGCGCGTTTTTATGCCGAGAGTTATCGAACCCTTTTTCACGGCTTCGTGCGCGTATTCGACCTGGAACAACCGACCGTCGGGGCTAAACAGCGCTACAGCCCTATCGTAACCGACACCCGGGGGCGTGAACACAGACTTTCACCACCAGGTACACGACGCCGCAGTTTTAAAGAGTTTGCGCGCGCTGCCCACCTACCGAGGCCCCTCTCGCTAGCGAAGCTCAGCCGACGCCCCCGGGAGGGAGGAGCATATGGCCCGCGCCTTACGCAGCGTCCCAGCGACTTTGACGACCCTCGCCAGAGGCTCTTTGTAGGCCGCGAGCGCAGCTCTAAAGAGCAGCAACCCTTCGCGCTTAACCCTAACCACGGCCAGCCCCTTATCCGCGCGCACGTAGACGACAGCGGGCTCCACCCGCGCGAGCCCTAGCACGCCGCCCAGCCTCATCACGGCAGCCGCGAGCTTGCTTTCGAGAAGGTTAGCGTCCGCATCAGCAACCTTTACGATGACGTACCTGAACACGGGCCTTCTAGCGGTCATCGCCGCCCACTCTCAATACCCTAACTCCGCGGACCGGCACCGCTCCCGCCAGCTTATCGCGGCACTCGGCCACGAGGCGGGCGGCGTTCGCGGACACCGCGTCAAGCGCTGCATCGTAGCTCAACCCCATCAGGCTCAGCAGTGAGGCCATCGAGCGGGGATCGCGGAGCGCGCTAGGGCTTGTCGCACCGGACGAAAGTATGAGCGCGTGCACCATCTTCTTCCTCCCCAGAAGCTCCATTACGCCGGAGTAGTACGCCAGCGCCTTAGCGCTCGCTAGCGGGTCTTCCGCCTGTAGGGGCGCTACCAGCACTTCAACCGCTTTACCGTACTCCCGTATGTACGCTAGGTCACCCCTTAGCAAGCGGGAGCCCGGGAGCAGCGTGATCACGTCCACCCTGGCGTCCCTGCACGCGAACGCGGTCAGCTTGCGGTCGAGCGCGTACACGGATACCACTTCGACGCGCCTCCTGAACTTCCGGAGAATCTTTTTGAGTGAACCCTCCCTCATCGGCTCGTCGACCGTGATCCTGGAAATCACGTCGATGCCCTCCGCTTCGCCTTCCGCTTTGAGAAACCTCAAAGCCTCTAGCGACGCTGCGGGATCGGAGATTAAGCGCTTGACGCTGACGGAAGCTCCAACCCCCGAAAAGCCCAGTTCCCTTAGTAAGCGTAGGCTCTCGCGCGTTAAAACCTCGGCGGAAACTAGGAGGTCGATGAAAGCCCGCATGATCGCTCAGAGCAGCTCCTTCAGGCTTTTGTTGCTTTGCAGGGCTTGCCGAGCCTGGGGGCTCAGCTTGACCCTCACCCTAATTACGTCGTCACCGTCGTACACCCTGACTTCGCCCAGGTACGCCCGCTGCTTGTCGAGCCTCAGGTAAAGGTGCCCTGAGGGGTCGAGCCGGTGCCTCAGCGTCCTCTCCAGCGCCAGCAGGTCGCCGGGCGGCAAGGCGGCGAGCAAATGCTTAAGCAGGGTCTCGGCCAGCTCCGGCTTCTCTATCTTCACTTTCAGGACGAAGATGGGGTTTCCATAGTGACCTTCGAGCATCGAAACGCTGAGAAAATCTTCCAGTTCCGCTCGAATCTTTTCAGGGAGAACGTTCATTAGCGCAACCTTCACTTTTTCGAGGTCTTCCGTAGCGTGGCAGAAGGCGCTCACTTCAGCGTTGAGCGCTACTTTGCTCATCGAGCTTCCTCTTAAGCTTCTCGAGAACCTTCTTAACCTTATCCGAGTGGTCCACCTTCCTGCGGACGCCGCAGACCCAGTTCCTCTCTGGGTCGTTCTTAACGCACGGGTGGTGCGGGTCCACCATGACGACTTCGTACCACTCGTACATCCCGTCCTCTCCCACCCAGTAGGATCCCAGTACGACCAGGTTAGGGTACTTCTTCGCCGCGCGCTCCTCAGCTATGAGCTGGGAGCTCTTGTGCGGAGCGTAGCCGTGCACGCCCATCCTCTTCGGTCTCCTGCCCGAGCTGGGTCTGGGCCTGTTCAACCCGCCTTTCCTTACTCGAACCCTCACCACGACGAAACCCGGCTTGGCCTTGTAGCCGAGCGCCCTGGCCCTGTTTATGCGCGTGGGTCTCTCAACCCTCACTATCGACGGCTGCTTCCTCCACTCCATTAGCCGCTTCCTGTAGAGCTCGGCGAGCGGCCCTTTATCGGGGCGCTTCCACAGCTCAGCCACGTACTTGTAGTATCCCATACGTAGGGCCGCCTACCTCGCTCTCCCACTTAAGCTTTTTGCGCGCGCCCTCCGGAAAGCTCAGCGAGCAGCTTCTCCGCCAGGAGTTCGCTGATGCGCTCCCCCGCCTCCCTCGTCTGCGCCCCTATGTGGGGGGTCGCTATGACGCGCGGGTGCCTAATCAGCTCCCACTCCCACTCTTCGCGCGGGGGCTCGTGGTAGTGCACGTCGACCGCCGCCCCCTCCAGCACGCCGCTGTTCAGCGCCTCGAGCAAGGCCCTACCTTCGACGATCCACGCTCTCGACGTGTTGACCAGGTACGAGCCCTTCGGCAGCAGCCGGATGTTGGCGGAGTTGATCAAGTGGTGCGTCTCAGCCGTGTAGGGGATGTGGAGGGTTACGAGCTCGCTCCTCCTAAGCAGCTCCTCGAGGCTGCTGGCGGCGTGGGCCCCGATCCTCGCGGCCTCCCTCTCCAGCAGCTGGCGGTTGCGGCGGTAGGCGATCACACGGGCTCCCAGGGCGACGAGCTTCTCCGCCACTAGCGTGCCTACGTTGCCGAGACCCACAACTCCCACCGTCATCCCCGCCAGCTCGCGGCCGACGAACACCTTCTTGTCCCAGCGGCCGGCCCTCAGGCTTTCAACCGCCTGAGGTATCGACCTCAGGAGGGAGAGCATCAACGCCAGAGTGAGCTCAGCCACGGCGTTGGCCACGGCTTCCGGAACGTTCACCACCTTGACGCCCCTCCTCGCCGCCGCTTCCACGTCTACGTTATCGAGACCCGCCCCAGCGCGCGCCACGACCTTAAGCCTGGGGGAAGCCTCTATCACTTCCGCGGTGACCTTCGTCGCGCTCCTGACGACGATCGCGTCGTAGCCCTTCGCGAGCTCTTTGAGCACCTCCGGCGGCGGGCTGTTCGCGAAATCGACCGCCAAACCCCTTTCTCTCAACAGCTCCACGAAACGCCCCGGTACGGGGTCGCAAACGAGCACGCGCGCGCTCACGGTCTTACGCGCCCCACACCGCGAAATATCCGTTTCGGCTCGCGCGGCCCTCACGGCACCGGCTCCGCGCCGCCAAACCCGCGGCGAAGCGCGCGCTAAAGCTGAGGGAAGTAGGCGCGCACCTGGTTAACGAAGGATCCGTAGACCCCGCTGGCAACTACCCAGATCACGGCGCACAGCGCGATCGCGCTCACGGCTATCGCAACGTAATCCCTTGCCCTCAGCGAGAGGTCAACGTAGGGTTCAACCTTTTTAGCGGCCCCAAAGCCCCTCGCCTCAAGCGCTTCAGCTACCATGATGCTTCTCCTGAGCTCGTACACTATCAGGGGGACGAGGAGGTACGTGTAGTTCCTCACCCTTTCTTTTAAGCCCCCTTTCTCGAGCTCAAACCCCCTGCTCTTCAGCGCGTCAGCGACCGTCTGCAGGTCCCTCGCGAGCGAGGGCACGAACCGCAGGGACATCGTGAACATCATGCTGTACTCTCGCGGTACGCCGGACACCTCCAACGCGGCGGCGAGCTCGTCTGCCGTGGTTGTCAGGAAGAAGATGGAGAAGGCGGTCGTTAAGCAGAGGAAGCGGAGCGTCATCGCCGCGGCGACGAACAGCCTGTCCGCTGGGAGGGTTAAGAAGTTCAGCGCGAAAATGAGGAGCAGGAGGGTCGAGAGCCCTGCCAGCGAGCGCGCCCATTCTCGGAGCGACTTCGCGACAGCTAGCAGCGCCGCCTCCACAGCCAGCAAAGCGGATAGGCTGACGGCGTCGCTCAACGCCAGCGACGCGGCGCTCAACGCTACAAGCATGACGAACTTGGCTCGAGGGTCTAGCGCGTGCAGCGGGGTTCTCTTGCGCCTAAACCTGAAAATGTCTAGAACCCGCGCGCTCACGGTCCCACCCACCGGTGGTTCAAGAGATCCAAGAGCTCGAGGTAGAAGGAACCCGGCAGCAGAGGCTTGCTGGGCAGCTTCAGGCCTTCGGCCTCCAGTAGCGCGGCGGCGGCGGGGATTTGAGGCATCGTGAGACGGGCTCGCTTGAGGGCCTCGGCGTCCGTCAACACTTCGCCGGCCGGTCCTTCGCGTATGACACGCCCGTCCACCATGAGCGCCACCCTGTCGGCGACCTGGGCTGCGAACTCGACGTCATGCGTAACCACCACCACGCCCTTACCCTGCCTCTTCAGCCCGAATATCAGCCTCGAGATCTTCGACTTGTTGAAGAAGTCCTGCCCCGCTGTCGGCTCGTCCAACACCAGCACATCGGGGTTGTAGCTTACGACCGCCGCTATCGCCAGCCTCTTCCTCTCGCCCACGCTCAAGCTGTAGGGGGACCTCCCCCTGTAGCGGTCCAGCTCGAATAGCTTGAGAACGCGCTCGCAGATCGCGCGCGCCTCGTCGGGAGGGTAGCCCATGTTCCTGAGCGTGAAGAGGATCTCGCCTTCAACGCTCTCCGCGAAAAGCTGGTGATCCGGGTTCTGGAAAATCACGCCCACGCGCCTAGCGAGTTGGGCCACGCTCGCCTCGCGCGTGTCAACGCCGAAGACCAGCACCCTTCCGCGCTCCGGCTTCAGCAAGCCCACGAAGTGCTTGATGAGGGTAGTCTTGCCGGCCCCGTTCTCGCCCATGATAGCTAGGACCTCTCCAGTCCTTACGGTCAGCGTAACTCCCTTGAGCACGGGCAAGCCTTCGTAGGAGAAATAAACGTCCTCTACGAGTATCGCGTCGCCCACCTCCCGATCACCGCCCTCGCGAGCTCCTCCGAAGTGAGGGGGATGCTACCTTCGGCGAGCCCCCTGCGCTTCAGCAGCAGGTGCGTCACCACGACCGGCGGGTACCCCACGATGCTTCCGGTTCTTAGGAGCACGTCGCGCGGCGCGCCGTCGGCTACGATCCTCCCGTCGAGCATTACGACCATGCGAGTGGCGAACTTCAGCGCCAGCTCTAGCCGGTGCTCGACGACCAGCGCTAGCACCCCTTTCTCGCTCGTCAGCCGCTTTACGAGCGATAGGATCTCGAGCGCGCTGAGGGGGTCTAGGTTCGCTGTGGGCTCGTCGAGGGCTAGGATTTCCGGCTCCAGCGCCATCACCGATGCGATAGCGACCTTCTGCTGCTGCCCGCCGCTCAGCTCGTAGGGCGCCCTATCCTTGATGCTCTCGAGGTTGAACTCCTTGAGCACCTCCCTCACCCTCCTCCTCACTTCAGCCCGCGGTAATCCCAAGTTCTCCAACCCGAAGGCTATCTCCCTCTCCACGCTCGAGAGAAACAACTGGTTCTCGGGGTCCTGGAACACCATGCCAACGTGCCTAGCTAAAACGTGCGTCGGTGTGCTCCTTACGTCCAAGCCGGCGACCCGCGCTTCGCCCTCGAAATCCCCCTCGTAGAAGTGGGGCACCAGCCCGTTCAGCACGCGGAGCAGCGTGCTCTTGCCGCAGCCCGAGGGGCCCACCAGCAGCACGAACTCCCCTCGTTCAGCTGATAGCGATGCGCCGTCCAGCGCGTAGCGGTCGCTGCCCGCGTACCTAAAGCGGACGCCCTTCAACTCCACCAGCGCCACTCGGCAGCACCCGGAACCCCCAGCTACACCACTTTTAAACGTGAAGCTGCTCATCTAGCGCCCCGCCACTATTTTCACCACCATCCGATGCGTAAGAGGGGTTTCCGCGCCTAAGCGCTTCCGGCTTCTTACGTCTACGGCCGCTATGAACTTCTCGCCGAGCTCGCTGTGGATAGCGTACGCCAAGTCGCGCACGGTGGATCCCTCCCTCATCAGGTACACGTCGGGGAGCACCCTACCCTCGCTGTCCGACAGCTTCTGCTCGTCCGCCACAGGGAAAACCGCGACGTACCTCAGGACGCCGAACACGGCCGCGTTGAGCACCTCTTGAACGCCCGTGCTGCCGTAAACCTTCAGAACCCTTTTCCTGATGTACTCGAGCGCTTCAACCTGCTTCTCCGTGAGCTTCCCGGCAACTTCGAAGTCCCGATCGCCCGGCAGGTACTTTATCAGACCAGCGGCCGCCGCCCTTCTTAAGGCGAGCTCGGCCTCGGCCGACGTCGGTATGACTACGTAGCGACCCTTGAGAGCTTCCCTCATCCTGTCGATGTTCGGCTTAGCGGTCGGCAGATCCGCCTTGTTGGCCGCCACTACCATGGGCTTCGCTCTAGCCCTCAACTCTCGGACGAAGAGCAGGAGATCCTCGCTGGACCAGGATGTCGGCCGCTTCCCCTGCAGACCGGCCGCTTCGATAGCGTCCCGCACGGCGCCGCGGGATACCTCAAGCCCGCTCAACCTCTTGTACAACTCCTCGTCGATCTTCGAGCCGGTGGCCTCCACCGTCATCGCGAAACGCTTCCAATCCTTCTCGAGCATCCCGTAGATCCACATGTCGAGCTCCCTTTCTAGAAAAGCCACGTCCTCTAGCGGATCGTGAGATCCCGGCTCCACAGGTCTCCCCTCGCTGTCAGTGCTCCCCGACGCGTCGACAACGTGGATGAGCGCGTCCGCCCGCCTGAGGTGATCCAGGAACCGGTTGCCTAATCCCCTCCCCTGCCACGCGTCAGGCACCAGGCCGGCTACGTCGATGAGCTCGACCGGCGCGAACCGCCACCCATCAATGCACAGAGAGTTCACGGGGTTGTCCTTCACACCAAACTCCTTGCACACGCACTCGAACCTGACGTAACCCACACCCACGTTAGGCTCTATCGTCGTGAAAGGGTAGGGGGCTATCTTGACGTTCTGGAGCGTCGCCGCAGCGAAGAAGGTGCTCTTCCCCGTGTTGGGTTTTCCCACGATACCGAGCTGGACGCCGGAGAGGCTCGGCATACCTCCAGTTCCCGACCGTGGAACGGATTTATACTTTCGTGCGAGCTGAGCCGCGTGGTGCTAGTAATAGTAGGCGGCGACTTGGGGGCCTGCTACGCCGCTCACGAGTACCGGAAGCTCGTGCGGCGGGAAGAGGTGATCCTGGTGACCGACAGCGCCTACGTCGGTTACGCGCGCACGCTGCTCCCTTACTACGCGGCTGGCCTGGTGAAGAGCCCGGTCTTACTTAGCGAAGAATTGCTATCGGTAGCAGACCTGGTTAAAGTGGTCCAAGCTAGCTCTTTCGAGCTAACAGAAAGCGGAGAAGCGAAGATCGGGGGAAAGTACTACGCTAACCCCCGCCTGCTCTTTTCGCTCTGGCCGGCGCTGCGCGAACAGGGAGCGATCGACTTGCTGACCCCGGAGGACGCCGAACTGCTGCGCGAGAGAGTGGACGAAGGCCGAAGCGTCACCGTAGCCGGCGGCTGCGCAGCGCTTCCGGTGGTAGACGCCATGCTGCGAGCCGGAGTGAAGGTGCAGCTCGTCTGGAGCTGCGAAAGCTTCGACGACGACATCGCTCGCCTAATGCTTCAGGACCTGGAGAGGTTGGGCGTCAAAACGGTACCTGAAATCCCGCGCCCCGAGCGGGGCGAGGTGGTCGTCAACTACGGGTGGGGGCGCGCGCTCGGCCCCCCGCAGCTGGGGCTGGGGGGCGCTGGGGTCAGGGTCGACCGCAACTGCAAGGTCCTCGGGTGCGCGCGCGACGTGTACGCGCTGGGGCTCGCGACCGAGGTTGTGGAGCCTGAGGGGCTGGCGCACCGCGTGGGGAGCGAGGAGGAGGTTATCCTGCAGGCGCTCAACTTCGCTTCCTCGGCTGTGGACGCCAGCACGCCGGCTGTGAGGAGGTACGCTGTCGCTAGGGTCGGCGAGAGAGTGTACGCCTCGCTGGGCCTCACCCAGAGGGAGGCGGAGGGGTTGGGCATCGACTGCTCCGCCACGAGAGTTAGAGGGTGGGGGGTGTACAGGGACATTGTAGTGAAAGCCGTCGCGTCGAGGGAGGGGGCGCTGCTGGGAGTTCAGGTGGTAGCCCGCGCCGAGCTCTCCCCGGTAATCGGGTTGCTGTACTTCGCTGTCGCGGCGAGGGCCAACCTCAGCGAAATCTCGAGGGTTTTGAGCCCGCTCAACCCCTCAGAGCCTTCGCTGGGAGACCCCTTCGGCAAAGCCTTCAAAGCGCTCTACAGGAAAGCGGCGCTGAGACCAGAAGCTAAGCGGGCTCAACGCGCGCCCTTGCACCCCAACGACCGCGCGCTAACGCCTAAATGGCCCTGCCGCGGAGGTGTAGCGGTATGATAGCCGCGCTCAGCGACGTGCACGGCCCCCGCTACATCGGGTACCTCCGAGCCTCGCTGGAGACGCTGAAAAGCGCTAAGCTACTGCTGCTGGCTGGCGATATAGTCGACAAAGGAGAGCCCGAGCACGTTAAGCTGGTCATGAAAACCGTTCGCGAAGCCTACGCTGGCGCGGTGATCGCTGTTTTCGGCAACGAGGAGTACGATGAAAGGAAAGAGCAGATTAAGGGAGCGGATGAGAGCGTTCTCTGGCTGGACGACGAGTACACGACGGTGGAGGTCGACGGTCTCGACGTGGCGATCGTGGGGACGAGAGGGGTCCTCGACAAGCCCACGCGCTGGCAGGAACGCCACATCCCCGGTATCAGGGAACTGTACTCGAAGAGGCTGGAAAAGCTCGGCGAACTGCTGAACCGCGCGGCCGAAAGCTCCGATAGGGTCATCCTGGTAACCCACTACGCCCCTATCGGCCCAACGCTCGAGGGGGAGGACCCGAAGATATGGAGCCAGATGGGTTCTAGGCTGCTTACGCAATTAATCCTCAGGAAACGCGTCGATGTAGTGGTGCACGGCCACGCTCACAACAGCTTAAGGGTTCGAGCCCAGCTTGGGGCGGCTAAAGTGTACAACGTCGCCCTTCCGGCCGTTCGAGCCGTTACTCAAGTGGTTATTACCAAAGCTGGTTTAGATGCGTTTTTGTAATTCATTAACTAATACTCGCTTTTATTTCTCCTAAACACTCTTCTTTCTTTTTCTTAGACTTTTTCTTGATATAGTATTTTTCAATAAAATCCTTTGGTAAAAATTCCTGCTCAACAACGTCCACTATCGGTATTACTATGAATTTACTATCGTTAACGTAGCTTTCGCTAACTTGCACTTCGCCTGTGAACGTGTTGAAGAGGAAGTATTTTCCCTTAAAAGCCTCCTCCGCCTCGTAGTAGTAAATCGCCAAGGAGTCGTACGCTGGAAACGGTATGTAAAAAATGCTTTTAGAATCCGTATTCAAGCGGTGCACCAGCAGGACCTGTGTCGCCACCGCTACGTTCACGAGGTCTGTTACGCTCTTGACTTTAACCATGTACGGTTTGGACACCCTCGATCCCTTCGCCTGAGAGTTGGAAAGGCGCACCTATAAGGTTAGCGATGCGGAAAAAGCTTCGATGCGGCGATGGCGCCGGGGCCGGGATTCGAACCCGGGCGCCCCGAGAGGGGCAGCGGATCTCCATTGCGGCCCTCGCGGGCGTCCGCCGCCTTAGTCCGCTCGGCCACCCCGGCTTGCTTTAGCTGTTCGAGGACTACCTATAAAAGTTGCGCAGCTTAAGCTGTCGCGCGCTTCAGGGGGTCTGCTTCCTTCGCGCTCCGCGCCAGAGGCTGGGGTAGACGCCGGGCTTCATGAGAACAGCCTCCGGTTGCACCGCAACGCCTTTTTTAGCGCTGACCATCTGCTCGCTCCTCATGAGCGCTCTCCCTATCGCGACGAGCTCGTCCTTTTTCGTGAAGATCGCGACGGCATCCCCCACCTTTATGCCCGCGTCAACCCTCAGTATGCCGGGGACCGCCAGCGCCGCCCCACGCGCTATCGCGTCGACCGCGCTATCGCGCACAACGACGCGGGGTAGGTGCTCGACAGCCCGCTCGACCGGTATAACGACCCGCCTCAGGAGGCTCTCGTCCCCATCCTCCCTCCAGAAGGCGAAAGCGTCAACGACGTCCTGCAAGGTCACCGCCGTGTCCTCCCTCAAGCTGCCGCTCCTGACCCTCCTCAACTCCTGCATATGGGCGCCGACCCCTAGAATCACCCCCACGTCGTGACAGAACTTCCTCACGTAAGTGCCGGCTTCGCACCACATCCAGAAAAGCACGTCTCTCCCGGAAATCTCCAGTACCTTCACGTCGTATATCCTCCTAACTCTCAGCTCGCGCTTAACCGCAGAGCGGAGAGGGGGCCTCTGGTAAACCGGGCCCTTGAATAAGCCGACCACCCTCCTCACCTCTTCCTCCGGCACATCGCCGTGAAGCCGCATAACCCCGACGTACTCCTTATCCTCTGTCAGGAGATAGGGCAGCACCTTCACAGCCCGGTTGAGCAGTATGGGCAAAACCCCCGTGACTTTAGGGTCCAGCGTCCCACCGTGCGCGACCCTCTCTAGACCGGTTAACCGCTTTATCCACGCGACCACCTCGTGGCTCGAAGGCCCCGCCGGCTTGTCCAAGTTTATGACTCCGTACTCCAGCAGCTCCTCCGCTGTTCGCTCCTCCGGCCTCTTGCCGTAGTTGGAGGGGGGTTCGTCGTCCCTGACGAGAACCTCTCTGGCACGCGACACGCCAGCACCCGTCCTCGTCGGCTAGAAGGATAGGATAACTCTTTCGCGGCGCGCGCTCACGCCTGGAGTAGAGGCTTGAGGGGCTTGCGCATCTCCTCCAGCAGGCCAGCCTGCTCCAATGCTTTAAGCACCTCCTCGTCGCTAGCCCCCTTCGGTATATCGACCTTGTGCGGCAGGGGCTCCAGGTGCTTCACGTTCGCGCGCCTCCTCTTCACGCCCGTAAGAGCTTTCGGCCCCGTGACGACCACGAAGTTGTCGTCCACTATGTCGACGACCACACACTTCCTCCCGGCTTCGCGCCCAGCGATTTTGACGCAAACCCTCCCCACGTCGAAGACCCTGGGCATAGATGGTCGCCGCCCCTTCGCGGGGGCCCTTATAAAGCGCACGCGCCAACCACCGGCGAACAGTGTGCGAAAGCGCTTTTTAGGCGAGGGAGCCCTCGAGCCGTGGGATCGTGGAGGGGGCTAGGCGTCGTCTGGTGGAGCTTCTGAAGCTCCAAGGGGTGGTGGTCAGCGAAGAGGTGGAGAGGGCTATGCTCCGAGTCCCTCGCGAGGAGTTCGTGCCCCCCGAGTACCGGGACGAAGCCTACGAGGACCACCCCCTGCCGATACCCGAGGGGCAGACGATATCGGCGCCGCACATGTGCGCGATCATGTGCGAGGCAGCCGAGATCAAGAGGGGGGATTCGGTGCTCGAGATCGGCACGGGGAGCGGCTACCACGCAGCTCTCTGCGCGGAGATCGTGTCCCCCACGGGCGAGCCGCTAGAAGGGCTCGTGGTGACCGTGGAGGTGATCGCGAAGCTGGCGCGCTTCGCTAAGGAGAACCTGAAGCGCGCCGGCTACTACGATAGGGTGCACTTAATCGTGGCCGACGGCAGCGCGGGGGCGCCCGTGAGGGCGACCTTCGATAAAATTCTCGTGACGGCAGCCGCGCCACGCGTCCCCCCGCCCCTACTGGAGCAGCTTAAGGAGGGCGGCATCCTAGTGATACCAGTCGGCCCCCGCTGGCAGCAGCTGCTCGTGAAGGTGAAAAAGGAGAAAGGGGAGCTCGTCCGCGAGCCCGTGACCTACTGCGTATTCGTCGCCTTGAGGGGGCGCTACGGGCACGAGGAATGATCGCGTGGGACGTCGTAAGAGCCAGGGGGCACCCGCTGGTGAAGGCTCTGCACCGGTCTACGTTCGAGATAACCACCGAGAGCCACTTGACAGCGCGGGGTGATTGCATCATAGGGGTTGGCGCCGACAAATCGGCGCGCACCCTAGCGCCCAGCTTCCGCTCGCTGGCGTCGCGGGACGACGCGCGCGTGGTGATAGCCCTAAGGAGCGGCGGCGTCTCGGAGATCGTGCGCGCGTGGGGGAGCTCGCTGCTAACGTTCGAGGACCCGAAGTCGATCGTCGTGCGCCGCAGCAGCTACGTAGACTCGCGCACGGTCGCCGTGAGGAGCGATAAAGCCGCTGCCGACATCAGCAGGGAGCTTGTAAGCAACCTGAGGCGCGGCGCCCCCCTGCTGGCGATCTTGGTCGCGTGCCGCGGCTGCAGCGACGATGAGGCTATCGCGTCGACCTTGAGGCTGCTGGAGCGCTTAAGCAAAATATTAGGGGCTGCGGAGGGAGTCACGTGATCGCCAAGAACGTGCTCGTGACCGGTAGGCCCGGGATCGGCAAAACCACGGCTGTCCTGCGGGCTGTCGAGGAGTTGAGGAAGGCCGGTTTGCGCGTCGGGGGCTTCGTATCGCGCGAGGAGAGGAAGGGGGGCGTGCGTACGGGGTTCGTGATAGTTGACCTGGAAACGTCGGAGGAGGCGTACCTAGCGCGCGTGGGGGAGGGGGGCCCGAGGATCGGCAAGTACGTGGTGCTGGTGGGCGAGCTGGAGAGGGTGGGCGTGGCAGCGATCAGGCGCGCCCTGCAGAGCGCGCAAGTCATCGCCATCGACGAGATAGGGCCTATGGAGCTGCTCTCCCAGAGCTTCAAGCAGGCTGTCACCGACGCCCTTAACTCCCCCAAGCCTGTCGTAGCGACGATACACGTTAGAGCCCGGGAAGACCCCTTCGGTAGGAGCGTGCTATCGCGAAAAGACATCGCGCTTCTCGAAGTAAACCTGTCGAACAGGGAGCGAATACCGGGCGAGATCGCGCGCCTGGTACTGGCGTACATAAACGCCTCCGGCGAGAAAGCGCAATGAAACCTACCGACCACGCAACGTCCCTTAAAAGGGTCCGATTACACTCTCGAAACGTGGATTACGCTGACCCCCCTTTCCGCACGATCCTCGTGGCGAATAGGGGAGAGATAGCGGTGCGGGTTATCAGGACGGCTAAGGCGATGGGGATCAGGACGGTCGCCGTGTACTCGGAGGCGGACAGGTCGTCGCTGCACGCGCTGGTCGCCGACGAGGCGGTGTACATAGGGGGCCCCGAGCCTAGGGACAGCTACCTCAACATCGAAGCCGTGATCGGGGCCGCGAAGAAAACGGGGGCCGAAGCCGTTCACCCGGGTTACGGCTTCCTGGCCCAGCGCGCCGACTTCGTCGAGCGGCTCGAGGAGGAGGGCATCACGTTCATCGGCCCGCCGGCCCGCATACAGAGGCTTGTGGGGGATAAGCTGGGCGCGCGCAGGTTCTTCCAGGGAGCGGGGGTCGAGGTCGTGCCGGGCACGTTTACGGCCGTGGAGGCGAAGGATGCTCCCAGCATCGCCGAGGAGCTGGGCTACCCCGTCATCGTGAAGCCGGCTGGCGGGGGAGGGGGTATCGGGATGCGGATAGCGTGGAGCGAGGAAGAGCTGGTGAAAGCCATGCGCGACGCGAGCGAGCTCGCCGGTAAAGCTTTCGGGAGGCTGGAGGTGTACCTCGAAAAGTACCTGCCCAAGGCACGCCACATAGAGGTCCAAGTGATCGGCGACGGCCGCGGAGGCGTTCTCCACCTTTTCGAAAGGGAGTGCTCCGTGCAGCGGCGCTTCCAGAAGGTCGTGGAGGAGGCTCCATCCCCCGCCCTCGACGACGAGAGGAGGGAACGCCTCCTGTCGATCGCTCTGAAAGCCGCTAAAGCTTGCGAGTACGTGAACGCCGGCACCTTCGAGTTCCTCTACGACCCGTCGACCGACAAGTTTTACCTTCTGGAGGTGAACTCGCGAATCCAGGTCGAGCACCCAGTCACCGAGATGATCACGGGGATCGACATAGTCCGAGAGCAGATACTGGTGGCCGCCGGCGAGGGCACGAGCTTCAAGCAGGAGGAGGTCGAGCTCCGCGGCCACGCGATAGAGGCGCGCGTGTACGCTGAAGACCCCCTTAACGGCTTCGCCCCGTCGCCGGGCGTGCTGAAAGCGTACCGCCCGCCCGAGGGACCCTGGGTGCGCGTTGACTCAGGCTACTACGCCGGATCCGAGGTGCCCATGTACTACGACCCGCTGCTGATGAAGATCGTGTGCTGGGGGGCTACGAGGGAGGAGGCGAGGAGGAGGTTGGTGGCCGCGATCGAGGAAACCGTGGTGGAGGGGGTGGCGACGAACCTCGCGCTCCTCCACCTGGTGCTTAACAGCGAACCCTTCGTCAGCGGCGACTACAACACCAGGATCCTAGAGGATTGGGGTCTGCTCGACAAGCTGGGCGAGTACACCTACCGGAGAGCGGCGGTAGGTAGACCCGCGAAGGAGGCGAGCCCAGCGCCTAAAGCGGTTGAAGCGTGGAAGCTCGCCGCCCGCTTCTACGGCGCATGAGCACGCGGTTTGACGCCGAGAAAGCGAAAGCCCTGGAAGCCCTATTCCGCGCTCTGGAGCAGGGCACCGTGGACCCGGACATCGTCCCTCTGCTCGCCCTGCTGAACGCGAAGCGCTGCTACTATACGACCAGCAGCTGCAGCGGCAGGGTGCAGCTGGCCGCGACGAGGCTGCCGGGCGAAAAGCGCCGCATGGTGGTGCTCGCCAAGTGGCACAGGCCGGTCGAGAGCTGGGAGCTGGCTCGAGCGGTGTCCTCCGCGGAAGGCTACAGCGATCTCTGGCTCTCCGTGCAAGGCCCAATACTGCACGTAGTCTGCAGAGACCAAACGTCGGCGCTCAGCATCCTCTCGGCAGCGCGCAGAGCCGGGCTCAAGCACAGCGGGATCCTCTGGATCGGGCGGCGGGTGGTAGTGGAGATCACCGCTTCCGACAGGGTCGAAACCCCCATCCGCCTAGCCGGGGTTCATCTGCTCAGCGCCGAGCACTATGATCTGCTCGTGGAGCGGGTTAACGCGGTGCTGCTTAGGGCGAAGGAGCGGTTAGTGCGGCTAGAAATGGAGGTATCGAAGATGCCGTAACGCTCGCGCGCCCGCATCCCCGCCCCTCCTGAGGGGGCGCTCCCGCCTCGTGGCAGGATCCTCCTCGCCCGCCTCGCGGCGGGTTCACCCGTCACGGCTCGGCCCGCGCGCAGGGCCCTTCAGGGGACGGGCTGCGATGGCGGAACCCCACCCCCATCGGGAACAGGGCTTGTGCCAGCGAGCCCTTTAAAAATTTGATGTTGAGAAGACTGGAAATTATTTTTCTAACCGAAAAGTTAAAGAAATGAACGAAGAATATGCAAGCATGCTATAGAGAATGCATCAGCAGCTATAGGGAAGGCGCCGGCGGAGCTAGGCTGCGAAATTGCGAAAAAAGCACGCGCCCCTCCGCTCTCCCTGTAGTCGCGCGCTAGGGGGTGGGGAAGCCTTAAAAGCGCGCAGGGGGCAGGCGCTTTGTGATAATCCCGATCAGGTGCTTCACGTGCGGAGCGCTGATCGCCGATAAATGGTCGAAGTTCGCGGAGAGGGTTGCGAAGGGGGAGGACCCCGCCAAGGTGCTGGACGACCTCGGTGTGAGAAGGTACTGCTGCCGTCGCATGTTCCTCTCCCACGTCGATTTGATAGATATCGTAATCAAATACGAAGTTTACACGCAATGATCGAAATTCTAATTCTTAACGGTAGCTCTTTTGGCGCTTGGCTCTAGCAGACCTCCCTCCGGGCTTCTTGGGCTCCGCCTGCCTAGGGTCTTCGACTAGCAGGTGCCGGTCGTACTTGCGGTACAGCTCCTTCAAAGCTTCAGACCCTGTCCACTCGACGAGCGCCCTCGCGATAGCCGTCCTTATGGCTGACGCTTGACCCATGATCCCCCCTCCCTGAGCTTCAGCGTAAATGTCCACCTTGCTCACGATCTCTTCGCCCGCCAGGTATATCGGTTCGTAGATTTTAAGCCGCACAAGCTCCGGCTCGAGCACTTCCAGCGGCACGCCGTTTACGAATACCCTGCCCTTCCCCTCCTTCACGACAACTCTCGCTCTAGCCGTCTTCCTCCTAGCGCTGGCTATAACCACCTTAACCATAATTCCACCCGCCCACCGCAGCCGAAAGCTCAGCTAAAGTGACGTACTGAACCTTGACGTTCTGCAGCCTAGCCTCCTCGGGAACCAGCTTCTCTACATTCGCGTACTCGGGGGGTACGCCCACGTAAACCCTCAACCGCTTAAGCGCGCTCCTCCCTTTAGGTTTTTTGTACGGTAGCATGTTCCTGATCATCCTCCTCAGGATCGCGTCGGGGCGCCTCGGGATCTTCGGCCCCTTCTTCTCCGGATTGTAATGCGTCCTCCACTCGCTGACCCTTTTCATGTACCACTCGACGACGCGCTGCCTTTTCCCGGTGATGATGGCTTTCTCGGCGTTGACGACCACCACCGCGTTGCCTCGCAGCAAGAGTTTGGCGACTACACTCGCTAACCGGCCTGCCACGAGGCCTGAGGCGTCCACGACGATCGGTTTACTCTGCATCGCGAACCTCACCGCGGCTCGGGACGCGCCACCTATAAGTTTTTCCAGCTACTCAGCCCACAAGGATCTTGATTCCGCTGCCGCGCGGGTTCCGCTCTACCAGCTGGGGTATCGTCAGCACTTCGCCGCCAGCGGCTAGGATCTTCTCCCTGGCCTTCTTCGAAAAGGCGAAAGCTGCGACGATTACTTTGTGGGTGAGCGCACCGCTCCCTAGGACTTTGCCTGGAACGACCACCGTGTCGCCCTCCGCAGTGTAGCGGTTGATCTTGCTCAGGTTGATCTCAGGACGCATCCTCGTGGGTCTCTCGAGCAACTCCGCCACCCTCCGCCATATAGGCGCTTTGTTTTCTCGAGCTTTCTTCCTGAGGTAGTGTATCAGCCGCCTTAAGTGGACGTTCGTGGGACCCGTCCTCTTCATGGCCGACCCTCGCCCCCAAACGCGCAAATAAATCTTGCCGCCGCCGGCTAGGCTCGGCCCCCGCCGAGAGCGTTGAGGCTGGCCTCGACGGTGTTGATCAACCGGTCGAGGCGCTTGAGGAGGCGCCGCATAGCCACCTCCACCACCTTGCTCACCGGCAGCACGCCAAGGCCTTCAATGCTAAAAATGAAACTCGTGTCGTCCCAGGAAACCCTCACTACGTCGGGGCACGCTTCCTCGCACGCCCTGCACATTGCGCACTCTTCTAGCTTCTCCTCGACAACCTCCAGCGCTCCGCCGCGCCACCGGAGAACCCCCTTCGGGCACACCTCAGCGCACTTCCTGCACTCCTCCCCGCACTCCCTCTTAAGGACCGTTACTTTCGGGTAGTACTTGTAAGCGACCGCGGACACGGGCTGCCACTTAGCGTGCTCCTTCCCCGTCCCCATCTTCGCGTAAGCTTCAAGCACCACCTTCTGGCCGGGGGCCAGCTTAACGATGGGTATGATGTCCGAGACCGGCTTCACCTCGGCGTACGCGAGAGAGCTGAACTCTCCGGTAAAACCAGCGAATTTCAAGTGACCTGAATACACGGTCATTTGCCTATCAGCTTCAACCTCTAAAGTAAAAGACGCAACGCAATCATCTCTCCTACCTTCTTCGAAGCAGCTGAGCAGCGCTTCGTAAGTTTCCACATCAACCTTAAGCGGTATCAGAGCCAGGCGGTGAGCGAGGACCTCATCGAAAAGCACCGAGGAGTTTTCGACCACCACCACTTCGTCTATCGCCAGCGTCGGCACGTCCGACATCAGCGCGCGCCTCAGGGCGTTCGCTACAGCCGGCGTAACCCCCTTCAGTACCATGCTGCACTCGTTTTCCCCCAACTTTTGTATCGCAATGCTCGGAGCCTGCACACCTCTCACCCCGCCCCGCTCGCGAACCCTATAATAAACGTTCACCACCAGGGGGCAGGCACCTGAACGCACCGTTTCGGGCAGTTTAGCTGCGACTAAACTGCAGCATCTCCGATCTTGAGCCCCCTGATGGTGCACCCTTCAGCAGCAGGCGCGCTTCAAGGGGGTGCGAGGAATTCTTCAAGCTCTCGATCGAGACCTCGACGCTACCTCTGCGGTTTCTGCGCTCTACCTCTCAGTAACTCCTTAAGGGGGACACCGTTGACTTTAATCACTTTGAAGCGGACGCCCGGTAGGTCGCCGTACGCTCTTCCCTCAGGCCCGCCGATCCTCTCGATGACCACCTCGTCGTGCTCGTTCACGAAAAGGAGGGCGCCGTCGCCCGGGAGGAATGCTGTCACGACCTTACCGTTTTTGATCAGCTGCACCCGCACGCACTTGCGGACCGCGCTGTTGGGTTGCCTGCTCTCGACGCCCACCTTTTCGAGCACGATGCCCCTCGCCATCGGCGCCCCTTCGAGGGGGTCGAACCTCTCCCTCAGCCTGAGCATTCTGCTCTTGTACTCTGCATCGCTCCACCTGAACTTCTGCCTCTTCTTCTTCAACCTCCTAGCCGCGAACAGACCTTTGGGGGACTTGGAGCCCGGCATGCTGGGAGGGCCTTCTTCCTTCGCTTAAAAGCTTTAGCGCCATCATCCTGCGCCGCCTTACCGGCGGACGCGGCGCTATCGGGGGATCCACAAGCTAGCGCGGATGGACGATTTCGACCGCGCGCTACTTGAGCACGACGTCTGCGCCGTAGTACCTTTTCGCCAGCAGCCTGGCTCTCTTTATTGTGCGCCCACCTCTCCCTATCGCAAGGCCTTTCTGCTCGGTGGGGACCTCCACCACGACGACCTTCTCTCCACCGTCGCGTTCGAGTACTTCGATCGATTTCACTCTAGCCGGGAACAGCGCCGCTTGGATCAAGCCCTCGAGCGTGCTTGCTTCCTCAACGATATCCACATCTTTACCGAGGAGTTTTCGAAGCAACTTCACGTTTGCGCCGTTGCTCCCTATCGCTTTTCCCGCCATCCCCTGCCCCACTAGGAATATGATCCTGTTGTTTTCCTCGTCGATTACGCAGTCGCGAGCTTCCACCTGCGTAACAGCTTCGAAGAGCGACATGTACTGCATCTCGGTTTCAGTCAGCTTGATCCCGGCCATCAAGCTTCACCCTTAGCCAAATCTAAGATCCCGCTTTCGCCAGGATCCAGTATTGTCAGTACGGACACCATGAATGGCTTGCCGCAGGCTGCCCCCAGGTCCCACGAAGTCCCCGGGAACTCTAGCAGCGGGGTACCGGAAACCTTGCAGTACTTCGCGACGTCCCTTCTAATCTCGCTAGGGGCATTGGAAGCTATGAGCACCAGCTTCGCCCTGCCGTTCACTATCGCTTTCAACGACTCTCTGAAGCCCATCGCCACTTTCCCCGTCCTCACCGCCGTTTGGATTTCCCTTACCAAATCCATGCTACCACCCTCGCCCCATCCACGTTTTCGGCGTCCTAACGTTGCGCACGACGTTTAGGGGCGGGGATCCCCTCCCTTAAACTTAGCGCGCTTAGCAGAAAGTAAGCGCGCGTACAGCTAGGCGCGCGCTACTTTTGAGTCTGGGACGCGCTGCCGCTTCCCACTTCCGTGAGCATCATCAACTTGACCATCCCGGTGCCCAGCGGCACTACCCGGGAGCCCACGATCACGTTCTCAACCACGCCCTTGAGCTCGTCGACCTCGCCCCTCACGGCGGCGTCCACGAGGTGTTTCACGGTGACCTCGAAAGCGGCGCGAGCCAGTACGCTCGGCTTCTCGCCGGCGACGCCGTGCCTTCCCACCTGCCTGATCCTCCCCGTCATCGTCATCGCGTCCGCCACCAGCATTATGTGCCGGATGTCCACGTCGAGACCTTGCTCGTCCAATACCCTTTTCATTTCCCTTATGATCAGCGCCCTCGCCGCCTCGATCCCTAGGACTTCCGCCACCTCGTAGATGTTGTTGCTGATGGTCCTCCTGTGATCGACGCCTTCGATGCTCAGTGCTGCCACGAGGTTGGAGCCCTCCGTTATTATCTTGTACTCGCCCAGCTTCTCGTCGTAGCGCACGATCGCTCTCTTTATCCCTTTGACGCCGCGCACCCTCAGCGCCCTGACCCTATCGTACATGCGCCTCAGCTTGACGGCGTCGTCCAGCCCCGTCCTGAAGACGACGGTTAGACCGTCCAGCTCCACGCTCCCCTTCTTCCCCTTAATCCGGTTGAGCGCTTTGACGACGTCTTCCGGCTTTACGCCCCTGTTCTCAAGCATCTCGGGGTCCAGCTCTATTATTATCGCGTAGTCCACGTAGTCTATAGTGATCGCGCGGGACACGTTCTCGATCGTCGTCAGCTCCAGCTCCCTTGCAACCTCCAGCGCCTTCTCCCTGCTGCGCGCGTACTCCCCCTCCAGGTAGACCTCCATTATCGGCGTGGCCACCGTTTTCCTCGCGTCAACAATCTCGATGAGCCTGGGGAGCCCCAAGGTTACGTTGAGCTCCCTCACGCCCGCGAAGTGGAACGTCCTCAGCGTCATCTGCGTGCTGGGCTCCCCTATCGATTGGGCGGCGACCATCCCAACCGCTTCCCCCGGCTCGACCAGGCTCCTCATGTACTCGAGCACGACCCGGTCGACGACCTTCCGAGCTTCGTCCACCGTCAACCCGGCTTCGACCACCTTCCTGACCACCTCCTCCGCAAGCCTCTCGGGTAGGACGTGCGCGTACGGCTCGAGCAGCGCCCTAGCGACCTCTACGGTAACTTTCTCGGCCACGCTCAACCACCCCTTTCCGCTATCACTTCCTTTATCACTTCGTCCACGTTGACTGGCTCGCCGTGGTCGCTTTTGGCGGGATCTACGCCGTCCTCGCCGTAGCGGAACTGAACTATGAAGCCCTCGGAGGTTCTCACGCTTCCGTCGTACGCGACGTGGAAGTCCTGGAGGGCGTTCGCCAGCCTCCTGTACATGTAGCCGCTCTGCGCCGTCCTCACCGCGGTATCCACCAGGCCTTCCCTGCCGGCCATCGCGTGGAAGAAGAACTCCGTCGGCTTCAACCCCTTCTTAAAGCACGAGTAGACGAAGCCCCTTGCGCGGGGGCCGATGTCGCCCCACTTGAAGTGCGGTAGAACCCTGCCGGTGAACCCCCTCTTTATGCGCTCGCCCCGGAGCGACTGCTGCCCTAGCACCGCCACCATCTGCGTGATGTTCAGCATGTTGGCTCGCGCCCCCGTCCTCGCCATGATTACGGCCTCCTTCAGCATGCCGAGTATCCGGCCGGCCGCCTCTCCGGCCCGGTCTCGCGCTCTCGACAGCACCTCCAGGATCCTCTGCTCAAGCGTGTCCTCGAGAGTCCTGCCGGGGAGCGGCTCGAGCTCCCCCCTCTCGGCTTTCTTGACAAGCTCTTCCACCTCCTTCTCCGCCGCGCTCATTATCGCGGCAACCTCCCTCTCGACCGTGGGGGGTACGTCGAGGCTGTCTAACCCCATCGTGAAGCCGTAGAGGTCCAAGTACGCGATGAAGACCTTGTAAAGGCCGTCGAGGAGCTCCCTCCCGGCGTCGCTGCCGTAGCGCCTAACGTACTCGTGGAGGAGCGTGCGCGGAACCTGCGAAGCCACGGTGTTCTTGTCTAGGGCGCCGACCATCAGCTCGCCGTTCCTCACGACGACGTAGGCGTCGTACGGGCACAGCTCCTTCACGCACGTTCCGCACTTGCGGCAGATAGACGCTTTCCCCTCGAAGTTGAAATCCTTGCGCAGGAGCAGGCCGACCAGCTGCTTGCCCGTCCAGTAGGGGCCCGGTTTCAGTACAGCCGGTTCCGGCAACCCTCCCTCGTAGCCAGCTTCCATCACCAGCTGCGCGAACCTCTTCCTATCTAGCAGCGTGCCTTTCTTCGTCAGTAGGTAGGCGCCAGTCACGTAGTCGTGCAAACCCCCTATAATCGGCGCCCCATAGCGCGGCGAGAGTATCTGCTCCTGGACAAGCATCAGGGTAGCCGCCTCAGCCCTAGCCTCCTCGCTCTGAGGCACGTGGAGGTTCATCTCGTCGCCGTCGAAGTCCGCGTTGTACGGCGGGCAGACGAGGAGGTTTAACCGGAACGTCCTGTAGGGTAGGACCTTCACCCTGTGGGCCATTATGGACATCCTGTGCAGCGACGGTTGCCGGTTGAACAGAACGATGTCGCCGTCCCTCAGGTGCCTCTCCACGATGTAGCCGGGTTTCAGCGCCTCGGCTATCGCGTCGCGATCCTTCACGAACCGCAAGTCGATCCTAGCGCCGTCGGGCCTCACGATGTAGTTCGCACCGGGGTACTCGAGGGGCCCCCTCCTCACAAGCTCCCTCATCTCCTCCAGGTTCCACGGAGTGACCTTCTCGGGCACGACCAGAACCTTCGCCACCTCGATGGGGACCCCCACTTCGTTGATGCTCAACCTCGGGTCCGGCGACACGACCGTCCGGGCGGAGAAGTCGACCCTCTTCCCAGCCAGGCTCCCGCGGAAACGCCCTTCCTTACCCCTCAGCCTTTGAGCGATCGTCCGCAGGGGGCGCCCCGACCTGTGCCTCGCTGGCGGGATCCCCGGTAGCTCGTTGTCGAACAGCGTGGCGACGTGGTACTGCAGGAGGCTCCAGAGGTCGTCTATCACCAGCTGGGGCGCTCCCTCCTCTATACTCTCCTTAAGCCTCTGGTTGATGCGCAGCAGGTCCACCAGTTTGTGGGTGATGTCGTCTTCCGAGCGCATCCCCGTCTCGAGGGTTATCGTCGGCCTGACGGTGATGGGGGGGACCGGCAGCACCGTGAGGACCATCCATTCGGGCCTGGCGCTCTGAGGGTCTAGGCCCAGAGCTTCGAGGTCTTTGTCGGGGATCCGCTCCAGGCGGTCCCGTATTTCGGTGGGCCTCAACGTGACCGCGCCACCTTCCCTTTCCTCGTAGAAGGTGTACGGCTTCTCGAAGCGTATCTTGTACTGCTGAGCTTGGCAGTGTGGGCACACCGTGACCTTGGCGGCCTTCTTGGCCACGCTCTCGCCGTACTTGTACTTCAGCAGGGGCCACCGCGCTTCCAAGCGCTTGGCCATCCTGCGGGCCTTCTCTATCTCCTCTTCAGGCAGCAGCAGCCTTCCGCAAACCCTGCACGTGGCCCTCAGCAGCATGTGGATGTGCTTAGCGAAGAGCGGGTGCACGACGGGCCTCGCCAGCTCCACGTGGCCGAAGTGCCCTGGGCACAGCGAGACGTAGTTGCCGCACGTTTCGCAGCGCACACCCGGCTCGACGGTCCCTAACCTGCGGTCCATAGGGCCGCCTCTAATCGGCATGCCCTCCTCGTCGTACGTTTCGGGTATGACTATCTGGGTGACCGATAGCGCTCTGATTAGGTCCGGGGACAGGACGCCGAACTTTACACCCCCGATTGTTTTCGTCTCCTCAAACTGGAACGCCATCTAAACCACCTCCTCGATCTTATCCTTCAATATAAGCCTAGGCGCGATGCCCAAGCTCACGAGCTCCTGGAGGAGCAGCTTGAACGCGTACGACACGTAGACGGGGTGCAAGTCCCCTTTCTCCCTGCAGACGGGGCACACGAGCTCGTTCCTCCTCGCATCGTACCAGCCTAAGAAGCCGCAGTTGTTGCACACGAAGATCAGTGTCTTGTCCGAGGATTCGAACAGCCTCTCTCTAAGGAGTATCGAGGCTCCATGGCCGACGAGGCAGTCCTTCTCCATCTCGCCAAACCTGAGACCGCCCTCCCTGGCTCTCCCCTCGGTCGGCTGCCTGGTCAGTATCTGCACCCTCCCCCTAGCCCTAGCATGGATCTTGTCAGCGACCATGTGGTGCAGCTTCTGGTAGTAAACGACGCCGATGAACACCTCCGCTTCCAGCCGCTCGCCGGTGATGCCGTTGTAAAGGACCTCCTTCCCGTCGCTCCTGAAGCCCAGCTTGAGCAGCATCTGCCTGAGCTGCTCCTCCGGCGTCCCCTCGAAAGCCGTCGCATCGACGAACACCCCGGATAGCGCCGCTACCTTGCCCGCGATCGACTCGAGGAGCTGCCCGACGGTCATCCGCGACGGGATGGCGTGCGGGTTGATCAGCACGTCCGGGATGATGCCCTCCTCGGTAAACGGCATGTCCTCGGCCGGCAGGATCACGCCGATGACGCCCTTCTGCCCGTGGCGCGACGCGAACTTGTCCCCGAGCTCCGGTATGCGGGGGTCTCTCACTCTGACTTTGACTAGCCGGTTGCCCTCTGCGTCCTCGGTGAGCACTACTCGGTCCACGTAACCGGATTCGCTCGGCCTCACGCTCACGGACGTGTCCCTCCTCCGCGTGCCTGCCCTGTACTCGAAGAAGCTGCTCAGGAAGCGCGGCGGGCTCGTCTTGCCGATGATCACCTCGCCGCCCTTGACCTCCGACTCGGGGAACGCTAGCCCATCCCTCACGTCCAACTTCACGTAGGCTTCCCGCGACCTGTAACCCAGCACGTCTTCGGGGGGCACCTCGAAGCGGTCTTCCTGCCCACCGGGGTACTTCGTCTCGACCGCCTCATAGGTCCTGAAGAACGTTGACCGGGCGAGACCCCGCTCGATGGCGGCTTTGTTGATGACGATCGCGTCCTGTATGTTGTAGCCCCCTCCCGTCAGCACCGCTACCACCATGTTCTGGCCGAACGGCCTTCCGTCGAGGTTTATGAGGTCGAATATCTTCGTGCGCACGAGCGGCTTCTGCGGGTAGTGGAGCAGGTGCATCCTCGGGTCCATCCTGTGCAGGAAATTCGCTGTCGAGAAGCCCAGCGCCTGCTTCGCCATAGCGGCTTCGTAGCTGTTGCGCGGAGACTGGTTGTACTCGGGGTACGGGATCACCGACGCGACGACCCCCAGGATCGCTGCCGGAGAGATCTCCATGTGGGTCGTCTCCTCGGTTACGCTGTCCACGCTCTCCGCTATCAAAGCGTTCTCCTCCTCCTCAGCGTCGAGGTACTCGACGATCCCCCGCTTAACCAAGTCGCTCCACGCCCACTCCCCGTTCTTCAGCTTCTCTATGTGCCACGGTTTGAGCTTGAGCTGGCCTTTCTCCACGACGAGGAGCGGCCGCCTGATCCTGCCGCCGTCGCAGTTCACGTACACCTCGTCGATCTTCTCGGTCTTGTAGCGCGCCACGTTGACTTCGTGAGGTATCTTACCCTGCCTCCTCAGCTCGCGAATGACCCTCGCGAGCTCGTCGCCGTTCTCGTGAATCCCTATCAGCCTCATGTTCAGGAAGACCTTCGTCCCCTTCAAGCCCTTCTCCCTAGCCTCTCTGATCGGTACCACGCCCAGCTTCTCCACCAGAATCCTCCTCACTTCCTCTTCGTCCACCCCGATGGATACGGTGGCTAGGAGCGCTAAGTTCTTCACCAACCCGCAGTTCTGCCCCTCAGGGCTCTCCACAGGGCACAGCATGCCCCAGTGGGTGGCGTGCAGCTCCCTAGCTTCGAAGTGCGGCTGAGTTCTGCTCAGCGGCGAGACAACCCTCCTCAAGTGGCTGATCGTAGCCAGGTAGTTGGTCCGATCCAGGATCTGGCTTACGCCGGTTCTGCCGCCGGGCCAGTTGCCGGTCGCTAGCGCGCTCCTCAGCTTGTCCGTGATCACGTCGGCCCTCGCCAGCGTGTAGAGGTTCACCTCCCTGCTCTTGCTCCTGTTCTTCTCGAGCTGGTACGCTAGGTCCCTGACGAACTGCCTGAACGCCTGCCGGTAGACTACAGCTATTAGGTCGCCGGCGAGCTTGAACCTCTTGTTCGCCAGATGATCTTTGTCGTCGGGAACCCGCCTCCCGATGGCAAGCTCCAGTAGCTTCTCCACCATCTGCCCGAGGAAGTAAGCCTTGTCGACGCGGTTCTCGGGCTTGGTGCCGATGTGCGGGAGGAAGTACTGGTCGAGCACCTGCTGAGCCCGCTCCAGCCTCACGTTCCTCGGCTGGCCCACGGCTACGCGTGCCCCTATGTAATCCAGCGCGTCTTCGACCGTTGGAGCAATCCTGCTCTGCTCGATCAACGTGGGGTAGAGCTCGTTCAGAATCTCCGGGTCGTCGGTTATCGCGTTAACGATCTCCCTGTCGCTTTCGAGACCTAGCGCGCGCATCATGACGACGAGGGGGATCCGCGACGGTACGGAGGGGAACGTGACGTAGATCTGCCCGTCCTTCGTCCTCTCCACCGTTATGGGGATCCTGTAAGCCGCCGTGGACGAGAACACTTTGGCGACGTGCGTGACGGAGCCCCCGCTAGGGCCGTAGTCGACGAGGACTCTGTTGACGGCTAGATCCTCCTGAACGACGAGCACGCGCTCCGAGCCGTTGACGATGAAGTACCCGCCGGGATCGTCGGGGTCCTCCCCCACTTTCACCTGCTCCTCCTCACTCATCTTAGAGAGAGGGCACTTCGAGGATTTCACCATTATGGGCAGATCCCCGATGTAAACGTTGGCTCGATCCTTCTCCTCCCCCTCTTCAACCAGCGTCATCTCGAGGAACATCGGAGCCGCGTACGTCAGGTTGCGGATTCTAGCCTCCATAGGCAGTATCGAGCTTTCGGAGCCATCCGCCTCCTTAACGCGGGGGGTCCCTACCGTCAACTTGCCTAGCACGACCTTTAAGCCCGGTATCCCGCACTCCACGACTTTCATGTCGTTCACTATTTCCTGGATCGTGCTCTCCAAGAATTTGTTGAACGAATCTAAATGCTGCCTCACCAAACCGTGCTCCTTGATGAAGGCCTTAATCAGCACCCAAGCATCCTCCCTAGAGTACCTCCAGCCCTCCTCCCCCATCCCTCACCCCCTCACCACGTACCTGAAAGCCACAGCGACGCCAGCCGTCGGGCTCTTCCTCAGAATCATCACGACATCGCCAGGCTTGGCTCCTAAAGCTTTAGCGACGGGGTCTGAAGCGAGCATCCACGGTAGCTGCATCTTCGAAATGCCCATTCTCTTAAGTATCCTCTTCGCTTCCTCCTCGCTGAGGAGTATGTGCTGCGGAACAAGCTCGTGCTCCAGAATGTTCACCTTACGTGCGCGCGAGCTCATAACCTCTCGTGCGGCGAGTACAACCTATATAAACTTTGAGCCTAGAGCCGCGCGCTGCAGCCCGGCACGGCGAGCGGTTTCGCGATTCACCGTCGGTTCATGAAACAGAGAGATAAAAAGGTTGTTTGAAAATGGGTCGCTAGGCGCGCTCTAGACCTCGTCTACGCGGCGTGCCCAGACGTTGGGCAGGCCCTTCCTGGCTCTGCGCATAGGCCAGCCTAAGTCCTCGTCGTAGTGCTCAATTCCGAGCGCCTTCTCTATCAGCATCCTCCTCTCTATCGCGGCCACGAGTTCGCGCGTCCTAACCACCACGTCGGGGTTCACGCTGACGCTGTCGATACCCTGCCTGACGAGGAACTCGGTGAACTCGGGGTACACGGAGGGTGCCTGACCGCAGATGCTCACCGTCCTGTACCCGTACGGCGAGTTGTGCGCCTTCTCGATGAGCATCGCTATGGCGGTCTTCACCGCGGGGTCGCGCTCGTCGAAGTACCTGGGGTCGATCTTCGGCAGTATGGCGCTGTCCCTGTCGGTACCCAGCGTGAGCTGGGTCAGGTCGTTGCTACCTATGCTGAAACCGTCGAAGTACCTGGAGAACTCCTCAGCGAGGAATATTATGCTCGGCACCTCTGCCATAGCCCAGATCTTGAAGTCGCGACCGCTCTCCAGGCCCTCCTCGGCTAGGAGCTTGATGAACCTCTCCGCCTCCCAGAGAGTCCTCACGAAGGGCGCCATGACCCACACGTTGCCGAGACCCATTTCGTCTCTAACCTTCTTGATCGCCTTGACCTCCAGCCTGAACGCCTTCTCGTACTGCGGGCTGATGTACCTGCTGACGCCGCGCCAGCCGAGCATCGGGTTGTCCTCGTGCGGCTCGTACTTCTCGCCTCCCCTCAGCTGCCTGTACTCGTTGGTCTTGAAGTCGCTGAACCTCACGACGACGGGTCTCGGGTAGACCTCCCTCGCGACCATCGCTATGCCCTCAGCGAGCTTGTTCACGAGCACGTCGCCCCTCCCCGTCTCGAGCAGGTACAGCGGGTGGTCGCCGACGTAGCTGGCCATGATGAACTCGATGCGCATTAGGCCGATGCCGTCGAACGGCAGGTTCCTGTACTCAGCGATTTTCTCGGGTACGCCCAAGTTCATGTAAATCTTTGTGGCCGTGATGGGCTTGATCACGATCTCCAGCGGAGCGGCTGCTGCAGCTGCCGCAGCCGGCTTCTCCTCCTTCCTGCCGAGCAGGTCCTCCACGTAGCCTTCGTAGACTACACCGGCCCTCGCGTCCACCGTGTAGTCCTTGCCGGTCTGCATAACCTTCGTGGCTTCCCGCGTTCCGACGATGCACGGGATCCCCAGCTCCCTGCTGACGATAGCGGCGTGGGCCGTCATCCCCCCCTCATCGGTCACGATGGCCGATGCGAGCCTCATGTAGGGCACCCAGTCGGGGTCCGTCATCCTCGTGACGAGGATGTCGCCCTTCTGCATCAGCTTCTTCGCGTCCTCCAGCGTTAGGCACACCTTAGCGACGCCGTACGCAACCCCGGGGCTCGCCGCCAGCCCTTTGACAACCGCTTTGGCCTCGGCGAGCCGGACCGCGGCCTTCGCTTCGGCAGGCTTGGCCTCCGCCTGCTTCGCGCTCCACACGGTTTCGGGCCTCGCTTGGACGATGAACACGTTCTCCGGGAACTTGAGGTCCCTGTCGATCGCCCACTCGATGTCCATGGCCCTACCGTAGTGCTCCTCTATGCGGACAGCCAGCTCGGCCAGCTTGCGCGCTTCGTCGTCGCTCAAGCACGGCGCCGTCCTCCGCTCAGGCTCCACTTCCCGCTCCACGTTGCGCCCGGTCACCGGGTCGCGCACGATCTCCCTGGTCTTCTCCGAGATCCTCCTCTCCAGTATCTGCAGCGTGTTCTTGTCCACCACCCACTCATCCGGCGTCACCTTACCGGCGACGACGGACTCCCCCAGGCCCCAAGACCCCTCAATGACTATCTTGTCCCGCTCGCCCGTCACCGGGTGGATGGTGAACATCACGCCCGCGGACCTCGAGTTCACCATCTTCTGCACCGCGACGCTGATCAACACTTTCTCGTGCGCGAAGCCCTTGCTCTCCCTGTAGAATATCGCCCTAGGCGTGAAGAGGCTGGACCAGCACTTCTTCACCTTATCCACCACATCGTCCTCGCCTATCACGTTCAGGTACGTCTCCTGCTGCCCAGCGAAGCTGGCGTCTGGGAGATCCTCGGCGGTGGCGCTGCTCCTCACCGCCACGAACTCCTTGTCTTTGCCGAGCCGCTTGCACAGCTCCCTGTAAGCCCTACGGATCTCTTCCTCGATGTCTTTGGGCATAGGGGTCTTTTCGATTAGCGCGCGGATCTCCTCGCTAACTTCGATGTAGTCCTGAGGAGCCGAGGCGCCCGGCTTCACCCTCTCCTTCAGGATCCTGTATATTTCGTCCTTGATCCCCGTCTCCTCGATGAAGCGCTTGTACGCGTAGGCGGTCACAGCGAAACCCGGAGGCACCGGGATGCCGGCCCTCAGCATCTCGCCGAGGTTCGCGTTCTTACCACCAACCAGCGGGACATCCTCCTTAGTCAGCTCCTCGAACCAGAGTATTATGGCCCTTTCCTTGCTCATGCTCCCGGAGGGGTTGCAGCCGCTCAGTTTATAGGCTTAGCGCCACGCGCAACAGCGCTTTTATGAGCCCTCGAGCACAACGTTGTTGAGGTGATGAGTGCCCGCGAAACGGAGCCCGCACGCGGCGATGAGGATTACCGAACCGGCTGAGGCCTTCACGCGCGACGCATCTGCTTGTACATGAGCTTGAGCTCCCTCTCCGCTCTCGCCCTAAGCGCCTCGCTCAGGTAGCCGCCTTCCAGGTTGAGGCGCCTAATCGTGGAAACCGCGATCACGTGCGAGCATATCCCGCGCTCTTTGAACCCGTTGCAAGTGCACACGAGCTTGTCGCCCTCGACCTTGACCAAGTGCCTATTTTTCCTCCCGATCACGTAGTATAGGACGTCGCTTATCTTCACCACCCGGCCTTCGTGCATTAGCCACGCTGCTTTCGCAACAAGCCTACTCATGAAGTCGCCGCTTACGTCGCTCACACCGCTTTGTCGAGTCCATCCGTTAAAGCTTTTGCGCGCAGCGGGTATCGAGCTAAAACGGTTTAACGGGTGTGGTCGCGCCGCACGCCGTGCACCTGAGCTGCATAAGCTTCCTCTCCTCCCTTATGAGTATTGTGTCGGGGCTCCCGCACACGGGGCAGTTAACGTAGTTTTTCACGAACACGTCGATCAGATCCTTTACGATTTTCCTCGCCGCCACGCCGTATATGACCGCTGCGTCCCCCTCGATGTTGCCGGACGCGCCCAGCTCCTTCAGGAGGAAGCGCAACACCAGCCGGGGATCCCTGTTCAGGGTATCGCAGATCCGCTTGAAGTTCGTGATGAACGTTCTCTTGCCCACCGTGACGACCTCGGGGGGTTCGACCTCCAGCCTCTCCCTCCTGATCCTCCTCGGTGGAAGCAGCTTGTACGCGCGCTCCAGCAAAGCCTCGTAGCTCAAGTCTCCGGACACGAGCGCGGGTAGCGGGACGGGCTACTTAAACGCGCCGCCAAAACCGGCGATTGTCGGCGTGCTCAAGAACCTCAGGACGCGCGCCGACCCTCCTGAGGGGGCGCTCCCGCCTCGTGGCAGGATCCTCCTCGCCCGCCTCGCGGCGGGTTCACCCGCCACGGCTCGGCCCGCGCGCAGGGCCCTTCAGGGGGCGAGCCGCGATGGCGGAACCCCACCCCCTCGGGAATCGAGCTGGGAAACGGCGCTCACCGGGCAAGGGATCACGAGCTTGGGAACCCAAGGCTCCGGCTCCCTTATCGCGTCCGATAATGCTGTGCCGTTTCCGGCGCGGTGCCAGGTCTAAGGGCGAACCTGAGTTTACAAATTCAATGTCAAAAGTCTTTAAAATAACATCCTTAACAAAAAGTCAAACAAAAACGATAAAGAGCACCGCGCGAAGCTCGAGTGTTGAGGGGCAGTAAGGAATATAACAGGAGACCGCTCGCGCGCGAGGAGAGCATGGAGTACTGCCCCAAATGCGGGAGCCTAATGCTGCCCCAGAAGAGGGGGGAGGGAACCGTGCTCAAATGCCCCAAGTGCGGCTACGAAAAGGCTGTGTCCAACCCCGGAGCGTACAAGGTCACGCGCGTTACCAAGCGCAGCCCCGAGGACTCGATCCTCGTGATCGACCGCGAGATCAAGGTTGAAGTGCTTCCCAAGACGAAGGTGGAGTGCCCCCGCTGCGGTCACACCGAGGCATACTACTGGGAGGTTCAGACGCGCGCCGGCGACGAGCCGGCTACCAGGTTCTTCAAGTGCACAAAGTGCGGTTACGTTTGGCGCGAGTACCAGTGACATCGGTTGGTCGGAGGCTGAGCGATAGAGCTGGGGAGAACGCTTCGGCCTGCGAGCCCTCGCACGCTAGCTATAAATAGCTCGATCGAGAGTGCATCTGGGATGCAATATGCCGCTGAAGTTCGAGTTCCCCGACGCGAGGGATTGGCGCTACTTAATAGAGAGCTTGCAGACGGTGATTGAGGAGGCTAACTTCATAGCTGACGCCGAGGGGCTGAGGTTGCGCGCTTTAGACCCTTCGCGGATAGCGATGGTCGACCTCTATATGCCGCGCGAAGTGTTCGAGTTGTACGAGATAGACGAGGAGCGCGTGCGGATAGGCGTGAATTTCGACGACCTGAACAAGATCCTGAAGCGGGCTAAGGCAAAGGACAAGATACTTTTCCAGGTCGAAGGGGGACGCTTGAGAGTAACGCTGGCGGGCAAGGCGGAGAGAACCTTTTCGCTGCCGTTGATCGATGTCGTCGGCGAGGAGCTGCCGCTGCCTAAGGTGACCTTCGATGTGACAGCCAAGATGGTTTCTGATACGCTGAGGGACGCGCTTAAGGACGCCGAGATGATCAGCGATACGGCGCGGTTTGTCGGCGAAGAAAAAGAGCTGAAGATAGTGGCGAAAAGCGATAAGGGAGAGCTGGAAGCGAGGTTCTCGCTGGAGAGCGGTTCCCTGCTGGAGTACGAAGTCAAGCAGCCCTCCACCTCGAGCTACAGCCTCGAGTACCTGGAGGACATAGTCAGCAAAGCCTACAGGATAAGCGACCTCGTAACGCTCGAGTTCTCCACGAACAAGCCGCTCTCGCTGACCTTCGACATAGCCGGCGGCGGGGTCCTCCGCTACTTCCTGGCGCCAAGGATGGAGTAGGAAGAGCCTTGAAGACCGAGCTGCTGCTCACTACCGAGGATCTGCGCAAGTACCCGTTTGTCTCGAAAGCCTTCGAGCGAGTAAGGAGCTTGAACCTGACTTTAGCTGACCTCGCGAGCCACCCCTTGAGGAATGTCATCGAACGCGCTGCAGCTTACGTTAAAGCGGCGGTAAACGGCTCAGAGCCCCCTCCCCCTTCGGACGATAGCGAGGAGGAGGTCTTAGCGTTCGCCGTCGCGTTGATTCTGCTCAAAGCAGTGGGCGATCGATCGCTGACGCGTAAGCTCGCCGTGATCTTCTCAAGGAGGGTTGGCAGGTTCCTAGCCGGAGAAGATTTGAGCAAGCTCGTGTACGTGCTGTCGGAGCTGGGAGTTAAGGCGAGGGTCCTTCAGGCGAAGGTTCACGGGTACCCTGTCGCGGTCCACGTGCTCAGCTACCTCGAGAGCACCCCCGAGAGGGCGGGGCACTGGAAGCTCGTCCACAGGCTCGTCGAGAGGGGGTGGGTTTACGTGAGCAAGCTCGAGGCAGCAAGGCTCGGCGAGGAGGCTTTGAAGAAGTTTATAGAGAGAAAGGTTGAGGAAATAAAACTCGACGAGGTTTCGATGCCCGATGCCGTGTACAGGCTGGTGGAGGGTTTGAGTGCCGAGTGGGGAGCGCGCATCAAAGAGCTCAGGGAGAGGTGGGCGCCCGAGGGGTTGGAGGCTAGCGAGGACGCGTTCCCGCCGTGCATCAAAGCCATCGTGGAGGACTTGAAGGCTGGCAAGAACGTGCCCCACAGCGCCAGGTTCGCACTAGCCTCCTTCCTGCTGAGCATCGGGATGAGCGTCGACGAGGTTCTCGAGGTGTTCAGGGCAGCGCCCGACTTCAACGAAAAGATAGCGAGGTACCAGGTGGAGCACATAGCCGGGATGAGGGGTTCGGGGAAGAAGTATACGCCCTACAAGTGCGACAACATGCGGACGCTTGGGTTGTGCGTAGCGGAGTGCGGGGTCAAGCACCCCCTCCAGTACTACTGGAAGGCGTTGCGCAGGCAAAAGGCGCCGAGCGCTGCCCGTGGCTCGAGAGCCAGAAGGGGTCCCGCTGAAGCCCCGCATCTCGTAGAGGGGGATTCTAATGGGCCAAGCACCCGACCCGGTTAAGGTGGGTAGAAAGTACTTTGAGTGGTACTACAGAAGCGCCGACCCCCGCGATTTCTCCGTAACGTCCCTCCCCAGCAGGGAGTTTGCGTTCTCGTACTTCGGCGAAGAGGGCATGCGCCGCCACATTTCGTTCGGCGGGCTCGAGGAACTCGCGGAGCACCTCCGAACCGCCATCCCGCGCCACGCGTTCTACTCGACCGCGTACTACCGCGACCCCGGGGCGAAGGACATGGAAGAGAAGGGCTGGCTGGGCGCCGACCTGGTCTTCGATATCGATGTGGACCACGTCGAAACCCCCTGCAAGGAGCTCCACGATAAGTGGATCTGTAAATCCTGCGGCGCCTCAGGCTGGGGGAGCGTAGAAAGGTGTCCCCGCTGCGGCAGCGAGGCAATCGAACGGCACACGTGGGTGTGCGAAACCTGCATTAACGTAGCGCGCGACGAGGTCCTAAAGCTGGTGGACTTCCTCGAGATGGACTTCGGGTTTTCCCGCCACGAGCTCCTCGTCACGTTCTCCGGGCACAGAGGGTTCCACGTACACTTGGAATCGCCAGAGGTTAGAGAGCTGAGCCAGGACTCGAGGAGGGAGATAGTAGACTACGTCAAGGGCTTAGGCCTCGACGCGCGCTTCCTTACGGCGAAGACGCGGGGCGGCTACAAGCTGCGCTACGAGGCGCCGCTCGGCTGGTACGGGCGGTTGGCACGCTGGGCGCTGATCAAGGTCGGGTCGGAGAACCCCGTGCTCAGCTTGAGCGAGTGGCGATCGATAGTAGAGGAGAGCGTTACGAGAGAAGCCGCGGCCGTGGACGAAAAGGTGACCATAGACACGAAGAGGCTCATACGCTTACCCAACAGCCTCCACGGTAAAACGGGGTTGAAAGTTGCCCCCTTCAGTGTCGACGAGCTAGAGAATACCAGCATCATAGACCGCGCTAAAGTGTTCACGGAAGGGGAAGTCGCGGTGCGGCTGGAAGAGGGGCCTAAGCGGGTGTTAGACGTAGACCTTGGGTCGGGAGGGGTTCTCACGCTGCCGACCTACGCGGCCCTCTACCTGCTGCTCAATGGGGCTAAGCTGCTCAAGTTCGAGCAGCGCTAGCGCAAAGCCAATATATCCTCGCGCCTGCCAAGCAAGCAGACACTTGTGTCCACGTTAGCTGAGCTGGAGAGCGCGCTAAGGAGAGAGCTCGCATCGGACGAGCTTTTGGACCTAGAGGAGGATTTCTACTCAAAGGCTCGCAAACTGTTAAACGATATCAGGCGGGCGCAAAGCGAATCCGCTGGAGCGTCGCGCGTTATCGAGGAAAGAATACGCGAAACTATAGAAAAACTTTTCCTATTCCGCTTGAAGAAGGAATTAGAACATTTACTACGATATGGAGAAATTCCAAAAAAATCTATACCCCAAGAGGAACGGCAAGTCCTGATTAGTATAAACAAAATTCTTTCTGCTATAACGCAAACTCCTATAAAAGAGGGGAAAACCTCAGGCGAAGGCCGCGCGCCGAAAAGCGGTTCTCCAACCAAGTTATCTTTAGTGGTTTTTAGGAAACCTTACTCTAAAATACTATTGTCCGAAAAGGGGGTCCTGGGACCCTTCGCGCCCGGCGACGTCGCGATTGTACCCGAGGCGGTGGCTAACGAGCTGAAGAGGTCGCAAGTTCTCGAAGTGATCGCGGATTTCGAGACGTGAGACGTGCGGCACGGCTAAAGCGGAGACGAGAGACGCGCGTAACGGTTTTAAAGAGCCGCGTAGGCAGCTTCGAGGTGGTCGCATGAAGTTCCCCAGAGAAGTGCGCACTTACTGCCCGCGCTGCAAAACCTACACGGTGCACCAGGCGTCGCTCTACAAGCCTGGTAAGAGGCGCACTTTAGCGCAAGGGCAGCGCAGGTACCTTAGGAAGCTGAAGGGGTACGGTTCGAAGAGGAAGCCCGAGCAGAAGGAGTTCGCGAAAACCACCGAGAAGCAGGTTGTCAAGCTGAAGTGCACGGTTTGCGGTTACACTCGACACAAGTGCCTCGGAAGGATGAAGAAGTTAGAGATCGTCGAGAGGGTGTAGCGCATGCCCCGCTTCAGCAGGGTACTGGTACCGAAACCGCGGAGCCGGTTCCTCCTCGTGCGCTGCCCAGACTGCGGCAACGAGCAGGTCGTGTTCAGCCATGCCGCGCTGACCGTCACGTGCCGCATCTGCGGGCGGGTTCTGGCCAGGCCTACCGGTGGCAAAGCCAAAATAGAGGGCGCCGTAATAAAAGCGCTGGACGAGCAGTAGGGTGCTGCTATGCCCGTTGGACGCAGGCTACCGAGACCGCTCGAGCTGGTCGTGGGGACGGTAGTCAGGATAGAGGACCACGGCGCTTACGTTACGCTGGACGAGTACGGTGGCCTGGAGGCGTACGTCCCGCTGAACGAGGTCTCGCACTCCTGGTTCAAGAGCATCAGGGAGGTCCTAAAGGTGGGTCAAAAGAGGGTGTTCAAGGTAATAAGGGTAGACCCCCGCCGCAACCACGTTGACGTATCCCTGAAGCGCGTGAGCGAGCGCGAAGCTAAAACGAAGATGCTGGAATGGAAGAGGCTTCAGCGGGCCCTCAAGCTGGTGGAGCTCGCCGCCGAGAAGCTGGGCAGGAGCGTGGAAGAGGCGATGGCGGAAGCTGCCAAGCTTGAGGCGCGTTACGGCGAGCTCTTTGCGGGCTTCGAGGCTGCCGCGAGGGAGGGGAGAGGGGCGCTGGAGAAAGCCGGCGTCCGAGAACCGTGGTTATCGGCGTTCTACGAACTCGCCAAAAGCCACGTAAAGCTGCCGAAGGTGAAGCTGAGCGCTGTAATCTCCGTGATGTGCCCGCACGGCGACGGGGTGGAGCGGCTGCTTAAGGTTCTCTCCGCGTGGGAGGAGACAATAAGCAAATACCCAACGCTCGACATCCGCTTCTACACCGTGGGAGCTCCCAAGTACAAGCTGGACGTGGAGGCTTACGAGCCCAAAACAGCCGAAGCGTTCCTCGAAGAGGTAGCTAAGGCGATCGCCGCGAAAGCCGGCGAGGTAGGGTGCCAGTATTCCTTCGAGCGGGTTAAAGGCGAGTGAAGCCATGGTCTCGAGGTGGCTGCTGAGGAAGTGCGTGCAGTGCGGCGCGTACACTCTGAGGAGGGACCGCTGCCCCTACTGCGGGGGGCCCGTGCGCGTACCCCACCCCCCTAAGTTCTCGCCCGAAGACAAGTACGGGAAGTACAGGAGGATCATCAGGAAACAGCTGCTGGCTAGCGGCCAGGCAGCGCGAACCCCGGGAACCGCCGCTAGCGAGAGCTCAAAGAGCGAAGAGGAGATCCCTCACGATGAGAACCCCGCGAAAGCTGTTCAGCCACCAGAAGGGTACTCCACCTTGTAGACGAGAACCCAAGCGTTCGGCTTTGAAGCGAATACCAGCTTGAAGTGGCGTGGTTGCGGGATGTCGGGGCTCGGCCCCTGGTAGTTTTGGATGGTGGTCCCGAAGGGAAGCTTTTCGAAGATGAAAAAGCTCCTGCCCGGGATCTTCGCGAACAGCAGGCGGTACAGCGTCGCGTTGCGAGCCTCGGGGGTATCGGCTGGCACCAAGACCGGGAACCCATCGACGTAGCCGACCGCCAAGTACTTGTCCGGGTTTTCCCCGATCCAGCGCGCCATCTGGTAGCTCTTCGCGAGGTCTCCGCCCAACCCCCCGTACGCCGGAGAGTAGTAAACGTAGATGCCCAGGTACGGCAGCTGCGCCTTGAGGAAGGGTTCGTAGACCACCACGTAGGACACGTTGAGCTCCTTGAATATCCTCAGCGCTTCCTCCTCGCTGGAGAGGAACGCCCTTGCGACGCGCTGGATCTGCTTCGTGTCGATCGTCGCGTTGTCGCACGTGCTGTTCCTCCTCGTGTTGACCGATATCCAGTAGCCGTAGTCCCACCAGGTCGCGATCACGGACCTCTCGGGCACGTTCGCTTTTATCCACTCCAAAGCCGAAAGCCAGTCCGTGTACTGGTAGTCGTAGTCGAGCACGGGCACCGAAGAGGATAGGATGAGCGCCGGCTGGTGCGTTGCGGCTACGGAGCTCTGCCTGGCGATAGCGAGCAGCGGCAAGACCGCCACGACGATCAGCGGGATCGCGAGGATCTCCGGCGCAAGCGCCTCGCCCCTCCTGCCCCTTGCTGCGGAGGCCCTGGGCGCGAGCAGAGCGCCGAACACTTCCGACATCCCGTGCGCCGCGAGCAGCGCAACGGCTGGAGCCATCGCGAGCGTCAACCTGGCCATCGACGCGGCAGCGTAAGCGGAGCTCAGCCAGAGCAGCGCCATCAGCGTGTCCTCGAACCGCTTCCTGTACCTGTACCCGCAGAGCAGCGCCCCGAACGCCGACAGCGGGAGCAGCGGGCCGTAGTCCTGGTAGATGGACGCCCACGTCGGGACTGCGTGCTCGGCCACCGTCGTGACACCGACCTCGCGCCACACGGGGACGAGGACGGCTAGGATCCTCCCCGGCAAGGACAGCAGCAGCCCGCTGTACCACCCGGCCACCAGCGCTGCCGCCGTTAGCGCGACCGCGACAGCGACCCACTTCCTCTCAACCCGCAGCGCCACGCGCCTTGAGGGCATAGCGTGCGCCAGCACGAGCACCGAAGCCGCGATCGCGGACCACGGCACCACAGACGCCAGCGAGGCGAAGGCGAAGGCGGGCCCGAAGCGCGGCATCGTGGCTATAGCTGCGTCCACCGGGACGATGAAGAGGAGGAAAGCCTTGGCAACGTTAGCGGCCTCGGGGTTGAAGATCAGCCACGCGAGGACCGCCAGGGAAACTAGGTTCCACGGGTAGATGAAGCCGCCCCAAGCCAGCACTACCGGGACCATCGCTACGCCCGACAGCAGGGCGCGCGCCGCCGAGTTCCTCCTAACCGCTTGGACGAGCAGCGTGAGCGAGAGGAGCATGAAGGGGATCGCGACCCCCTCGTGCTTCGCGCCGAGGTTCGTCCTGTATATGAACGGCCAGCTGCACGCCATGAACACGGACGCGAGCGTCCCTACGCTCTCGTCCCATATCTCCTTGCCGAGAAGGTACGCGAAGAGGCTGGCGGTGGCGGCCCCGACCGCCGGGATGAACGCGTGAACCGTGTAGAGATCCACCTCGAAGCCCAAGGCTTTCAGCAGCGTGTAGGTTGCAGCCGAGAAGAGGGGGGCACCGATCTGGCTTGACGCCCTCAAGTCTCTGCCATAGGGGGCCCAGAAAAGGGTGTCCCTTTCGCCCCTGTTGAACCACCAGCTGTACCACCAAGCCAAGCCTTGCAGCAGGTTGCCGTTACCCTTCTCCAGCAGCTTCTCGGCCAGGTAGTACTCGTAGAACGGGTCGAACTCGTTCAGGTAGATTCCCCACCGCATTGGCGCGAGCCTAAGCAGCAGCGCCAGCGCCACGCTTAGGGCAACGACCGCGTACGCTATGAAGCGGGGGTTGGAGGCGAGCTCGAGCGCCGCAGCGGCGAACTTCCCCGCCGCGCGCCTAGCGGCATCCCACGCTCGAGGTGCCACGCACGTCTCGCCGCGGGGAGGGATATAACGCTTTTCGCCTTCAGCGGCTCGCGGGGGTTGAGCGCTTCCTAACGCTTACGCTCAAGCGCTTGGGTTCCGTGGACAACCGGTGCAAGCACCGCGGGCACTTGTCACCGTACTTCGCTAGAACCCTCATGACGTCGATCGGCCGCTCCCCAGCGTAAAGCACGAAGGAGCACCGGCTGCAGACGACGTAGTACATAGCCTGCTCTCTCCCCTCCAGCTTTATTTAACCGTATCGTTCGCCGGCGCGGCTGGGCTCAACGCGATCTTGAGAGCCGCCAGCTCGTGCGGGGACAGCTTCCCCACGAAGCTGAAGTCCCCCAGGAGGACGCTGACCCTCGCCTCGTCCTCGTCCACTAGCTCGACTTGAACCCCCTCGCGCCGCAGCTCGGCGGCTACCCGCTTGGCGTCGGGGGGGTTCTGCCCCGCGTAGCCCAACCGCACTCGAAGGGGGAAGCCCAGCTCGCGCAGGTCCGCCACCAGCGAGCGCACCTCGGCAACGCTCCGTAGCACCCCGGTGTACGCCACCACCCCCTCGACCACGGCAGCAACGCCGATGTTCTTCTCGCCTAGGTCGACCCCGAGCGTGAGCGAGGTGGATCCGGTAAGGCGCGATGCCAGCCAGCACGCGAACGCGGCTTTAGGATGCCTTGAGGAGAGAATCCGGCGCGGCACTTCAACCCCTTCCACACCGAGCTCGACGAAGTCCGAGAGCCCCAGCTCGCGCAGGAGGCTGCACACCCGGTGCAGCGCGCGCGCCTCCCTCACGGCTAGGCGGAGGGGCTTCCGCCTCAGCTCGAGAGCGAGCGAGCGCACGCCCTCTCCACCTCCCCCGCATCGACCTCGGTCCTCCACAGCACGGTGAGAGGGTCGGCGAGGTCCCGCTCCTCCACCGTTAGAACGCTCTCGCTGACGGACGTGCGCAGGAGGCGGGGCCTCAACCGCCTCAGGTAGCGCAGCGCGAGCGGCCCCCCCGTCCTCGGATCCTCGCCGCACACGACGATGGCTTTCCCGCCGCGCTCGGCGAACTCTCGGAGCAGTTCGATCTCCGTTAGCAGCATCCGCGCCACAACGCTCTCGCTGAGCGAGGCCCTGTAAGGTACGAGGTTCGCGAGCAGCTCATCCACCACGATGGACCTCACGGCTCCGCGCTTCACCAACCCGGTGGCCTTTACCACTTCTAGCAGCTCGTCGTAGAAGGACAGCGCGCGCCGGGCCGTCACCCATGCCGGTAGCACCTCCAAGCGGGCGTGCCGGCCGGCCCCTACGTACAAGCAAGGGCTGAAACGCGAGCACGCGAGGAGCGCGAGGCGCGTCCTCAGCGTGCCGGGCCCCCCGTAGATGGCCAGAGCCCCCCGCTCCTCGAGCATCCTCGCGATCAGCTCGAGGAGACCCGCGAGACTCCCCCGGCGCATTCCCCGCTAGTAGCCCGTCTTCACGTAAGCGAGCGCGGCGACGAGGAGCGCCCCCACGATCAGCAGGACAGTGCCCGAGAGGACTCGGTACCTGGCCGCCGCCCTCGAACCCCTAGCGGCGTTGTACAGGGTGTAGGACCCCAGAACCATCATCGCGTACCCGAGGAAAACCAGCACCAGCTCCGTAACGTTCTGCAGGTTCTGGCTCGGCACAGGCCCGATCCTCGACATCGCGGCGAGGAACTGGTTGGGGTCGTGCGACATCGTGTAAAGTATGTTGAACAAGCCGGATAGGAGGAGGAGCGCGGCCGCCACCGCCAGCGGCGCTAGGAGCTCCGGCCTCAGCAGCCTCTCCACCGCTTCAACGACCTTGGACACGCGGTAGCTGCGCGCACTCCCCGATAAAAAGCTCTCGCGCCCAAGCCCGAAACCCAGCGGCTTCCAGAGCCTCGAGTCACGCCGCAGCAGCGAAAGCCAGCGTTCCCGTGAACATGGCGAGGAGCGTCGTTCGCCTCCCCTTCTCCGCCGTGGCTTTATCGCTGCGCAGGAGGAGGGTTGCGCTCACGTAGGCGAAGAGCGCGTCCGTCACGGAAACCAACGCCGTGTAAGCTAGGAGCGCGCTCTCCTTGACGAGCGCCAGAGCGGCGACGCTGAGGGAGACGGCCGCCAGCAGCAGCGCGCTGGATAGCTTCGCCGCGTACGCGACGCCCTTCGTCGCGGCCACCGTGCGGACCCCCGCCCTAAGGTCCCCCTCTAAGTCGACGATCCCCTTCAGAACCTCCCTCCCTAGCGCCGCGAGGAAAGCCGTTAGAGTGAACAGGTAAGCTAGCAGCGGGATCCTCACCCCGCTCGCGACGGCCGCCCCGAAGAGGAAGGGCAGCGCGGTGTCCAGCGCCACCACCGCGTTGCCGGGGAAACCGGACTTCTTCAAGCGCGCGTTGTAAGCCATCCCGGTCAACACCGCGAGCGCCGCTATCAGGAAAGGCGCGGGGCCCAGCGCGGCAGCGAGAGCGCCGCCCAGCGCCAGGGAAAAGGCTCCGAGAGCGATCGCCTCCCTCAAGCTGACCTCGCCTTTTACAAGAGGCCTATCGGGCGCGTTGACCCTGTCCTCTTCTAGGTTGAAGACGTCGTTGAACACGAAAAGCCCGACCTCGACCGCAACGGTGACGGCAGCCGCAAGCGCTAAGCGGTACATCTCCACGCTGAACCAGCCGCCGGCGCCCACCGCGCAGCCAACCGCTGTGGCGAAAGCCGCCATCACACCGTGCTCGATCCTCGCCAACCGGAGAAAGGCGCCGAGCTTCCCCACGCGAAAGCCCGCGCGCGGGAACAATAAAAGCGCTGCGCAAATAGCGCGTTGCGCAGGAGCGTGGTGGGCCCGCCGGGATTCGAACCCGGGACCTCGGTGGGGGCGAATCCCCCTCTCCCGCGCTCCCAGCCACGTAGCGCCTGTAAGGCTTGCGCCCCCCGCGGGTGGGCGCCCCACCGCTAGGCTACGGGCCGGTCGCTTGCGCCCCCGCCGGGGTTAAAAGTTTTGCTAGGGGAGGGGCGGGCTTCCCGCGGGCTCGAGCAGCCTCCTTGTCACGGGTCCACCCCACCTCGGCTCTATCTTTCTCTTCTCGGCGAGCTCCCTCAGGGTGCTCCTCCACTCGAGAGAGTTCGGCGAGCTTCAGCACCGCGCGCGAGAGCCCTCCTCGACCTCTCCAGCAGCTCGTCGAGCATAGTTTGCACCGCGTCTGTGGTACCGCTTGCCCTCGGGCCCCGCCCCCCAGCCCTCGGGGGCTGGGGTGTGGCGCGCCGAGAGATTACAGCCCGCGATCGACGCGTGGAGCCCCAAGTCGCCATTCGCTTGAGCAGAAGAAAACAGTTTTTGGGCAGGCTTGCGCGCTCCTCCGCGATGGAGGTCGTCCACGAGCCTGAGCGGAGTAGGTTCGCTGTTCACCTGGCGCCCGGAGCCTACGCTTTCCTCAGGTACGAGATCCGAGGGAAGACGGTGTACATCAAGACCGTGTACACTCCACCCGAATTCAGGGGGAGGGGGGTGGCGACCCGCTTGATGGAGACCGCGCTCAAGTGGGTCGAGGAGAATGGCTACAAGGTTGTCCCCGTGTGCAGCTTCGCGGCGAGCTTCTTCGAGAAGCACCCTGAGTGGCGCCGCCTGCTCGACGAGAGCGCGCTAGCGGAAGCTTAGCCCGAGCACGGGCCTCACGCGGCCCGCTTCAGCCTCCATGAGGAGGAGCTCGCGGAGCTCTACGGTCTCGCTCACCGATCTGCTGGCTCTCACAGCCCGCGAAACGCTCCTGTACAGCTCGAGCGACGGTTTCAGCCTAGTGAAGGCGATGGAAACATGGGGCTTGAAGTCGCTGTACCTGTCGCGGTGCGCGCCGAGAGCTCTTAAGACCTCGGTTCGCAAGCGCTGGAGGGCGCCAACGCCCTCCGCGGTGGGCACCGCCGCCAGGTAGCGCGCCCTGCTCCTCGAGGGGAAGGCCTCGAGCCCCTTGAACGTCACCGTAAGCGGCCGGAGCGGGGGCAGCAACTCGAGCCTCTCGCGGAGCTCGCCGGCGCGCACGCGGTCGCCCAAGTACACGAGCGTGAGGTGCCTCTGCTCCGGCGGTATCGGGGTGAAACCCGGGGGAACGAACCTGTCGAACGCCCTGAGCGGAGCGAGGAAACCGACGAAGTACGTTGTCACCGAATCACCAAGGGGAGCAGCCTCTCTTTGACCAGCTCGATCAGCTCTTCATCCGTCAGCTTGGAGTATGCCACCACGGAGAGGCGGTCGCTGACGCCGAGCAGAACCCCGCTCTCGTCCTCGAACACTGCGTACTTCACCTCGCTGAGCTGCGTGAGCTCCCTGTAAACGTCGGTGTCCGAGACCGCGTCCCCCGTGAGCATCACCCTCCTCAACCCGGGCACCCTCACCATGCCGAAGACCACCAGCTTCACAACGCGCCCCTCGCAGAGCCCGCTGATCCTGCGAGATGGCACCTCGACCTCGCGCGCGTCGAGCCCCGCCGCCTCGGCTACCCCCGCTGCCACTCTGCGGGCGAGCTTTTTGCCGGCCGCCACGATCAGGTAGAGCTTCCCCTTGAAGCTGAACACCTCGAACACCACCGCGCGCCCGGCGAGCTCCGCAACGCCCCTCAGGCTCAGGCCGCCGCTCTCCGTCAAAGTAAGCTTAGCGCCGGCCGCCTCCGCGCCGGGCTTCAAGGCCTCGCGCAGCAGGGGCAGCTTGTCGGCCTCCCCCAGCTCGTAAACCTTGCAAGCGCTCGGCATCTCCTGCTCCACCTTCGATACGCGCTAAATAAACGCATCCGTCGAAAAGCGCGCCAGCAAGGCTTAAGCTCCACCCTTCTCGAAACCCCCGTGAAAGCTTCCGCCAGCGCGCCGGGCAAGGTGATACTGGTCGGCGAGCACTTCGTCGTGGAGGGGAGCCCTGCTATCGCGGTCGCCGTGGACGTGAGAGCCCGCGCGACCGCCGAAGCGGCGGAGGGGGATCTCGTGACGATCTCTTCGCGCGAGCTGGGCGAAGCCTCGTTCGGACCCGGCGCCGGCGGGGGGCCGCTGTACCCGGTTTACGTGGCGGTCCAGGAGATCTTCAAGCGCGCCGGCCGGCGGGCGGGGCTCAGGCTAACAATCGAGTCCGACATACCCCCCGGCGCCGGCATGGGTTCCTCGGCCGCCGTGGCGGCGGCGGCTGCGGCGGCAACCGCCAGGCTACTCGGCCTGCCGCTGTCCCCCGATGAGATCGCGCAAGCCGCTCTAGCGGCCGAAACGATCGTCCACGGGAAGCCCAGCGGTATCGACCCCGCTGTGACATCGTACGGGGGCGCGATATACTTCAAGAGAGGCGCGAAGCCCGAGAGGATAAGCGCCGACTTCGGGCGCGTGCGCCTCGTACTCGCCGACAGCGGGATCCAGCGGTCGACGGGGGCGCTCGTCGCCAGAGTCCTCGAGACCAAGAGGAGGCACCCCGAGGTCCTCGAGCCGCTTTACAAGGCAGCGGCCAACCTGGCGGAGAAGGCGAGGAGCGCGCTCGAGAGGGGGGACTTCGCGACCGTGGGCGAGCTCATGAACATAAACCACGGGATGCTCAGCGCCCTAGGAGTCTCGAACGCGAAGCTCGAGGAGCTAGTGTACGCCGCGAGAGAAGCCGGGGCCCTAGGCGCGAAGATCACGGGGGCCGGGGGAGGGGGGATGATCGTGGCGCTCTGCTGGAGTGAGGACGCGGAGCGCGTAGCCCGAGCGCTGAGCGGCATCGCAGCGCGCACCATAGTAGCCCCAGTAAGCGAGAAGGGCGCGACCTCCACCCTAGAAGGCTAGCGTGGTGCGGCCGCCGGGATTCGAACCCGGGATCTCCGGCGTGGCAGGCCGGCGTCCTCGCTGGGCGCGTGCGCGCGTTCCAGGCTAGACTACGGCCGCCGAGGTGAGGGGTCAAAGGGGGGTTAAAGGTTTTGCTGTGCAGGGAGGGGCGGGCTTCTCGCAAGCTTTAGTCAGCCGCGCGGTAACCGCCCAGCGGGGTAACCGCTTGACGAGGGGGTGCTCGGGAGGTGGTGCCGGGGCCGGGATTTGAACCCGGGTTAACCGGATTTTAGGCCCGCCGGGCATCCTATCCCCGGGCCGGACGATTATGAGTTTCGCCCGCAGCGCGCGTCCGGCGCCCTCGACCAGGCTAGGCGACCCCGGCTCGGCCGTAAAGCGGGTTGCCCCCTTTAAACCCTTCGCTGCGCGGCGTCGCTCAGCCGCGCGGATGGTGGGGTCGGTTTAACTAGGTTCAATCACGTGCTCATCTGACCCTCTTCTCTTCATCCCTCGCGATCCTGCGAGCCAGTGCAATTAAGCTTTCACCGCGCGGCCGCTCCGCGCGCTTCGGCCAGCTAGAGCTCGACTCGCGCCACTTGCGAGAGCACTTTCTCGCGGAGCTTCTGGGGCGGCTCAGGCTCCGCCTTCAGAACCCCTTTCTCCATGACCTTCTCCAGGAGCGGTTGCATGGGCTTGCCGCACTTCGGGCAGCTGGGCCGCGGCTCTCCCGCCAGCGTCACCAGGTCTGTGAGGCAGTCCCAGCACCGGTAGACCTGCTTCCGCCCGCTCAGCTTCCCCCTTTTGGCGATGGGTTTCCACTCGCCGTCCACCTTCACGGCTACGATGTCCATCGCGTAGTCGATGAAGGGCGCGTTGGCTATCGCCGACCCCACGCCGAACACGTCGGCGCCGGCTTCGGCGAGCTTTGGTATAGTGTATTCGTCGAGCCCGCCTGAGACTACGATTCGCACGCCTCTAAAGCCGGCCGCCTCGAGCTTCCACTTGACCTCCCTGACGATCGCCGCCATGTCGCCCCTCCTGCTGCCGGGGGTGTCCAGCCTGACCCCCCACAGCTTGCTCCCGAGGAGCTTTGCCGCGGCCATCGACTCCTCCACTTCGTCCCAGAAGGTGTCAGCGAGCACTACGCGCGGGATCCCGGGCTCCACGTGCTTGTCGAAAGCCAGCCAAGCCAGCGTGTGGTCCCCTTTGACAGCCCTGAAGACGATCATGAGGCTGTGGGGCATGGTGCCGGAGGGGGTTATGCCGAGCAGCTCAGCTCCCTTGACGCACGACACGCCGTCGCAGCCGCCGACGTACGCGTAGTAGTCCACGAAGGGGGCTATGGCGGGGTGGGTTCGGCGCGCGCCGAAGGACAGGACGAGCTTGTTGCCCGCGGCTTTTTTGACGCGCGCGGCCTTCGTGGCCACCCCGGACGCGGCGGCTAGGAAGCCTAGGAGCGCGGTCTCGTAGAGCGCGAACTCGCCGTACGGGCCTTCGATCGCCATCACGGGTATCCTGTAGCCCCTCGCGTCGTTCTGGCGCACCAGCGTTCCTTCGGGCAGCGAGTAGACGTCGACGCCCTTGCCCTCCAGCAGCTTGAGAACCTCCCTCAAGCCGGCGTACACAGCCCAGCCGTAGCCGCTGGGGAGCGCGCTGATCGTGATTTCAGCGTGAACTTCAACGCGATCGAGCCCCTCGCCTTTCAGCACCTTCAGCGTCCGCTCGAAGTACACGTCCGTGGTTCTCGCGCCCCTCACGTCTTCCGGCGTCGCCCACAGGAAGGGCTCTTCCATCGTCGCGCCTCACGGACGAGGATTCTTGGGTTTTTCGCGCTGCTCGATCAAGTGGCACCCGGCGAATCGAACCCCGCGCCGGCCGCGCGCGTTCCGCGGAGGAAGCTTTGGTTCAGGTAGAGCAGCACCCTCCTACCGTTCCGCTCCTCCCTGACCAACCCCAGGCGCTGGAGTATGAGCAGGTGCCCCGAGAGGGTGCCCGCTCCCACCCCAAGCTCGCGCGCGAGCTGCCTGATGCTAATCCCTGGGTTCTCCATCAGTATCAGCACGATCCTCCTCCTGATCGGGTTGCTGAGCGCTTCTCTAACGCTCAGTATCTTGCTCGGCACCGGGGGAGCGCGCGCACGCGCGCCATATATCCTTTACGCGCTAACGCGCCTCTTCTTCAGCTTAAAGTTTTAGCGCTGGCACGTGGTTATTCTCTTTCCGCGTTCTCTGCCATCTCCACATCCTTCGTCTGCCTAGTTCTGCAAGGGTATTCTCTGTAGCTGAGAATATTCTTTATCTTTTCTCTAACTTTCTGGTTCAAAAAATTTTCTTTCGGTCTACTCTGGGAAAAGATTTTAAAAGCCCCCTGCCTTACTTTTCAGCCCGTGCCGCGCAGAGAGCGCGGTAAGAGCGCACACAATGAGGGGCTGGGGCGGCCCTCGAGCTCGGTACTCGCTGGCGAGTTGGCGGGGAGACGCTCAGCGCGCCGCCCCGCTGCCCGTGCACCCCCGTGGGCCCGCCGGAGCAGTGATAGGCGGGCCAGAGGGGGCAGAAGAGCGCGGGCCTACCCGCGCGGGCGCGCGCACCGGGAGAGGCTTCCAGAACCTTGCTAAAAACCTTTTGTAGCGGTGCGACTCGGGAACTGCTGCTACGGAAAGTTGCTGCGGCGTCCACTGGTGAGAGGTGGCTACTCGAACTTTATGCTTTCCAGCAGCTTGATTGCCTTTTCTAACTTTTCTGTCACCAGACTACCATCTAAAGCTTCAAGGTCCGTCCCGCAGTAGGGGCATCTGAACATGTTGTCGGCAACCTCGTCGAAGGAGAACCTCGTTCCGCAGGAGGGGCAGTAGAAGAAGCTGTTGCTTTTCTCGAACTCGAGCCTGCGTTTCAGCACCTCTACCGCTTTCCTCCTGCGCTCCTCGAGGACCCTGGTGGGGTATTCGTCGGTGAGCCTCCAGTAGTAGAGGTACCAGCCTTGCTCCTCGTCGCGCACGCGCCTGTACTTCACGAGCCTAGACTCGTAAAGCTCGTTGAGAACCCTCCTTATGGTGCCGATCTCGATCCCGAGGGCTTGGGAGAGTTGCTCGTCGGTGGCTTCGCCGACCTTGATTAACCTTTCGATTATCCTACCCGCTACTTCACCGTGAATTTTCCTGGCTAATATAGCCAGGACTTGGTCCTTTTCACTCACGCAACCTCACCACGCGCTTCCCTCTCGGGGAGGGTATCACCCTCAGCTTGGCTCCCTCAAATTCTTTCAGTAGCTCAGCCCCCTTAAATAGTCTATCCAGGAAGACGGCGAGCGCGGACACCTCGCTGTGCGGCTGGTTGCCTATCGCTACGTTGAAATCGGCCATTTCGTACACGTCTCTCGGGACCTTTTCCGCCCCCACTACCACCAGGATGTCTTTCCCGCTGCTCCGTATGCGCTCGAGCACGTCGCTACCCTCGATGTTCTCCCCGTACATCGTCAGGTGCACCACCAGGCCGCCGTCCTCTTTCCACTTCCTTATCACCGCCCTGTACGAGGGGGCGGTTTCAACGGAGAAGGGGCCTCCCCACACGTCGACCACCTTCCTCAGGGTGTTCAGCACGCTCTCCTCCACCTCGCCCACGTATATTATCCCGCTCGCCCCGAAAGCCCTCGCGACAAGGCCCACGTGCGTTGATACCCTCTTATCCCTCCCCAGCCTGTGCCCGAGCCTCAGGACGACCACTCGCATCGGGCTCGCCCTCACCGACCCCGTGAAGGTTTCGACCCGCTCCCGCCGCGTCCCACCCGGCCGCGTAGCCTTCAACTGCGCTCGGCGCCGCCGCCCATTTCGGGGCGCTGGCTAGCAGCTTCTCGAGGATCCTCTTCTTTAGGTCGTCGAGCCCGAACCCCTTCAGCGCCGACACGGGGACGACGTCCAGACCCTTGCTTCTAGCGACCGCCAACCTCCTCTCCAGCTCATCTCCGCCTCCCACCGCGTCCACTTTGTTCGCAACCGCCAGAATCCTCGCTCGGCTGACCCCCAGCGATTGCAGCACCGAGAGGCTGGCCGCCAGCTTGCGCTCGACCTCGCCCAGCTCCTCGCTGGCATCGTAAACCAGCAGCACGAGGTCGGCGAGCACGACCTCCCCCAAGGTCGTGTAGAAGGCGTCGAGGAGCTGGGGCGGGAGGCAGTCGATGAACCCCACGGTGTCCGAGACCACAATGGGTCTCCCGTCCAGCTCGATCTTCCTCAGCTTCGTGGAGAGCGTCGCGAACGGCCTGCCGTCCACGTAACCGTTGTAGCCCGTTAAAGCGCGGAACAGCGTCGTTTTGCCAGCCCCGGTGTACCCGGTCAGCGCGACGTAGCAGAGCCCGCTCTCCAAGCTCCTGCGCTCCCACCTCGCCCCCTTGATCGCTCTCAGTTTCGCCAGCTCCTTTTCGATCTTGGCGATCCTCCTCCTCACGTGCTTGTAGTACACGTCGATCGCGTACTCGCCGCCGCCCATGTACCCGTGGAGCTCGCCCAGCTTCGCTAGCCTCAGCCGCTCGCGGGCGAATGAAAGCTCCCTGCGGAGCTTCGCCAGCTCGATCTGCAGCTTGGCTTCTCGGCTGCCCGCCCTCTTCGCGAAAATCTCCAGGATGAGGTCGAACCTGTCAACGACCTCGACCTTCAGCTCCTTCGCCAGGTTGTAAGCCTGGTGGGGCTTCAGCTCGTTGAAGAAGATCACCTTGCGGGCTCCCGTCTCTTCGATCAGCCGCGCGAGCTCCTTCACCTTGCCCGACCCTATGTTGTAGCGGGGGTCCTGCTCCCTCACTTGGGTTACGACGCCCACTACCTCGTAGCCCGCCGCTTCCGCCAGCAAGCGGAGCTCGCCCAGCAGGCTCCTCTCGCTCCTCTCCCTCCTCTCGACGAGTATTACCGGGATCACTCCTTGAATACCGCCACGTCTCCTAATGTCTCCTCCCAAGCTTCCGCCTCACCCCTCCTCCCCAGCCGCTCGTCGATCACCTCTTCAACCAGCTTGACCTTCAAAACCCTTTCTATCTTCCGCGCTAGGTCGATGGGCGGCGTTAGGGCGCCCTCCTCAATCCTCCTGATCACGGACACCTTCACGCCCAGCATGGCCGCGAGCGCGTCGCGGGTTAGCCCAGCCCTTTCCCTAGCCTCCCTGATGACCCTCGCGTAATCCTCCACGACCTCCTCGCTAACCGCCTCCTCAAGCCGCCTAGGCGGGCGAGCCCGCTGCACCGGGCGGCGGGGGGTTGCAGCCTGCCCTAGGGGGCCGTAAACCCTGCTAGCTCTCTTTACGCACTTCTCGCACAAGATCATCTCCGCCCTGTCGACCACGCCGAGATAAGCGCGCCCCCGTATCTCCTCGCCGCAGAGCTCGCAACGCACGGAGTCGTGTGACGGCGGTGCCCTATAAACATTTATGCGCATCCCCGCTGACCGCCCGTGAGTGAAGCTCCTGGAGCGGAGCCGGCGGAGCCCAGCGAGATGGAAGTTCGATCGCTAAAGGCTGTTCTCGAGTACCAGTTCGGCAGGGGGGCCGCCCGCCTGCTGGAGGGCGACGTGAGGGTGCGCCGCTCCCCTACCACCGGGAGGGCTCGCGAAGTGTACGTTGGAGGCGTGTTGGTCGGCACGGTGAGGGCTACCGACAACTTCTTCGTCCCCACCGTGGAGGGGGCTAGGAGGCTGCTGGAGCTGATACCCCACCCGAGACTCCGCGTAGTTGTCCCCGAGGGGGTGGCGGAGTACGTGGCGAGGGGGCGCACGGTTTTTTGCAAGCACGTGGTCGAGGCCGACGCAGAGATCAGGCCGGGCGAGGAAGTCTTCGTGGTCGACACGGCCGGCAAGCTCGTCGCGCTCGGGAAAGCCGTCGTGGGGGGTGCGGCGATGCTTTCCAAGAAAGCCGGTAAGGCAGTTAAGGTTAGAAAGGGGGTAGAAAAATAGCTGTTTGCTCCAACTTACTTGTAAAACACGACGTACCTGAACTGCCTACGGTTCTCTATTCTAACATTAAAATTGTTTTTTAGCACGCGCTCCATCTCCCTGTAGAAGTACTGGTTGCAGAGCCTGGAGGGGGGTCTCACCCGCGGGACGAGGCCCCTAATGGAGCCCAAGTCCGTGGTCCTCTGCCTGTAAGCCACGTAAGCGTACCTCAGCAGGGTCCTCAGCTTTATGGAGACAACGCGCGATTTCGTGTTCTTGAGGATTTCCCTGGAGATGAGGACGACGTGCTCGAGTAGGCCGTCCCTTTCAGAATCCGTCATCCCCCTCCCGGCAAAAGGGAGAAGCCTCCTTTATAAATTTTATCTCAGGGCTTTAAAAAGCCTCGCCGGATGCAGCCCAGCGCCGCGGCGCTAAACGCTCTCCAATGCACTGGGCGCGAGGCCCAACAGGTTGGAGACGGCTCTCGCCCTCTCCCTCCAGGGAGCCAGGTTGGTCACGATGTCTGCGTACACTTTCAGGAGCTTTCCCTCGGCCGGCTTGTAGGCAGCTAGCAGCTTGTAGCTTCTGCCGTTCACCGTCGCGTTGTAGACTTTAAGAAGGGCGCCTTCCACGTCGCACTCCGAAACCCTGCACTCGAAACTCCCGCCAGCCAACCCCCTGATCACGTCTGCCGACGTCAGCTGGAGCACGTCGCCGAACTCCGCGTCGAAGTCGAGAGCGTCTAGCTCGAACGAGAACCCTCTTCCCCGGCACTCCAAGCGCCGGAGCGCGCCCTCGCTCACGGCGTAAACCGCCGTTTCCACCGCCACTCGCCTTGGGTAGGGCTCGCTGAGCGAGGCTGAGAAGCTAAAGGCTTTCACGATCATCCGCGCCCCCTACTCTACAACGGGGATGCCGAACTTCTTGGAGGCTAGCACGTGCTCCTCGTAGGGTATCGAGAAGACGTCCGCCACGCCCTCGTAGGCCTTCCTGTAGGGCTCGCCTTCCATCAGCTTCTTTACGTTCCTCACGTAGACCTCCTCCGCCAACCTCTTTCCGGTCAGCTTCTCCCACTCCTCTATCTCGTAGGAGAAGAACTTCTGCGCGCGGTCCCTGTAAAGCTCGGGGAACACGTTGAACGTGCAGAACGGCACGATCCTGCCGTCCGGCATCACGTAGTGCACGTCGCAGCGCTGCACGCGGCTCACATCGTAGTTATAGGGGTCCTGGAAGTGCATCATCCCTAGGAAGAGCGTCTGGTAGTGGAACTCGCCGAGCGAGGAGTAGTCGTGCTTCACTAGGATGTTGAAGATGTAGCGGAGGAACCTCCTCTTGCTCCTGAACCTCTTCGGAGCCTTACTGGTGTCCACGTACCGCCCCAGCTTGGACAGCACGCCGAGCGTGACGATGTACTTGTTTCTCCCGCTCGCTATCTCCTCCGCCGCCTTGTCGAGGAGCTGCATGACACCGTCCACGTCGACGAAGCGCGTGATCGGTATCAGCTCGCCGTCGTCGTCCCAGAACAGGTAGGTGGCCGCTCCGCACGCGAAGTGCGTGGTGAGCTCGAACTGAGGTTTACCCCTCAACGCCTCAACGAAGCGGGATACGGGGACGACCGTGGGCACCGGATACCAATCCTCCCTCCTGATCTGCCCGTCCGTCTGCTTCTCGATCTCCAGCAGCACGTCGGGGATCGTCACCCTGAGCTTGTCGCGCTCCTTCTTGGGGACGCGGCCCACGATGGAGACAGGCTGCATGTTAACACCGCGCACGATGTCCGCGTGCTTGACGCCGAAGCGTATTATCGCGCCGACCTCGTGCAAGTTGTAGCCCTTTATCACCGTGGGAACGAGGACGACGCCCAGCTTCGCCCTCCTCAGGTTGTCTAGAGCGTAGGGGACCTCCCAGTGGTTTTTAGGGTTCGTGTAAGGCGTGACGCCGTCGAAGCTCATGTAGACCACGTTCGTGCCAGCCTCCCTCAGCTTGACGGCGATGTCGGGGTCGAAAGCGAGCCGTATGCCCTCCGTGTTCACCTGGATGTGGTGGTAGCCCTCCTCCCTCGCGATCCTCACGATGTCGACGATGTCGTCGCGGAGCAGCGGCTCGCCGCCGGTGATCTGCACGGCGATCGCTGGGTAAGGCAGCATTCTCCGCGCTTCGCGCAGCATGAAGCGTATGTGGTTGAGCGACGGCTCGTAGACGTAGCCGGCCTTAACGGCGTAGAAGAAGCAGTACCAGCACCGCAGCTCGCAGCGGTTCGTGACCGCGATGTTCAGGAGCGCGGTGTGCGACTTGTGCCTAGGGCACAACCCGCAGTTGTAGGGGCAGGGCGCGCTGAGCTGCACGTTGGGGGTCCAGACGCCTTTACCGTCCTTCTGGTACCTTCTGAACCGCTCGTAGGTGGCGTAGTCGCCGAAGTAGAGTTCTTCGAACTCGCCATGCTCGGGGCAGACTTTCCGCTCGTAAACCTTGCCCCCATTCTCGTAGAGCACGGCCGCGACAAGAGCGTAGCAGTGGGGGCACGTCGAGAGCGTGTACGCGACAAGCCGCTCACCCTCGCGGAGCTCCGGGGGCTTGCCGAGGTAGACCCTGTAGTCGACTCCCGCTTTCGGCATTAGATGGGGAACATGCTTTTTCACGATTCTCCCTATCTCCTCGGGAGGAAGGTTTGCGATTTCCGAGTACTTGAAGGGGGCGCGCTCGAGAACCCCCGAGCTAACCTGTTCCACGCCCCCCTCTCTTACCGGGCGCGCTAAAAGCTTTTGCGGGGAAGCGCTCTAGCGAGGCGCGCGTGCGGCTCAGGGCCAGCCTCTCTTCACAGCGCGCGCTCAGAACCCGGATTTCCCTTCATCGCCGCTTGCTTAAGAGCGCGCGCTCCTCTATAACGCTTGCGCTAGCGCGGCAGCTTTAAAAGCGCCTCAGCTTGAGCGTGCCCCGGAGCTTACATGCGCCACTCGAAGGGTTACCGGAACAGAGGCAGGAAGCTGCTCAGCAAGTCGCCGCGGGAAAGGGGTAGGCCCGGCTTGAGTAGGCTGATGTACGAGTACAAGGAGGGGGACCTCGTGGTCATTGACATATGCCCGAACTACATAAGCACCGCCCCGCACCGGAGGTATCAAGGTAAAGTGGGAGTCGTCGTGGGGAGGAGGGGGCGAGCCTACTTGGTAAAGATCAAAGTTGGAGGAAAGGAGAAACTGATAATTACAACCAAAGACCACATCAGACCTTTTGTAGCGCAGCCTCAGCAAATTCAACCTCAATAACATTCATAAAAATCACCGTGTCTAACTATAGTAATTGGGGTAAAGTGGGGGGTGAAGCGGGTGAGAGCACGCTGTTCAGCTGGCGTTCTCGCTTCTCCGTGCAAAGCTCGCGATCGCCGCGGGTTCTTCGATCCACACGATGTCTAGCTCCTTCACCTCGACGTCGACCCCCAGTATCTCCGCCACGCTAGGCTTTGTCCTTCCCCCATCGCCGTGAAGGAGCTCCTTAACGTACAGGCCTCCCTGGCAGGTGATCGTGAGCTCCAGCGTGTCGGGGCTCAGCAGCCTAGCTTTGACGCTGTAGACGACCTTCTTCCTCACCTTATCGGGCTTCCTTCCTAATATCCTCGAGGGGGTGCGTTGAGACACGACGGCTCCGCTCAGCGCTTTCTCCAGAGCTTCAACCTTGCTTGGGTCTACGCTCTGGCTCAGCTTCACCACGGCGACGTAAGTTTTCCTCGCGATCTCCGCGTAAGCCTTCAGCTTGGGCACGAGCTTCCCGCTGACCGGGTAGAGCAGCTCGACCTCCACGAGCCCTTGAGCTGCGCGATTCACAGCGTCCTGAGCGAGCTTTAGATCAACGTTCCTCACCTTGGGGTTGCGGATTTCGACGACGAAGGGCCTGCCGTTGCCCAGCGTCCTCACGTCCACATCCTCCCTGCCCGCCGCGTGGAGCTTGGCGCTTTCGGCTTTGTACAATCTGACGAGAGGCCCCGTAACCAGCTCCTCGATCGAGGACTGGTACGCTACGCGGGGGTCGGGTGGTCGCAACCAGGGGTTTTGAGGTAGCCCTCGAACCAGCTTACGGTATCGGCCGTAGATGTAGACAGGTCTCGAGATCACGGAAACAGACCAGGCGCCAACGTCGATCACGAAAACCACATCAGGGTCTTTGAGCGAGTAGCGCTTCCCAGTCGCCGACTGCACGAGTTTCCCAACCTCGCGCGTGATCTCGCTCTTTATGGATTCGGAAGCGCTGAGCTGGAAAGCGAGCCACAGCTTCTCCTCGCGCTCCGAAATGTCCTCCGGAACCCTGCAACCGACCTGGAAGGTCTCGTGCTCGTACTCCTTTCCGGCTTCAACGCACATGGCCGCTAGCTCGCTCACGCGTTCCATGAGCCCCCCGCAGATGTAGCAGGCTTGCCGCTCGGGTCTCTCAACGCCCAGCTTCTGCAGCAGGTCTTCAGCCGGCTTGAACCCCGTTCTAGCCAAGCTGATCGCTACTTCCCTGTCGACTAGGCCGCGAACCACATCGTAAGCTTTCATCAACAGCAGCGTTTTCAGAGCGCGCCCTCTTTCAGCGTTCGTGAACCCGTACCCCGCCAGCCCGAAGAGCCGGCCCAGGCACGAGTCGCAGAGGGGGTGCTCTGCCAGCACTTTCCTAGCCGCTTCCACCGGGTCCTCGAGACTCGCCATCGCCGCCGGCACCGTCAACGGTGCGTGCTCTCCGGAGTCGAGCGAGGCGCGCTTTTAAACGTTGGCGCGTGCGAAACTAGTCCTTTCAGGGAACCGTTCGGTTTACCTGGTTTGAGCGAGAAGGCGGTCGAGCGTTATGTTGATTAAGGCTATCGCTTGGTCGGGCCACAGCTTGTCGATGGGGAGCTTGAGCTCTACGGTACCCCATCCCTCGCCCTCCACTTCTCCGGAGAGAAGCACAATGAAGGCGGCCGAGCCGCTGACTCGCTGCAGCGCGCTTCGAGGATCCGCGCCGGAGGTCGAAAGGAGGAATTTGTGCTGGAAGCCGAGCACGTAGTGCTCAACCCCTTGCGGAGCGACGATAACCCCATAGTGGGCGGTTTGGGGCAACCTACCCGGCTCGCGGCACAGGCGGAGGGCTTTCCCCAGCACGCCCAGGAGCGACCCCTCATCCGGTGACACGCTCCTCAGCTTCTGCGCGAGGAAGTGGATGGAGGGGCCGCCGGCAACCGCGAGCACGAGGTCAGAGTCCCTCCTCAGCCCGTGGGATACCATTAGGGCCGCTGACACGCAGCGGGCGAGGAGGGGGGTTTGCGACGCGAGCTCTTCGAGGCTGCTCGCGACGACGATGAATCTCCGCTTCATCGGAGCCCAAGCCGCGCCTGCCTCGACCTTCCCAGCTGCCTGAGCAGCTTCTGGGCCTGCTTGTACGCTGCAAGGAGCTCTTTGACGTCCTTGACCGTCGTCCCCGAACCCTTCGCGATCCTCACCATGCGGGAGTGGTCCAGCAGTTCCGGCCTAAGGAGCTCCTCCCTCGTCATCGAGTTCAGAATCGCCACCCACCTCTTGATGCTCTCGGCGCTCGCCTTCTCAAGCTCCGGTGTCAGCTGGTACGAGCCGGGCAGCAGCTCGAGGACTTTCCTGAGGGGGCCGAGCTTGCTCAGCTCCTCGAGCTGCCGCTTAAAGTCGAGGAGGGTGAACTTGCCTCTGAGGAGGGCCTCGGGCTCGACCGATAGGCGCGCTTTCTCCATGCGCTCTACCAGCGCCTTGAGGTCCCCCATCCCAAGGAGCCTGCCCACGAAGGAGGGAGGGTCGAACGGCTCCAGCTCGTCCAGCTTCTCGCCCACACCTATGAAGGCGATGCGCGCGCCCGTCTTAGCCACAGCCGCGAGCGCGCCGCCGCCCCGCGCCGCGCCGTCCATCTTCGTCAGGATTATGGACCCTATCGGGACGGCTTTGTGGAACGCTTCAGCCTGAGCGCCCGCGCTCTTACCTATCGTGGCGTCGAGTACCAGCATCACTTCGTCCGGCTTCACCGCTTCGGCCAGCTCCTTCACTTCCTCGAGGAGCGCCCTCTCCTCTTTATGGCGCCCCGCGGTATCGATTACCACCAGCTCCACGCCGCGCTCCCGCAGCGCGGCTACGCCCTTCCTAGCGACCTCGACGGGCGGCAGGCTTCTATCGCCGTAGAACTCCGCGCCGACCGCTTCCGCGAGCTGCTTCAGCTGCTCCAGCGCGCCCGGCCTGTAGTTGTCGGCGCAAACCAACCCGACCTTAAACCCCCTCTTCTTGTAGTAAAGAGCGAGCTTGGCGGCGGTAGTCGTCTTCCCGGAGCCCTGCAGCCCCACGAGGAGCACGACCGATCCCTTCCTGATCCTCGGCTCGTACCTCGATTCGCCCCCCAGCATGTTCACCAGCTCCTGGTAGAGGTTCCGCAGGAGCAGCTCCCGCCTGGAGAAGCCGGGCGGAACCTCCTCGCTCAACGTTCTCTCCTCGACCCTCCTCGCTATCTCGGCTACGATGAGAGGCGGGACATCGGCCTTCAGAAGCTCCCTCTCCAGCTCTCGGAGTATCTTTTTGACGGTGGCCCTATCCACTACCGCCTCACGCTTAACCAGCGAGACGATCCTCAGCAAGCCCTTCCGCAGCTCCTCCACAAGAGAAGTCGGCGTTTATGCGTTAAAAGAATTCCGATCGCGCGCCTCCGGTCCCACCCACCCCTAGCTAGCCGCACGCAACACCCTTCCCTCACCGGCCTTTTCGCGCAGGGATGATGAGGGCCGTGGTAAGGTGTCCCTCTCTCTCAGCAGCTCTCTCGCGGCTTCCACTGCGCGAGCCGCTCTCGTGCCGGCGGAGCTTCGTATCACCGCGGTAAGCTGGGGGAGAAGCGGGTAGAGGGGCCGAGGGCTCAGGCCGAGGACAGGGGCTCCACGTCCGATCGAACAACCGGGGCTTGGCAGCCGCCTCCGGTCGCCCTGGGGGCGGGGGACCCTGCACGGGTCTCAAGCCTCGGCCTGGGACCCTCGGTCAGCTCTCCTGGGGGGAGAGGGTAGAAAAAGCTTCCCGTAGCCGTGCGGGGCCGGTGAGGAATGAGCTACCGCAAGGCAGGGGACCTATGGTCACCCCCGCTAAGGGGACGGGGTACGGGTGTATGCGCGCAGAGGGAAGGCAGGCCCCCATTTTAAATCAGCGTTCGAGCATTCATCGTGCGGCGTTCTGGGAGTTTGCTGCTTACTATCGCTTCCGCTAGGAAAATGCGTAGCGCGCACCAGCAAAGAGCGCGCTGCCGTTGCATGTCAGAGTACTCAGCTTAGCGCCGATAGCCGGCAGGGCGATGCCGGACAACGGGAAAGGGGACTGCAGCCCTGCGCCTAAAGGCGGGGTAACCGGGTGGCGTACGCGCCGGCGCGCTCTACGGGACTGGAAGGCTCACGTGAGCGATGATGACCGCCGCGATTAAACCCACAGCGATGAGGACAACAGCTTCAGGCCTTATCCTGATCCCTCCCACCTCCTCTTCGAAGTATGTTATGAGTCCTGCCGCTGTGGTGGGAGCGGGCTGCCTCTTCTTCCCACCTCTCTTCGCCATGCCCTGTCCCAGGCACGCTCGAGCGCTGCTAGATATAAACTTAGCTACGCCTCACACTGGAGATTGTTCGCCGGCGCGCGGCGACCCTCTTTTCCTCAACACCGTTATTCACGTCTAGATTCAATCTGCAGCTGTTCCCTCTACTTCTTCCAATATCAGTTTGGCGCTGTCCCTTGGCTCGATCGAACTAATGCCCCACGGATCGTCGATTATCAGGGTGAAACGCGCACCCTTCTTGATGATTTCTTCAATCTCATCTGCGAAGTGCTTCGCCCCACCTTGGAGGACTTCTATCGAGAGCGCGGCGTCCTGAACCATCCTGAGAACCCCCTCCACGTTGGTCACGACCATGGAGGCTGCGGCTCCCGGAGTTATGGAAATCCCGAGCTCGGGGATCTCCACGCTAGCCGCGCTGCTGCGTACAACACGCGCGTTAAAGTCCTCGGGCGAATCCACCGCGTAGTAGATGCGGACCCGCCTTCTAACTTCGCAGGGCACGACGTCAGCCCGCTTGTACCCGCACGCTCGGCACGTGATGGAAACTAGAACCGCCCTGCCCACCTGGGGCAGCTCGTACAGGCTCTCTCGCAGGATCGCCTCAGACCCGCAGACAGGGCACTCGACGCGGAGCTCCTCGCCGCTTTGGGCGTAAACCGAGACCTTCTCGCCCTCGCTCATCCAGACCCCGCTACCGGCCTTCACGTACCGCTAAAAAGCCGCTGCTCTAACCCGCCCTTTCTCATTTACTAAATCTTTCCCCGCGATAATCGATTCCTCCGGAATGCGAATGTTTTTAAAGCCCCTCCGCGGGGCTACGGGCGACGGAAGTATGAAGGTCACGGTAAGCCTGATAAAGGCCGACATCGGCGGCTGGGTTGGCCACAGCACCGTTCACCCGAAGCTGATAGAGTTCGCGCAGAAAAAGCTCCAGCAGGCGAAAGAGACCGGCTTGCTCATCGATTACTACGTGTTCAACGTGGGCGACGACCTGCAGCTCCTTATGACCCACACGAAGGGCGATAACAACCCTGAGATCCACAAGCTGGCTTGGGACACGTTCGTTGAAGCGACGGAGAAGGTGAGCAAGCCCCTAAAGCTCTACGGCGCCGGGCAGGACCTCCTAAAGGACACGTTCAGCGGCAACGTGAGGGGGATGGGGCCGCAAGTGGCCGAGATGACCTTTGAAGAGAGGAGGAGCGAGCCGATCATCGTGTTCGCCGCCGACAAAACGGAGCCCGGCGCCTGGAACCTGCCCCTGTACAAGATGTTCGCCGACCCGTTCAACACAGCCGGCCTCGTGATCGACCCCAGCATGCACGACGGCTTCACGTTCGAAGTGTACGACGTGATCGAGCACAAGTACGTGCGCCTCAACGCGCCCGAAGACCTCTACGACCTCCTAGCGCTCATAGGCACGCCCGGCAGGTACGTGGTTAGGAGAGTGTTCAGGAAGAGCGACGGTGAGATCGCGGCGGTCGCCAGCGTGTCCAGGCTCAGCCTCATCGCCGGAAGGTACGTGGGCAAAGACGACCCCGTCCTCATCGTAAGGACTCAGCACGGCTTCCCGGCGGTAGGTGAGATCCTGGAGGCCTTCGCCTTCCCGCACCTAGTAGCGGGGTGGATGCGCGGCAGCCACCACGGCCCGCTCATGCCGGTCGCCTTGAAGAACGCTAAGTGCACGAGGTTCGACGGCCCGCCGAGGGTTGTAGCGCTCGGCTTCCAGCTGCACGACGGGCACCTCGAGGGTCCCAACGACCTCTTCGACGACCCGGCTTTCGACTACACGAGGAGCATGGCCCAGTTCATCGCCGACTACATACGCAGGCACGGTCCGTTCATGCCGCACAGGCTCGGCCCCGAGGAGATGGAGTACACGACGCTCCCAGCAGTCCTCGAGAAGCTGAGGGACAAGTTCAAGCCCGGCGAAGAGTAAGACCTCCTCTTTTTCCCTTCTTTTTTATCTCACATCAACCATTTGAACTGGAGGTACCCCACCCTTCCGGCCTCATCAACGAACGCTATGACGAAGCGCTTGCGGACCGAGTGCGAGAGCCTCCCGGCTCTGACTATCTCGATGGGGTCCAGCTTGCTGTTGTAGGGTAGCACGTGGACGAGGAAGGGCGCGTGCTCGAGGCCGGGTCCAAGCCTGTACACGACGAACGTGGCGCCGAACTTCATCCCCGATTTCACGACGAGACCCTTGTCCCGAAGGTCCCTGTAAACAGCGTAAACCTCGTCGAAGTTCTCGTAGGTTTCGCGCCCCAGCTGCCTGAGGGTTTCGGGGCTTACCTTAGACCCACTCGCGTCCTCCACCTCGAGCTTGCCCTTCTCCACCAGGTAAAGGGCGTCGAGCAGCGAAAGCTCCAATTCCCTCTCCACGTTGGGGGTTTTCGGCTTGCTGATCGCGTAGAACTTTCCATAAAACCCTTCGTTGAAGTACAGGTCCCGCGCGCGTTCTCTATCGAAGACGACGACTTTCTTGCCTACAAGCACCCCCTTGATTGGAGTTTCTGCGCTCCCCTCGCCCACGTGGTTGCTTCCGCCCACCCGCTTTTATATCCGTTTTAGCAGCTCGGCGCCGCTAAGCTTGCAGGCGGCTTCCCGCTTTATCCACATCCCCGTGTTACCGGGGAGCCATGCTGAAGATTAAGCTCGGCAGGTTCCGGGGAACCGTTAATGTGTTCCAAGGCCACATCACAATACTCGGCCGCTCGGGCTCGGGGAAAACGAACACAGCGAAGGTTTTGCTGGAAGAGCTGAGTAAAAAAGGGGTGCCCGCGCTGGTACTGGATTGGGCTGGCGAGTACTCGATCAAAGGGTTCGACCGGCTGATTCCAGGGGATGGCTTTTCGATACCAGTGCTCTCACCCAGTGACAGCGATGATCCCGAGCGGGTGGACGTGATCGTCGACCTCTTCGACGCGACCTTCCACCTGACTCAACCGCAATTGTACATGCTAAGGCTCGCTGTGAAGCGCGCCGTATCCTCGAGCGCGAGGAGCGTCTCTGACTTGCTAGAGGCGCTCGAGGAGGTCCCGGTTCGCTCCTACTACGACAACGAGGTCAAGGCGGCTCTCGTGAGGCGGCTCGCCCCCCTGTCTGAGGGGAGGGTCGCGCGCGCCCTCGAAGGTGGGGCGGAAAGGGGCCTCCCCTCCCGCAGCTCTATTGTAGATCTAAGTGTTTTTAAAAGCGTCTACGCCAAACGCCTTTTCACGCTCTTGCTCCTGAAGAGGCTTTACGACGAGGCGCTGGCTAGGGGGCCTCAGGAGCGCATAGCGCACGCGACGCTCATCGAGGAAGCCTGGAACGTCGTCCCCTACCGCCGCCTCGACGCAGAACCAACGGTGGGCGAGCGCCTCTTCGCGGAGCTGCGCAAGTACGGCGAGTGCATGATAGCGGTCGCGCAGAACCCGAGCGAAATCGCTTGGAGCATAGTAAACAACTCCGAAATTCTGATAATACATAGCATGATTCCAAGAGAGTACGAGGTGCTCGGGCTTCCAGAACTACGCAACATCGTGCTCGGGAGGGGCGAGGCGATCATCGTGGAGCGCGGGCGCGCCCGCTACGTAAGGATTCGGCGAGCTCGCTACTAAGCGCGCGGCGAAAAAGCTATTAGATGAATTGCTGTTAGGCTCGCGGGATCGGCTTTGGGTGCGCGCGAGCGCAGGTTACGCGTGAGGAGGAGGGATGAGGTGCCGCGGGGGCAGGCCCGCTTAAACCCTAAGGCGATGGAGTACCTCGGGATAAAGGATAAGGTGGAGGTCGTGGTCGGAGGCAAGAAGAGGTATTTGTTCAGGGCGTTTGCCTCGGAATCGGTGCCTGAAAACGAGGTTTGGTGCAACGCGGATGAGCTGAAGGAGCTGGGGGTCGCCGACAACACGATCGCTGCTGTGAGGGCTCCCCTGGCGGGGGGTGCTTCGCAATGAGCATCGAGATCGCTGCGGGTGGGGCGGCTGCGGCAGCTGATGAGAGGTTGATGAGCAACCTGCGGAGCGAGCTGCTGCTGGCGAAGGAGATGCTGAAGAGCATCGCTAACGCGCTCGCCGCTCTCGGCTCGCGCGACTACCCCGCTGTCAGGAAGTTCGTCGAGGAGGTGGCCGGTGCCAAGAGGAGGATAGAGATGATGCAGCGGGACTTCCTCACTTACTTCTCGAAGGTCGCGCCCTCCCTGTACAACAGGGAGGAGTGGGTGGGGATGTTTTCGAAGGTTTCGGGGATCGTCGATAAAATAAGCGGTATAGCCTACAGGACCGAGTACCTCTCGCTAAAGCCTTACGAGATCCCGGAGGGGGTTCGGGCGGTGCTTTCCGATATGGTGTCGCTGCTCGCGTCGATGATCGACGAGTACGCGACAATGATGAACCACGCGCTAACGAACCCCAGCAGGGCGCTGGAGTCCCGCAGCAGGGTGGCGTCGCTTGAAGCGGAGATGGACTCCAAGTTCAGGGCCGCGACCTTCGCGATCCTCGAGAACCCCTCGCTGGGGCAGCTCGCGCTCCTCCTGCTTGCGGTGGCTGAGATGCTCGAGGACGTGGCCGACCTTTTGAACGCGGCCGCCGACGACCTCTACCTGATCACGCTCTCGGCCTCCGGCTGAGCGCGCTAACCGAAGAAGTCGAGGAGCGTGCTCTGAGGGGTTTCGAGCAGCTGGTTCTCCCTCACGCCAAAGTACTCCAGGATCCGCATGGCCGCTGGCACGACCTGCTTCCTGATGTAGTAGTCGGCGTCGATCTCGCTCGGGTCTTTGAGCAGGACGTAGGGTAGGGCCTTGTCCGCCAGCTTCCCAGAACCCTTCACAACCACGAAGCCGATCTTGCTGCCTTTCAGCACCTTGTACCCAGCTTCCATAAGCTTTTTCGCGGCGGCGACGTGAGCGGCCTCGACCTCGTAATCTTCAAACGACTTGCCCACGGTTTTCCATATGATCAGCTTCTCCAACGGGACCTTGCCGGCCTTTAAATCCTGGATGACGCTTCGCACATAGTTCACCGCTTTCGCCGCATCCCCCTCCTTGAGGATCATCTCGATAACTTTCTCCTGCACTTCCTTGGCTATCTCGGCCCAATCCCCCCTCACAGCTTCCAGCCCCACCACGTCGATGCGGCCGTCCTCGAGCAAGCCGCAGTAGCGCTTCTTAGCTTCCGTGAAGAACACTTTAACGTACACTTTATCAACCTTGATGTCGAGGTTGAAAGTTTCATTCACAATTTTTATAAGCTTCTCGACCTTCTCTGGTTCGTACTTGACGAATATCGAATCCGTATCGCCGTATATCACGGTTAGCCCCAGCTTCCTAGCTGTAGCGATCGTCTCCGTTATCACCTTCCTGCCCCACGCCGTCGTGGCTTCGGCGACCTCCCGCTTGTACCATCTCGCCCCAACCCAGCCGCAGTAGCCGTAGGTGGCGTTCGCGACGACCTTCAGGGCTCGCTGCCTCTCGTCGAGCAGCCTGTACTCAGGGCTCTCGGGGTCTAAGCCCTTCATCTTCTCCCTCACCTGCCGCCGAGCTTCCAGGAGCCGCTCCAGCACCTTCTTGTAGAAGCCGGGCGGCGATTTCCGGAAAGCGTGCCCGACCTCCGGCGCGATGTTGACCTCCGACTCGTCAACCACTTCGTCGGGCGGAACGTACGTGTCGGGCGAGATGTTGTACTTGATCATCAGCGAGGGGTACATCGATGTGAAGTCGAGGACCGCTACGTTCCTGTGAACGCCGGGCGAGGGCTTGAGCACGATAGCCCCCTTGTACGGCTCGTAGGGGCGCTCCTCCCTATTGGGGATCAGCTCGTTAAACTCGTACGCTGCCCGCATGAGGTGCCACTCCACCCTGTAGCCGACGGAGGCTGCGCCCACCTGATCGAGGGTGAGCCCCACGATGTTCGAGAGCTGGATGGCGAAGGGCAGGAACTTCTCGGCTAAACCGTAGGTGCTCTCCACGTCGTCGAGAGCGTACCTGATCAGCGTTGGCCGCTTAGCCGGGTCGTCCCAGTACTCGTGCACGCGCGAGGCGTCGATGAGCACCCTTTCGCTCTTCTTCCTCACGCCCAGGTAGTCGGCTATGTTGTCCAGCGTCTTCACCTTCACCTCGTAAACCTCTTCCGCGAAGTCGTAGAGGTCCACGTTCGCGCGCCCCACGATCGAGTAGTGACCGTGAACGGACGGAGTGGGCTCGCCGCCCCCTCTCGACACGTCGAGCTTCACCCCTTGGAGCTCGGCGCGCTTCAGCAGGTACGGCCAATCGAAACGGTTGCTATTGTAGCCGACCACAACGTCCGGGTCGAAGGATAGGAGGTCCTCGGCAAAGCGCGCGAGAAGCGCCCTGTCGCTCTTGCCTTCAGCCGTCAAAGCCTTCGCGTCCTCGCCCCCTCGCTTAACAGCGATCACGATCACAGGGTCCCGCTCCGGGTTGGGCTCGCCGAACGGGTTGTAGCACTCGATGTCGAAAGCGTAGACCCTGAGATCGGGGGGGTTATCGGGGCCCAGGTAGCGGGGACTTTCGCGAGCTAGGTAGACCCGATCGACCCTCCACCCGTGCTCGTTGGAAACCTCCTCAACATCGACCTCGTGCCACCCGCAAGGGTAGACCCCCTTATCGATCATGTACCGCATGTAGAACCTTATGTCCGCTTCCAAGACCTCTCTCACGCCGTCAAGCTTCGCCACCGCCTCCCTCAGCTGGGGCACCGTCCTCGGCGAGAGGAGCGTGACCTTGACCGCCTTCACAGGCCTGCCGAAATACTTTTTATCCACGATTTCCACGTTCAAAATACCGAACTTCCCGCTCATGGCTTTGATCCTCCTGGCAACAGCCTCCTCGGCGCCCTCCGCCGGAAGCACGTAGATGTACGGCCTGAAACTACGGTCGAGAACCACCACGCGCCTACCCTCGCGGTCGATACCCCACAGCCTGACCTCAGGCACTCCACCGACTACATCGTAGCTGGCGTCTAGCAGCCAAAACTCGGCCCGCATCCCATCAGAAAGGCCTCGCTCCCCCCTTAAAACCCCTTCGCGCGTCGTCAGCCGAAGCGCACTATTCAATGCGTGCCCCGACAACGACCTGGGATTCCTTGGGGAGCGCCGGGGATCTAGGCGAGCGGCGGCGCTGCGAGCGGTGAGAGAGCCTCAAGCCCGAGCACCCGCGCACAGGAGAAGGGGAAACTCGATAGCCGCGCGCAAAGGGCGGATGGCGCACTAAAAATCCTTACGCTCCATCACCTAGTTCCCAACCCCCTGAGGTTTTTCGCAAACTCTAGCAGCTCCTCTCTGAACGTAGCGACCGCGATTACAACGACGGCCACTCCCAAGCCTATGCCGACCCCCTGCGCAAAGGCCGAAGCGAAATGCGCTAAAGGCGATAAATCCACTCCCGAAGCCGAGAAGGCTGCAGCGATCACCAGCAAGACGAGGAGAGCGTGAACGAGGCTGAGCGCTAGGGGCACCTGCCCACTTTCGCCAGCAAGAATCTTAGCGGCAATGCCGAACACCTTCTCGACGATCAGCAACCCGACGGTGAATACCGCTGTCCCGATCACGATGCGCCCGACCACATCGAATAGGCTTTGCGCCAACGCGAAAGCCTCGGGGACTTTCAAGATCCTGATAGCGACCGCGATGCTGAAGAGGTACACGGCTATCCTCGTCAGCAGGTCCATCAGGGATGAGAGGCTGTAACCCGCCTTGGCTAGGTAAGAGCCGACGGGCGTCCCCTTGAGCGCGTCGTCCGCCTTGCTGAGCCTCACTACCGCCGCTACAGCCTTGCCCAATAGCCGCCCCATAAGCCACCCGAGGACGAGAACGAACACCATACCTACAGCGCGCGGAAGTATGTAGGTGAAAGCTGCCAGGTACTCGTCGACAACAGCGCGCAAGTTGCTCATGATAGCTTCAATAAGATCCGGCACAGCCTCCTAGCCACACAGAGTACTTAGCGTTTACGCGCGCGAACCGCGCTACCCTCCCAGCAACCTGAGTAGCACCGCGTATAAGGCTGCTAAAGCTGCAACCAAAAAGCTGGTGAGCACGGCAGCGTAAAGGATTCGAAGAGCGTATATGAACTCGATGTAAGTCGCCTGCGCCACCTGCCTGCCCGCCAAGTACAGCGGGTAGAGGTGGCTGGCGACCCTCAGCTCCTCGTAGGTGGCGCCGCGCGCTGAAGCCACTTTGTACAGGATCGTAAGAGCGAGCAACCTCCCGACCGCGGAAGCGAAGAAGGCGGAAACGCCGAGGGCGTTGTACATTTGAACGCCCGCCATCGTGCCTAGAGCTGCCGCTATAGAGGGCAAGATGTTGTACACTGCGATGTACACGTGCCTATACTGCCCGCTGTACGACACGGCGTAGTTGAAGGAAGCCAGGTTGAAGCCCGTCCACAGCGTTGTCGAGTAAACTTGCAGCGCGCTCTGCCCCAGCAGGCTCGGCAGGAAGGGGAAGAGAGCGGGCACAGCGACGATGCCCAAGCCCGACACAAGGAATGTCGCTCTGGGACCGAACCTGTCGTAGAAGCTGCCCCAGGGCGGGTTCGCCAGCGTACCCACAACTCCCCCGATCAAGTTCAACGTCGTAAACCACGACTCATCCGCGTGGAACGCCGCGTACATGTGGTAATTCCAGATGCCTGCGACGATGTTAACCGAGAACGACCAGAAGGATAGAGCGGCGGAATCGCGCAGGACCTCCCGGTTCTTCAGCACCGACAAAGCACCGCGGACGCCGAGGCCGAGGCCTCGCGGCCTCGTGGGGTCACCGTACATGTAGAGGAGCGGCACGGCAGCGAGCATTAGCGCTGTACCGGCGCTGATCGCGAGCACGTAACCGGCTGGGTAGCCGAGACCGTCGTAAATGGGCTTCGCGATCAGCAGCCCCGCGATGTTGACGAACCCGAGAATCGTGTTCCTCAGCGCGAACATGCGCCCGCGGCGCTGCGGCTCCACTAGGTCCGCCATGAGGTCTGTCCACGCTAATCCGGCGAACACGCCCAGCGCGTTCGAAGCGTAGAGGAACGCCATCACCGCCCATAAACCGCCCCATCCCGTTAGGAGGACAGCCAAGACGCCCAGCCACATCGCCCGGCCCGCAGCCGCGAACGCCCACATTATGTGCAAGCGCCTCTCCCTGTAGCGGTCGAGGAGCACCGCAGCGGCCAGCTGGAGGGGGGGCGTCGTAGCGGAAACCAGCGCCGTGTACAAGCCAAGCGCGTTGGCATCCGCTCCCAAACGCAGCAGGAGAGGCGTGGCCATTGGTCCGGCGAGCGCTGACCCTAAGACGGTGACGGCTCCCTCAACAATGCTCACCTTGAACCCTCTCGATGAGCTCTTGAGCTCGCTGAGCGGCGAAGGCATAGTGCGGAGCCCTGCTTTTACGCGGAAGAAAAAGGCTTCGCGGTAAAAGAGGGGGAACGCGGTAATTTCAGCGTTGAGTCAGTAACCGGTATGGGGCTCCCGAGCCCCTTGAGCAGCCGCCGGGGCATACTTGTAGGACGACTGCGCCTGAGGGGTTTTTCGCGTAGCTTTCCACCGCGGCACTGCACTCTTCGGGCCCCACCGCAACCTTAACTTTGCTCTCGGGCGCCGCTCTCAGCGGCTCGTCCGGTAAGTCTTCTAGGACGACTCTAGACCACTTAGCGAGCTCCACGAGTTCGTGAGCGGTGATCGTCGGCGCGTGATCCTCCTTCCGCGCTACGCACGCGGTGACGACCACCGTCTCCTTACCCGCGGCGAGCTTAACGTGAGGCTTGAGGAAGCGCGCCGCCTCGGGGAACCTCAGCTTGACCCACCTCTCCTCAGCCGAGCTGAAGGGGATCAGGCCCTCCTCGCTGGGCGCTAGCGCTAAGGGATCTACCACCTCCACCTCTCTGAAGCCCAGCTCCTTGAGCAGGGACACGAGCTGACCCGGCCTCACCCCCAGAGCTTCCGCCGCCGCTTCCAGCGCTAAGCGCTCGGCGACGACCCTTCCGCCGCGTTTAGCCAGCTCGAGCGCCCCCTCGACGTCGCTCCTGTACTTAAGCGCCGAAACGGGGCAGTACGCAGCGCAGAGCCCGCACCTGATGCATCCGGCCTCCAGGAACGGTAGCTGCGCTGGCGTGGTCACGATCACGCGGTAACCCCTGTAAGCCTGCGTGAGCGCGTGAACCCCCAGCAGCGCGCAGAGGTCGACGCACCTGCCGCACACGATGCACTTACCCGTATCCAGCTTCAGGAAGCCGTCGTCCAGCACGAGGTCGGCGACCTTCTCGTACTCGAAGCGGCGCTCGTACCTGAGCGGTGGGAAGCCGGCAGCCAGAGCCTTCAACACGCGCACGAGCTCGTCCACGCTGGCCGGGCACCCCCTCACGTAGCTGTCCACTTTGATCACTTGGTGCACGGGGACGGCGTCCATGTAGCCGTCCTTCACGTACTCCTCGATGCGTAAGCCGAGCTTGTAGCCTAGGGTCGAGGTTTCGCCGAGGAGCGCGCAGCTGCCTAGGGCCACCACGAACTTCGCCTTTTCCCTTATCTTCTTCACTTCTTCGACGTCGCGCGTGGTAATAGCGCCCTCTACGACCGCCACGTCGTACTCGGTGTCTGCGGAGAGCCCCAGAAGCGGTTCCCTCACGATCTCGATACCGCTCTCCCCCGCCAGCTTGTGCAGCTCGTTAACTACCCTGTACCGGCACCCTTCGCACGACCCGAAGCCGAAGAACGCGACCTTCATCCCGCCCACCTTAGTGGACTGCGCATGGCAAGCAGGGGTCGTAAGCGCGAACCAGCGCGGCGACGAGATCCTTCACTCGCGCTTCATCGATCCCCTTGCTTAAAGCCCACGATACGAGCGCTTCTCCCGCAACCTCTATATGCCTAGCATTCATCACGGTGGGAGTGATGACGTTCGCGTACTCTAGCTTGCCATCCCTCACCCTGTAGTGGTGGATGAGCACTCCTCTCGGCGCTGTCGCTAAGCCCACCCCTTCACCGCTCTTCTCAGGCACCGTTCCCTCGTGGAAGAAAGCGACGCCGCTCCTTATTCTGCTCGCCAGCTCCAAAGATTTCTCGGCCAGTAAGCCGGAAAGGTAGGCCACCTCCACGTACTGGGCCTTGACGTTGTCGAAGGGGTTTGAGAAGTCCACGCCTAAAGTTTTGATCAGCTCCCGCGCTTCGCTCGCCAGCAGCGTGAAGTAGGCCTGCATCCTGGCCCTCGAGCCTACGTAGAAGGGCTTCCCCCGGTACAGGGCTATTTTCGCGTTCGAATGAGGCAGCTTGCGCTCCTCGATAACCTCCCCGTACCTTTCAGCGCTAACTACGAAGCCGTCGGAGAACGCTAGCTCGTTGGAGAACATCGGGAACTCCTCTCTAGGAGGTTTGAGTACGCAGTAAGTCGGCGCCGGGTCCTCAAAGCCTTGCGCGATAGGCTTCCAGATCTCGGCCAGGCTGCCGGCCAGCTCGTAAAGCTCTTTGGAGACGCGGGCCATTTCCCTGCCGACGTACTCCAGCTCAGACTTAGTAATCGGCTTACCGTGGCTCGCCACGCCCAAGCTGGGGGTGTGGATGAAGCGCCCGCAGATCCTCCGGTAAGCTTCGAGGATCCTCCTGTTGATGTCCATCATCCTGGCGAACAGCTGTGGATGGGATTTGGAAAACTGCACCACGTTGCCGTCGCCGGTGTAGTCCGGGAGCGCCATGAGGACGTGGACGAAGTTGTTTTGAACGTTCTCGAAACCTTTAGCCAACTCTCTCAAAGCTTTCACTTCCGGTTTCGGCTCCACACCCAGCGCCTTCTCGACAGCCTCGATCGAGCACGTTAAGTGGACCACGCTGCAAACGCCGCATATCCTGCTCATCACGTGCGGCGCGTAGACGGCCGGCCGCCCCTTCAGGAAGCGCTCGAAGAACCTTGGATCCTGCGTCGCCCCGAAGTCGACGCGCACGGTGGCTTGTTCCTTCTCGATGTGTACGTTGACTTTGCCGGCAACCGCCGGCACTTCCTCGATCGTCAACTTCAGCGTCTCAGCCACGGCCCGCCACCCTTTCAGCCACTTTTTTAACGGTTGCGAAGCCGGGCGCCGAGTTCCAGTAGATTTCCGCCTTGCTTACGACATCCTTCACGTCGAAGCCGAGCTCCTTGTAGCGGGCGAAGGCCCGCTCGAGGACGTCCTCCCTCGTGATGGGGCCCCTGCAGCCCCAGCACTCGCCCCCGCTCACCAGGCACTCGGCGTTGCACCCCGACTGCGCGATCATGCCCAGGCACAGCTCGCCTTTGAGCAGGAGGCACTCGCTGGGGGGCAGCGGGCACTCCGAGCACACCGGTATGCCGTCCACGAGGAGCTCCTTCGAAAGCTGGACGAGGGAGCAGGAGCTCTTCCTCTCGCAAGCCCAGCACTCTATCCTGTGGAACTTGAGCAGGAGCTCGAAGTTGACCCTCCGCATCTCCCAGAGGTCGGGCGTGCTGGCTAGGAACTCCTCGTCCCTGTACACGCGGTAGTTGCAGGAGGGGAAGAGCCTGCCAGTCGGGGTTTTCACGAGGCAGAGCCTGCAGCTGGAGCCTTCGTACAGCCCCGGCACGACGCACAGCCGCGGTATCTCCACTCCAGCCTTCTCAGCCGCTTCCAGCACGGTGGTTCCCGGCTCCACCTCCACGACCCTCCCGTCGATTTTAACTTTCACCATTCCGGATCACCCAGCGCCCGAAACCTTGTAGACAGCCTTCACGGGGCAGACCGCGTAGCAGACGCCGCACTTTACGCAAACGCTCTCGTCTATCCTGTACTTCCCGCCCTCGGTCTTCGATATCGCGCTAGCTGGGCAGTTCAGCGCGCACTGCCCGCAGGCGATGCACTTCTCCTCGTCTATTCTGTACGTGATCAGCGCTCTGCACACGAGCGCCGGGCACCGCTTCTCTCGAATGTGAGCGAGGTACTCGTCCATGAAGTACCTCAGCGTGGAGAGAACGGGGTTCGGCGCCGTCCCGCCGAGCGCGCATAGGCTCGCCGACCTCACGGTCTCCGCCAGCTGCCTCAGTACCTGAAGGTCCTCCTCCGTGCCCTCGCCCCTCGTGATCTTGTCGAGGATGCTCCACATGACCCTCAGACCGACCCTGCACGGTATGCACTTGCCGCACGACTCCGCCGACGTGAAGGTGAGGAAGAACTTGGCGACGTCGACCATGCAGTTCTCGTCGCCTATAACCACTATGCCGCCGCTGCCCATGATCGCACCGGCGCTCTGCAGGGTCTCGTAGTCGAGCGGGAGGTCGAGGAGGCTTGCGGGGATGCAGCCGCCGGAGGGCCCACCGACCTGAACCGCTTTCACCCTAACCCCCTCGGGCGGCCCCCCAGCCAGCTCCTCAACGAGGGTCCTGATGCTCGTCCCGATGGGGACCTCGTAGGCCCCAACCCTCTTCACGGCGCCCGTCACGCAGAACATCTTCGTGCCCTTCGTCTTCTCCGTGCCGACCGCCGCGAACTTCTCCGCCCCCTCCGCCATGATGGTTGCCGCGTGCGCCAGCGTCTCGACGTTGTTAATGGCGGTGGGCTTGCCCCACAAACCCTTCTCTGCCGGGTAGGGCGGCCTCTGCCTCGGCCAAGCCCTCTTGCCCTCGATGGCGGCGATCATCGCGGTCTCCTCCCCGCACACGAATGCTCCAGCACTGAGTATCACTTCGATGTCGAAGTCGAAGCCCGAGCCGAGTATGTTCTTGCCCAGGAGCCCGTAGCGCCTAGCCTCCTCCACGGCTTTCTGCAAACGCTTCGCCATCAGCGGCTTCTCCGCCCTCACGAATACGTAGCCCTGGTTGGCGCCCACCGCGTAGCCGGCTATCGTTAAACCCTCGATGATCCTGAAGGGGTCGCTCTCCGCCAGGAGCCTGTTCATGAACGCGCCGGGGTCGCCCTCGTCGGCGTTCGCTATGACGTACTTCGGCGTCGCTTTCTGCTGGCGCGTAATCCTCCACTTCATCCCCGTGGGGAAGCCAGCTCCACCCCTCCCCCTCAAACCGCTCTTCAGAATCTCCTCGATCGTCGCCTCGGGGCCCAGCTTGAACGCCCTGCTCAAGCCCCTGTAGCCGCCGCTGGCCACGTACTCCTCCAGCGACTCCGGGTTCACTACCCCGCAGTTGCGCGAGACCCACTTGTACTGCTTCGCCCAGAAGCCCAGCTCGCTGAGCAGGGGGACCTTGTCCTCCCCCTTCGCCGCACCCGTCTTCTCCTTAAGAGCGAAAGCCCCGCCGACGTCGCGCTTTACGAAGTACTCCTCGAGGATGCGCGGCACGTCGCTCGGCTTCACGTTCGCGTAGATCGCGGTGGGCATCCCCTTCGCCGCGAGCTCCAGCCACGGGTCGATGAAGTCCAAGCCGTAACACCCGGAGATCGCTACGGTCGCCTCCAAGCCAATTTTCTTGACGGAGTCCTCGACCGCGCGGTACACGGCCTCGGCGCCCATCGCCAGCGTGCAGCTCGCCATCGGCACTTTGATCTTCGCGCCCTTCTCGCCGTACCGCAGCTCCTCAAGCCTCCGGCGCCTCAGCTCCCGGCACCGCTCGTCGTCGTGGCAGAGCGGGCCGGAGAGCCTGCACTCGATGTAGTCGGGGCAGGGGTTCTCGAGCGAGTGCGTGCACTTCTCGCAGCACCTGTCGAGCAGGGTCCACGTCACTTCGCGCCACCCCTCTCCTGCCTGCGGTACCGCTCGATGAGCGCGCGCAGCGTGCGCGGGTTAGCCCTCCCCACGATCTCGTTGCTGCCGTCCGGCTTCTGGACGACGACCACGGGGGCTAGGCCGCAGCACCCGAAGCAGCGGGCTTCCTCGACGGAGAACATCCTATCTTCGGTGGTCTTCCGGCCCGCCTTCAAGCCGAGGAAGGTGCGCAGGAACTCGATGTTCAAGCTGTTGCCTCGAAGGTGGCAGGCCGTGCCCATGCAGACCAGGATCCGGTACTTGCCGATCGGCTCCAAGCTGTACTGGTGGTAGAATGTGGCTACACCGTACGCCTGGGCGAAGGGGACCCCAACGTACTCAGCAGCCCTTCTTATCCCCTCAGGCGGCAAATAGCCGTAAACAGCCTGAACCCTCCTTAGCGCTTCAAGTAGGCCGTAGGGAGCTTTGGGAACGCCCTCGAACACTTTATCGGGTAGAACGCCAACCTCATCGCTGCCCTCCAGCTTCCCCATCGGCGCTCCCGTGCGGGAAGACCTTTAAAGAGCTATCTATAAAGTGATTATAAACGTTTTTCAAACTTCATCATTAAATCTCTAAATCCACATAGCAACGATGTGATACTAAAAATTCTCTCAGCAAGCGAAAACGCTCACGAGACGCACCGCAAACGCTCCGCTAGATCGCGAGGGAAGCATGCCCTCGTACTCCAGATAACGTGAGAGCACAAATCGGAGCTCTTCTGCAATACCATTAAAAACTCAGCACTCAAGATCTTCGTCATCGCTCGCTCAGCTAAGCCTGGCTCATCACGCCCTGAAGTCTCCGACGCGCCCCCTTTAAGCGTTAGCGCACGCTACGACCAAGCGGCTAGAGCGCGTACGCTTCAATCCCCATCTCGCGCGAGATGTAGCTGGCGAAGCTGCTGGCGAAGCTCGAGAACGCGTAGACCGTCGCTACCCCGCTCCCTACGACGTAGCGGAGGAGGTCGCTGAAGCCAGCGTGGCTCGAGAGGGGGATGCCCCTGCCCACCGCCCAGCCGGTGCAAGGCACCGCTCCGGGATGATCGGACGAAAGGGGCACGACCGCGATCGCTCCCCGCGGCGGCCTGAGGGAGTGCACAGCGTACTCTCCGAGCACCTCGCCGTACTTCTCGTAGATCCGGTTCTTCTCGGCTATCTTCTCCTCCACGAAGGGGACCACCTTCGCCACCAGCGATAGGAGCGCCGTCAGCTCCTGCCCCGTGCCCAGAGTCCTAGCGGCCAGCGCGAGCCCCCTGCCCTCCTCCACGGCTTCCCGGACGGTTTGCACGATCGCCTTGTAAAGGAGCGGGCGCGGCGGGAAGGTGTAGCGGTGGTGACCGTACGTCGCGTCGATCACGAGCACGTCGGCCTTGAGAACCGGTGCCGGCCTCATAACGACCCTCCTCTCCAGGTTGAAATCGCCCGTGTACACCACCGTAGCGCCCGCGTCGAACCGCAGCTGCAAGCTCCCTATCACGTGGCCGGCCTCGTGCACCTCCAGCTGAAGGCCCGCGACCTCGACCTCCTCTCCCGCGTTCACGGCCACCACGCTATCGAGCCTGCGCCTCGGATCCACGAGGTCACGCGTCGCGTGGCTCATCACCTTCGGGACCCCCTTCAGCGCTCTGAGGACGCTCGGCCTGCAGTGGTCACTGTGCGCGTGGGAGACAAAAACGACGTCGGGCTTCCTGTCGGGGATCCCGGTGGGGTCAAGCAACAGTCTCTTCCCGCCGGCCTCTACGACGATGCCTCCGCTGCGGTAAACCCGTACGCTCATCCGCTCCCTACTGCTTAACCACGTACTTGCCGGCGCGCTCCTCGAGCTTGCCGGCTTGCAGGAGCCTGCTCAAAGCCAGCCTGTAGTAGCTTTCGCCCACGTCGATGCCGTACCACTCCTTGAACTCCCTAACCAGCTCCTCGTACGTCCACTCCTTCTTGCCCTCCTTCGCCCTCTCGCTGATGATTTTTTCGAAGAAGTTCGTCGTGTCTTCGGCGCGCGTCCAGGGGTACTGGTACCAAACCCATTCCTTAACCTCGTCGACGTAGAAGTCCGGCTTTATCTTAGCCACTGGCGAGATCCACTGCATGGCAGCCACCTTCAGCTCGGCCGGCTTCCAGCGCGAGAGTATGTAGTCGCGCGCGACGATGACCGAGTCCCCCGTGTCCACGATGTCGTCGACGAGGAGCACCCTCTTGCCAGCGAGGTCCACGTCGTAGGGGTACTTCACGTGCGCCACGGCCGTGATCTCCGCCGCCCGGCCCCAGTGGAGCACCTGGAGGCTGAGGAGGTCGTGCACGTCCAGGAAGTCGCACAGGAGCCTAGCGGGGACGTAGCCGCCACGCGCGATCGCGACGATTACATCGGGCTTGAACCCGGACTCCTCGATCTTCGCGGCGAGAGCCCGGCACCAGCCCACAACCTCCTCCCAGGCGACGAGCTTGGTGTTCACCTTGGGCATGGGGGCTCGCGCACCCATGCCGTTCACGCTAATAAGGTTTGCCCGCGCGCGCCAGAAATACCCCTTGCCCATCGGGGCGGCGGGCTCGGCGTGAGCGTAGACGTGGGAAGAGTCCACGTGAGGTTGCTCCCCCAGGAGTTCGAGAAGATCGCGGTAGTGGACCGCGGCGCTGTGGTGGACTTCGAGCTCGAGATCGGCCCTCTCACGCTAAAGCTGCGCCGCGTTCGCGTCGCCGGCGCGCTGACAGGCGTCGAGAGGCGGGGCAGCATGGTGGAGGCGCTGCTGAGCGATGGAGTGGGCAGCGCCCGCGTCAGGGCGTGGAATCAAGCGGCCGACGCGCTCCTCGGTCTCAAGCAGGGCGAGTTCGTCGAAGTGCTCGGGAACCTCAGGGTCTACCGGGGCGAGCTCTACGTGGCCGCCAGCGTCGTCCGCAGGATCGGCAGCGAGGGCTTCAACGCGTACGTGAAGCTGCTGGAGAGGGACCGGCGCGTGCTCTCCGCGCTGCACGCGCGCAAAGAGGAGAGCGGGCCGCAGCCTGTTCCAACACGCTAGGTATTTAAAAGCTCCTGGGAACTAAAACTCGTGCCCTCCAAGAGCGCTAAGAAAACCGAGGAGAAGAGCGCCGACCTGCTATCGTTCCTAGGCGGAGAGGTCGAGGCACGGCGGGAGGCTAAGGTGGAGGTCGCGGGAGGTTCAGGCGAGCTGGAGCGCGCTGTAATCTCGTTCCTGAGGAGCAAGGGCGGCAAAGCGGCTAAAAGCGAGCTGTACGAGTGGGCTAAGAAGAGGGGCGTACCTCCCGCCGCGCTGTACAACGCGCTCACTAAAATGCTGCAGTCGGGCGCGATCCGCCGCAGCTTCGACGAAAACCTCCAGGAGATCGTTTTCGCGCTGACTTCCTAGCCGAGAGAAGCACTCTTAATACCGGGGTTGCACGAGCATTCGGGGGATGAGGACCACCCCTAGTCGGAGAGCGTGACGAGAAGGAGGTGGGCCGACTCCCGCTTAGCGGTCGCGGTGGTCGCGTTGGGGAGGAGGCGCGGAGGGCGCAGAAGGAGACCCTACCCGAGGCGCGAAGACGTGGCCAACGCCATCCTCAGCGTCCTCGCTCGAAAACCGCACATCCACCCAGCCGAGCTCGTCGACGAGGTCAAAGCGGAGCTCGAGAACATGGGCTTCTACGCGGGGCTCGTGAACGCGAAGCGCGTCTGGCGAACGTACGAGGAGTACGTGAGGGCTGGCAGGATGTACGACTACCTCGGAGTGATGGGCGAGGAAACGGAAACCTAGCGCAGCTCACGCGCTGAGGCTCTCTAGGGTTCTCGCGAGCTCTCGGGCGAGCCCCGGGTAGTATCCGACGAAGCGCTTGAACTCCTTACCCTTGCTGAAGACTATGATCGTGGGGATGCTCATGACCCCGTACTCGAAAGCGAGGTCGCTGTTCTCGTCCACGTTGACTTTCGTTACCGCAACCTTGCCGGCGAACCTTTGAGCGAGCTCCTCCACGATCGGCTCAACCATCTTGCAGGGTCCGCACCACTCGGCCCAGAAGTCGGCCAGCACGACCTTGCACTCCTTCAGCAACCGCTCGAAGCTGCTGCGGTCAACGTGCAGCGGACCCCTAGGGCAGGGGCTCGGCGCCGGCGACGCCCGCTTCCTAGCGATCTCCAGCATCATCTTACGGAGCAAGAGCTCCTCTTCGCTACTCACGCTCAACCCCGCGCCCCATCCCCTTAATGAAACTTTCCGCCGTCATGCGCGCTACAGCTTTTAGGGGGCGCGCTGCGCGGAGGGAGCAGGTATGATCAAGGTGGGGACGTGCGGGTGGTCGGCTAGGGGCGGGCGGCAGGCTTACTTCCAGAACTTTAAGGTGATCGAGCTGCAGGAGACTTTCTACAAGCTGCCCAGCGAGGAAACCGCAAGGCGCTGGAGGGGCCAGGCGCCTCCCGACTTCGAGTTCACGGTCAAAGCCTTCCAAGCTATAACGCACCCGCCCTCCTCACCCACCTGGCGGCGCAGCGGCATCAAAGTTTCCAGCGAGGACTTCGACAAGTACGGTCTCTTTCGCGTAACGGAAGAAACGCTGAAGGCTTGGGAGAGGAACCTGGCTGTATGCAAAGCGCTCGGCGCAAGAGTTTGCGTGTTCCAAACCCCGCCGAGTTTCGGGTACTCGCCCGGGAACGCCAGGAACGTTGAGGAGTTCTTCACGACGATCGATAGGGGCGGCCTAGCGATGGGCTGGGAGCCGCGCGGGACGTGGCACGAGCACCCTAGCGAGCTGAAGCAGCTCCTATCGAGGCTCGACCTAACGCACGTTGTTGACCCGCTCAGGCGCGAGCCTGTCCACACAGCCGGCTTCGCGTACTTCCGGCTGCACGGCTTGGGGGGCGGCGAAGTCAACTACAGGTACAAGTACACGGACGAGGACCTCTCCAAGCTTCTCGCAATCGTGAAGCGCTACGCGGAGAGCCAAGACGCCTACGTGCTCTTCAACAACGTCTACATGTTCGACGACGCGCTCCGCTTCAAGCGCCTCCTCGAGCAAACCGGCTAGCGCGCGGTTGCCTGCTCTTAACGCGAAATCGTTTAGCGATATTGCAAGCGCAAATGCTAAAGGGCGGGGGCTGGCTGGCTAGGCGTATGAGCTTCGAGCGGCTGGTCGCCGAGCTCGATAAATCGCGCATGCTCGACCTTATACTCTCTGAGCCGGAAGAGTTCGAGCGGTTTTACAGGGAGTACGGCGATGTGGGCTTGCCTGGAAGCGTGCAGGGGGTCCCGCTCCCCCGCGAGCCCGGCAAGGTAGTTTTCGCCGGTATGGGCGGTTCAGCGATTGTCGGCGATTTCGTGCGCAGCCTCCTCCTCGACAAGGCGGGCGCGGCGGTCGAGGTGGTTCGCGACTTCAAGCTCCCGTTGCATGCTGGGAAAGGGGACGTGCTCGTCGCGGTCAGCTACTCCGGCAACACGGCAGAGACGCTGAGGTGCGCCAAGGAGGGGGTCGAGAGGGGGTGCTACCTCGTAGCGGTGACTTCGGGCGGCCTGCTCGAGCGCTACGCCTCCAAGCTGGGCGCCGCGGTCTTCAAGCTGCCAGCCGGCCGCCCGCCGCGCACCGCGCTAGCGCCGATGCTGGCAGCGGCTCTGCGGGTTCTCGAGCAACTCAACCTCCCGGCACCAACGCCGAAGGGCGCTACGAGCAGTGCACGCAGAGTAGTCGAAGAGTTCAAGGCCGACCCGCTCGGCTGCCTCCCGGCTTCGATCGCCGCCCGCATGAAGGGCTCTATCCCGCTCATCTACGCCTACCAGCCCTACAGCCCCGTCGGCTTCAGGTTCAAGACGCAAATAAACGAGAACGCGAAATACCACGCGTTCTTCGCCGAGCTCCCCGAAGCCGACCACAACGAGATCATGGGGTGGGAGGGCGCGCCAGCAGCCAAGTACCACCCGGTCCTCGTCAGGGGGTCGGAGGAGCCGAGCGAAATCGCGGTCATTTTAGATTTCTGGAAGCAAGTGTTCAAAGAGAGAAACATCGAGTACTCCGAGATGAAGTCGAGCGGTGGAGGCAGGTTGTCTGAGCTGCTCGAGCTCTTAGTCTCGGTCGATCTCGCGTCATACGTGCTAGCGCTCCTACTAGGGGTTGACCCGACCCCTGTCGGTACCATAAGCAGGTTGAAGAAGACGATGGACGAGCGCCTAAACCTTGAGAGGAAAGTAGCCGCCGAGCTGGGGCTCTGACAGGGGCGCGCACTGATCTCGAATCGAGTGCTAGCTTCCAGTCAGCAGCTCCAGCGGCACTCTTTCCTCTTTCCAAGCTTCCAGGTCCCGGACGGTGAGAACCCCGCTCTCCGCCTCGCGCTGCCCGATCACTACCGCGTACCTGAAACCCAGCTTGTCGGCCGCTTCGAGCGCGGAAGCGAGCTTCCTCCCCATAACTTCCACGACCGCTTTCTCGCCCTTAGCGCGCAGCTTCTCGGCAACCCGTATCGCGTAGCGCCTGAACGAGGGGGCCACCGGGATCACGTAGTAGCCGCTCCTCCTCGAGCGATGCGCGGGCGCGCCCTCCGCCCTCAACGCCTCTATGAGCCGCTCGACCCCGATCGCCATGCCCGTCGCCGGCATTTGCGGACCGCCCACGAGCCGGATCAGGTCGTCGTACCTGCCGCCACCCGCCACGCTGCCCAGCTCGCCGCCGAGAGGGGTTTTCGCCTCGTAGACAAGGCTCGTGTAGTAGTCCAGGCCGCGCACCACGCTCAGGTCCGGCTTCACGAACTCGGCGAGGCCGTAGCCGTCGTCGAGCTCCTGCAACAACTGCTCCAGCGCGTCCACAGCCTCCCTCGCCGCTGCCGGGAGCTCGCTAGGCAGCTGCGCCTGCAGCGGGTCGCTGCTCAGCAGCTCGATAAACCTCTTCAACCGGTCCCTGTTAGCGACCATCCGCGCCAGCTCGTCCTCCACGTAGCTCACGCCCCTCTTTTCCAGCTTGTCGATAACCCTCAGCGCGCTCGGGACGAGCTCGGGTGGGACGCCCAGCCAGTGCAGCAGGGCTTCGACGAGCCGCCGATCGTTGACGTGCACCTTGAAAGAGGGGAGCCCGGCCCTCCTCAGGGCGTTGATCAGCACTGCCAGCACCTCGGCGTCGCCTACAGCTCCGGGCACCCCGATCAGCTCCACGCCGGCTTGCCAGAACTCCCTCAGCCTCCCCTTTTGAGGTTCCTCGTACCTCCACACAGGCTGTATGTAGTAGAACCTTATGGGCTTCGGCAGGGACAGGTTCTCGGCCACTATCCTGGCTATCGGCGTCGTCAGCTCGAAGCGGAGGCCCAGCTTGCGCCCAGCCTTGTCGGTGAACGCGTAGATCTGGTCGACGACCTCCTCTCCAGCTTTCGCGACGAGGAGCTCTAAGTGCTCGAAGGCCGGCGTGACCACCTCACCGTAGCCGTAACTCTCGAACACGCTCCTTATCCTTTCGAGCACCGCCCGCCGCTCCTCGCACTCGTGCGGCAGGTAGTCCCTCGTCCCGCGCGGTCGCTCGTACGGCACACCCGCTGCGCGCACCGCGTCGTATTTGCTTTTCGCGCCGCTTCAATCCGCGCGCGCCACGTAGATACCGTCCTTCACGCGCAGCATCGTAGCCGAAACACCCCGGCCCACGGGCGGGTCGCCCTCTACGCCGACCACTGTGACAACCCTACCCCTCGCCGCGGCGATCCACTGGCCCCTCAGCCAGCCGGGTCCGACTACCTTCAGGCGCACCCTCTCGAACCTGCGGAAGACGATGGGCACGCGCTTGGCCCTGACGATCCCGAAATCCTGGGGCGAAAGCACGAGCTTAACGCCGTACTGCTCCTCCCACTCGCGAAGCGCCGAGTAGAAAGCCTGCCAGCTCATCGGCTTCACACCCTCGGGCTTGCGACCGTACTTGTGCGCCTCGTACTTCTGGATGCCCAGCGGCGGCCACCGCTTCCCAGCTCCGATTCTCAAGGCCCACTCTACTATCTTGGGGATCTCCGCGTCGTTGACCCCGGGCACCCACACCGGCGCGATGAGCAGGTCCATGCGGAGCGAGGAAGCCACGTACTCGGCCACTTCAATCACTTTCCTCACGTCGAACCACGGTGCGCCGCTGAGAGCCCTCGCCAGCTCGGGGTCGAGGGCGTCGATGGATAGGTTTAGCCGGTCGAGCCCAGCCTCGTCCAGCTCCTCCGCTAGCTTCTCGGTGAGCAGCGCCCCGTGGGTTTCCATGGCGATCGTCTCCACGAAGGGCATTTCGCGCAGCTTAGCGACGAGCTCGACGATGCGAGGGTAGGTCAGCGGGTCCCCTACAGCATCGATGTAAGCGTGGACCCTATCTAGCCCTTTGCGCTCGACCGCCCACCTGACCCACGCTAGGAGGTAGTCCACGTCGCTGACGACGTATTCTGTAGCCCTCCAGCGGGAACGCGGTCCCGCGTCTACCGAGCAGAAGATGCAGGAGAGAGGGCAGAGCGTGGTGGGCCTGATCTGCAGCAGGTTCGTGCCGCGGTCGATCACGCCGAACGCCACGTGGCCGACGAGCGGTATGGGAGGCTTAACCTCGAAGACCGCGCGCGCCGGCGCAGCGCTAAAACTCATCGAAGAATCCTTCACCCTCTTCCTCCTCTCCCCCTTCTTCCACCTTCTCCGAGCTGAAAACTTCCCTAAAGCGTTCCAGGAACCCCTTCCAGGAAGTTTCCTCCTCGCTCTCCTCCTCGACCCCCGCTCTGCCGCCGTACTCTTCGAAAACCCCACGCGCAGCCATTCTGCCGCCCCACACCTTTAGCGCGAGGGCTACCGCCAGCGCAGCCGCAACCGCTGCCGCGACGAGAGCCGCGAACTCACCGGCGCGGAGCTGGAGCGGCCCGAGGTCTATAAGCAGGTCGAGCGCCACGCGGGTGGCTCCTCGGTTCACCTCTTCCGTGAGCAGCTGGCGCACCAGCCGGACCCGCCCCTTGCGCACTTCCAGCGTCACTTGCGCGCCGGGGGGTACTGGCAGCCTGAGCTCCGCCGCGCCGTCGTCTCTCGTCTGAGCGCGCAGCTCGAAGCTGTAGCCTGAGCCGTTCACGGTAGCGGTAAGCAACGCACCGGCGACGGGCTGCCCAAGCGCGTTAGCAACCTCAACTTTTACGGTGTAAACCGACGCTTTTACTTCAACCGGCTCCGGGGCGACCGCCACGACCTCCTTTGCCACGGGAACCCCCATCCAAAACGCTTCCACCCGCACCTTTCTCCCGTAAACGAAACCCACTTCGGCGACGCCCTGAAGGTCGGTTCTGGCGGCCTTCGCGCCCAACTCGTCAGCGACTTTCAAGGAGGCGTTGGGCAGCGGCCTCCCCGACGCATCCACGACCCTCAGGGAGATGTTGTAGAACGGCAGCGCGAAGCTCAAGACGCTCGCCTCAGCGCTCAAATCCCTCTCGAAGATCTCGCTCCCGTTCCAGAACACCCTCAACTTCAACGGCGCAGCCACGTAGACGAGCTCGCTAGGCTCGAGGACGAGCTCAGCAGACGCCCTGGCCAGCGAGGCGCTGGCCAGCACGTCTCCACCGTACGCGAGCTCGGCCGAGAGCCCGGGCGGTAGGCTGCAGCTCCCAGCGCAGGCGGGCTCCGTCACCACCCTCACTTTCACCTTGCGCAGAGGAAGTTTAACCTCAACAGCCGATCCGGAAACCTGCACGGGAACGCTGAACGTGTAATTGCGCCAGCTCGCGCTCACAACGTAGCCGCCCGGCACAACGTTGCTCAGTACGACCTGCCCCCGAAGATCCGAGACCGCGTCGAAGGCGGCCGAGCCTCCACCTACTCGAGCGATCCTAAGCCTCGCGCCGGCGATGGGGTGGGAGTCGGCGTCCAGAACCGCAAGCGTCACGGCGGGCAGCAGGTTCGTTGTGAGGTTGACGCCCTTCTGGAGCCCGTTGACCTCAACGATGCTGTTGAGCAAGGTTTCGCCCTGCCAGCTCACCGCGATCAGGTAGCGGCCGTAAGGCAGGTCGCTGAGGGTTACGTAGCCGAGGTTCGCTGTGCCGTCGAACACCGTGAAGTTCCTGGCCCCCACGTACACTATTCTCACGCGCGCGCCCACGAGCGGGGACCCGTCGGCTCTCCTCAGCTCCACCTTGTACGCTCCAGCCACCCCCAACCTCAAGCTGACGCTCGGCGTTCCGTTGGACACCCGGAAGAGGGGGTCGAGCACCGGCACGGCAAGGGGGTCGCTCGCCCACTCCACCCTGCACTCGGCGCTCGAAGCGTTGTAATCCCCGAAAGGAAGGGACACCGCTTGGCCGCTCGCCACGGTCAGCGCGGGGGTCTTCGGCTTCAACCCCACCACTCGCGCGGTGCACCTCTCAAGCGCTCTCCCACCATCGTTGGTTAAAACCAACCTTATCGTCGAAGCGTTAATTTTAGCCACCAGATTGGTTCGAGTGCCGTTTTCCACGCTCAGGCTTTTCTCGTACACCAGCACCCCCAACCAGTAGATCGAAACGTTAACGAGGATGGAGGTCGAGTTGACGAACGATAGGGTTTCATTAAAGGCGCAAACGAAGTCTCGGCACTCGCGGGTCACGTTGAACGCTCGCAGCACGACCCTCGGCGTCTCGCCGAAAGGCCCTACAAGCTGCCGGCCCGCGGCGTCGACGCTCGTGACGTTCAGAGTCAAGACGAACGGTCCCGCGGCTACCTCCACCGCCGCGAAAGCTACAGCTAATGTCAAAGGGATTATCGGCGTCCAGCGGGGTAGCACGCTCCTAACCGTTGTGTAGGTTGTTCTCACCCTAAAGTTTTTTCCTCCAGCAGCCTCTCGGCTACATCTCTCATCTTCGCCCGCTTCTCCTGGTGCGATTTAAGCCAGGAGCCGATGATCTCCCAGGCGCGCGCTTTACACTCCCCGCACAGAATCCTTCCGGTTTTGCAGTCCCAATACCACTCCTCCAGCAGCTTGTCGTCTTCGAGGAAGTGTGCGGACAAGAGCTCCACGAACACGACGCACTTCTCCGGCTCGCCGCCCAGCCTCCTCTGCTCCTCGGCCGTGGCTCTACCCCCTGTAAACGCGTTCATCACTTTGACCCTCGCCGACTCGAGGGGCTCGTTCAAGTACAGGATCCCCATCGGGTTCCTCTTCGACATCTTCTCCTGCCCCGTGAGGTCCCGGAGCAGCCTGTGGTAGGTGGCGGCCGGCGGCAAGAAGCCGAACTCGTCCCTGTACTTGGCGGCTAAATCGCGCGTTAACCGGATGTGGGGGTCCTGGTCGGCCCCCACCGGCACCAGCGTGGGTTTCGGGCCGCCGTGGTGAGGCAGCTGCGGGTTCAGGATGTCCCCGGCTTGGACGAGCGCGGAGAAGTACAAGCCGAACGGGCGGGGGCCGTATATCGCCTCGAGCGTGTTGTACGTGACCGCGCGGGAGAAGATGAACGCTAAGCGGAGGACCGGCATCTCCTCCGACTGCCTGTACACGTACACGCGCCTGGGGTCCAGGCCGAGCGCGAGCATGTCCATCAGGTTGCCGAGCGCTATCCGGTAGCTCTCTTCGAGCGGTATCTTGTTGTCGGCGTACGCCTCCAAATCCGCTATGGCGAAGAAGCCGCGAGCCTTGGGGGAGAGGGACGTGAAGTAGATGAACTCCTCGGAGGTCAGCTTAGTCCCCAAGTGGAACTCCCCGCTGGGTTTGATGCCGGTCATGACCGCGTACTCGGTTCCGCCCTCGATCGCCTTCACGATCATCTCCAGATCCCTATGGCCGAAGATCAACCTCCTCCGAACCAAGCGATGCTGGTAGGGGAGCCTCTTCGCCAGCTCTGGAGTGAGGGGTTCTATGCCGAACTGCTTCATCAAGCGGTCGTAGTCCTTAACGTGAGACGTCCCCCAAGGGTCCAGCACAAACGCCTCCTCGCCAGCCACGGGGGAGGTAGGGCGAGAGCCGAATAAGCGTTTCCGCGCCTCGATAACGAAGCGCGCTCGCGAGGGAAAGTATAAAAGTTAGTGGAAAGGCGAGGTACGCGATGGCGGCTCGATCTCGCTCGAAAAGCGTGAAAGGCGTACCCTACGAGGCTAGAGTGTACCTGAATAACCAGGTTTTGATACCGGCGAGTTTGGTGAGGAGCCTCGGCCTGCAGGAGGCGCGCATGGCGCGCGTCACGCTAGAGTACGAGGGGCAGGAGCTGACGATCGACGTCAGGCTGCTAAAGACCCGCCACACCGATTCGCGGCAGTTCACGATACCGAAAAGCGCGAGGGACAGGTACGGGATAGTCCCGGGAGCCACGGTAAAAGTGATAAAGATCGAGGCTCTCCGCTAGAGCCGGCTGGGATGAGGAGGGGTCAAAGCGCCGAAGGGTGAAGAGAACCGCTACACCGACCAGCTAATTACCAAAGTAAAGAGGGAGTATGCTCCCCCGTATACCCGGGGCAGGCTTCGGCGCTCACTAATAGGCGCGCGGCACCCTCACACGCGTGAGCGGCGAAGCTGTAAACGCGAGGTTGCGGGAGCTTTACTCCAAGTACGTGGAAGTCTTAGAGGCGGGAGACGCGGAGAAGGCGCTGGAAGTCGGCGTCGAGATCCTCGAGCAGCTACTCCTCTTGACCAGGAAGAGCGTTCTAGATAGCATCGCCAACCCCTCGGTAAAGGAGGTTGCTGCGGAAATACTCCTTCACTACGAAAGGGAGCTCTCGTTCGTTAAAGGGGCTCGCGAAGCCCTTCGGTCGACACCCCCCCTATACGCCGCCGCTGTAGCCGAGAGAGCACTGGAGACGCTTTCTAGCTGCATCAACGGCCTCTTCAACTTCGCGGTAGGAGCCCTGCTCGTGATAGCCGATGTCTTTTCGTGTGTAGGTCTCCAGCAGCTATCGTAAACCGAAAAATCCAGTTTTTGAGAGAAAGTTTCCTCTCTCAACCGCCGCGCGACTCAGCATCGCAGGCAGGTGTAGCGCCCGCCGGGGTACCTGGCGGTAACGCGCTTAAATAGGGGTTAGGGCCGCACGTCTTGTGCTGGACTCGGCGACGTTAGCGCTTGCTGCGTGCCTAGTGGCTTACGCGTACGCTGCCTGGAGGGCTCTAGTGGGGGATCGGCGTTTCGCGCTCTACGGTCCAGCTGTCTTGGTGCGGTGCTCGCGCTGCGCGGACGCGATAAAGCGCTTGGCGCGGGCGAGCCCGCTCCGCATCGCGTGGCTCGGCGTTGCGGCTTGGCTCGCGGGTATGGCGTCAGGTATGGCGATGCTGATCGCGAGCGCGGCGAGCTCGCTAGCGCTGCCGCCCGAGCAGGCTCCGTCGCCCGCTCTCCTAATCGGGCTGCCGGGCGTTAACCCGCTGATACCCCTCTGGTACGGGCTGCTCGGCCTCGTCGTCGCCATGGCGGCGCACGAGCTCGCGCACGGCGTCGTGCTGGCCGCTAACGGGCTACC
>JAPWTS010000048.1 GCA_028275925.1 Thermofilales archaeon
CTCTCCTAATCGGGCTGCCGGGCGTTAACCCGCTGATACCCCTCTGGTACGGGCTGCTCGGCCTCGTCGTCGCCATGGCGGCGCACGAGCTCGCGCACGGCGTCGTGCTGGCCGCTAACGGGCTACCGCCTAAGTCCGCCGGCCTGGTGGTGCTCGGCGTCCCCCTGGGAGCTTTCGTGGAGCCGCCCGACGAGTTCCAAACCTCAAAGGCTTCCATTAAGTTAAAGGTGTTTTCAGCGGGCCCCTTCGCCAACTTGCTGGTGACCCTTGCAGCTCTCCTCGCTCTCTCCCACCTCACGCTAGGGGTGGAGCCGGTGGCTCCGGGGGTGGGCGTGACGGGGGTCCTCCAGGGGTCTCCAGCCGGGCGCGCTGGGATCGCGCCGGGCAACGTGATAGTGGCCATCAACGGCACGAGAGTCCCCGATCTCGAGAGCTTCCTAGCGGTGATGGGCAAATCGAGGGCCGGTTGCACGGTAACGGTAACCCTTGCCGACGGGCGCACCCTCACGCTAACGTTGGCGGACAAGTACGAGTTCACCAGGAACCCGGAAGACAGGGGCAAGGGCTTCATGGGCGTCAGCGTAGTGGATCTCGAGGAGTTGCTCGGCGAAGTCACATTCGCCCCCGCCCCCACAGCAGACCTCGTAGGGGTGGCGAGGAGGCTGCTCCTCATCCCCTTCTCGATGAACCCTTCCGCGCTGCCGTACCTCAGGAGCTTCTACACCCAACCGAAGGGCGGCTGGGAGGCGGTCTACGCGCTTGCTTGGATCGCGTGGGTCAACCTGGCGGCTGGGTTAACGAACGCGCTCCCCATCGTGCCGCTCGATGGGGGATCCGCGCTCAAAACCCTCCTGGAGACCGCGCTAAAGGGGCTGCCAGAGGACAGGAGGAGAAGGTTAGTCAACGCGGCGACGGCGCTGCTCTCGATCTCGACCGTGCTCTTGATCCTGGCGCCCGTAGCGGTGCCGCGCATCCGCGCCCTGCTCGCGCGCTAGGACTTAAAAGGCTGGGGGCCCTGGGGCTCTGTGCAAGCCGCGCGGGCGCTGACGCTGGAGGATCTGACGAGCTTCTGCGTACGCAGGGGCTTCTTCTTCCCCAGCGGCAGGATTTACGGCGGGCTTAGGGGCTTCTACGACTACGGCCCCCTCGGGGCGGAGCTTCGCAAAGAGGTGCTCGACGACTGGTGGTACTACTTCGTCAGGCGCAGGGTGGACGTGGTCGGCATACACGGCTGCATAATAACGCACCCGAAAACGTGGGAGGCGAGCGGCCACGTGGAGGCCTTTTTCGACTACCTCGTCACGTGCACTAAGTGCGGCAAGGAGTACAGGGCCGACCACCTCCTCGAAGACCTCGGGATCAAAGTACCCGCGCTGAGCGCCGAGGCCATCTCCTCGGCAATCAAGGAGAAGGGTGTGCGATGCCCCGAGTGCGGCGGGGAGCTCGGCGAGCCCGTCCCCTTCAACCTGATGTTCTCGACGTACGTTGGGCCGAAGAGGACGAAAGCCAACGAGGCTTACCTCAGGCCGGAGACCGCGCAGCTCATCTTCCTCAACTTCAGGGACGTCTACTACACGGTGGGCGCGAAGCTTCCGTTCGGCATCGCGCAGGTGGGCACGGTTTTCAGGAACGAGATATCCCCGAGGGGCTTCCTCTTCAGGTTGAGGGAGTTCACGCAGATGGAGATCGAGTACTTCGTCAACCCGAAAAAGCTTGACGAGTGCCCCTTCTTCGACGAAGTGGCCCAAATGAAGGCGAAAATCCTGACCGCGGAGGCTCAGGAGGCGGGCTCCGAGCAGCATTCCGTCTTGACGCTGCAGGAGGCTTGGGAAAGCGGGCTCGTGAAGACGAAGTGGCACGCGTACTGGATCGGCGAGTCGCTAAAGTGGCTGGGCAGGATCGGCATCAACCTCGAAAGGGTCAGGGTGAGGGAGCACGTGAAGAGCGAGCTCGCACACTACGCCGTCCAAACCTTCGACATCGAGTACTACTTCCCGTTCATGGGGTGGAAGGAGATCATCGGAATATCCAACAGGGGCGATTACGACCTCAGGAGGCACCAAGAGTACAGCGGCAAGAGCATGGCCGTCGAAGATGACGGCGAAGCGGTTATACCGCACGTCATAGAGCCCTCCTTCGGCCTCGAAAGGGTCCTGCTAGCGCTCATAGTCGACGCGTACAAGGTGGTGGGTGGGCGCCCAATCCTATCCCTACACCCCCGCGTAGCCCCCATCAAAGTGGCGGTCTTCCCGATCGTGGACAAACCCGAGTTCACGAAGAAAGCTTGGAGCGTTTACGTGGCCGTAAAGGAGCACTTCACCGCCATCTACGAGGAGAAGGGCACGATAGGGCGCAGGTACTACGACGCCGACGAGATAGGCGTGCCCTTCGCCGTAACCGTGGACGGGAGAACGCTGGAGGACGATACCGTCACAGTGCGCTTCAGAGACACGAAGGAGCAGATACGGGTCCCCATAAGCGAGTTGATACCCACCCTGAAGCGGCTGATGGGGCGGGAAGGGGTGGACCGAGGGAGTGGCGCCGGGGCCGGGATTTGAACCCGGGACCTCCCGGTTCCTGCCGCCCGACAGCCGCTAACAGCTTCGCCCCGCACGCGCGGACGGGCGCTCTACCGGGCTAAGCTACCCCGGCTCCGGAGAGGTCGCACCCCATCGAGTTATAGGTTTTACGGGGAGCGCGCCCCAAGAGCGGACCTTCGAGCGCGCGCTTGGGTGGCGTTTTTGAAGGGGAAGTGTATCGGGGGGTGTGGACCTCAAAGGGTTCGAGCGGGGCGCGCGGGCGCTCTTCTCGTTTCCCAGCTCCAAGAGGCTAGCTTTAGCCGTGGCCGCTGCCGCTCTCCTAGCCGCGTACGCGGGGTGCCCGCCGCTCTTCCTCTTTTACGCGCTGGCGGCGTTACCGCTCACGCTTCGCGCAGCCGCTCCCCGCTTCATCACCCTGCGGAGGGCTTACGGCATGGTTCCCCTCTTCCTGCTGTGGGGCTCCCTAGCGTCGACGCTTAAACCCCACAGCCCCCTCATCTTCGTTCCACCCTCGCTGCTCATGACGCTTCCTTTGAGGTTCCTAGCCGAGAACTGGTGGAGAGCGTACTTGCCGGCGGCTCTCGCGCTCGCGCTCGTCGCTTCGCAGGGCAGCGCCCCGCACCTGGCGCTCGCAGCCGCGATGGTCGGCGCATCCGCCGCGGCGGTAGAGGCGTTCGCCCTCCATGCCCGGAGAGTCCTGGCGCCGTACGGGGGGCTCGAGCTGGTCAAAGCGTACCTCTCGTACGCGCTCGCGCGCGACAAAAGGGCACTCGAGAGCGCGCTCTTGACGCTCTCGCGTGAGCGCAGGGTCCCGGTGCACGCGCTCGACCTCCTGGATGACCGCGGCGTGTGGGGCATCATCGTCATACCGCACGTTCATCCGGGACCTTTCCGCGATGTCGGCAGCAGCCGGCTACCCTCGCTGATCGCGGCGGCCGCCCGCAAGCGGGGCCTCGAGTGCGTGGTCCTTCACGGCGCATCGACCCACGGGGAGGATCTGGCGAGCGAGCTCGAGGCCGCAAAGTTGGCCGACGCGGTGGTTTCGCTTTCGGGCGAGACGCTCTGCGAGGGGGGCACGCTGGGGCTCGCCGCCGCGTGCGACGGGGTGACGCGGGCGGTCGCGCTGGCCCTGGAAGGCGGGTGGAACGTGGTCTTCGTCGAGCGCGTAAACGGCGGGATGGAGGACATCCCGCTGCAGCTCGCCGACGACGTTAACGGCAACACCGTGATCGTCGACCTGCACAACAGCTTCGACGACCCTCGGCCCAGCCCTTCGCCGGGCGACGCGCTGCACTCGTCGATCGCGGCCAACGTTCGCTCAGCGATCGCGCTCGCTCGCGCACGCGCGTGCGGCGGGTGGCGCGTCGGCATCGCCTCGGTTGAAGGCAGGCAGGGCGAGGAGGTGGGCTCGGCTGGCGTGAGAGTGGTTACCTTAGCCCGCGAAAGCTGCGAGCTCCTCGTCGCGGTTTACGACGCCAACAACGCGCTACGCAGCTTCAGGGACCGCTTCTACGAGCTGTCTTCGAAGAGCTGCTCAACAGTCCTGCTCGCTACAAGCGACACGCACGAGCTCACCGGGGCGCGCGCCGGCTCCACGTACCGGCCCCTCGGCTCCGAAACGAGCCCCGACGCGGCGTGGACGCTCGTAGCCGAGCTCCACCAACGAGCACTGCAGACTTCCACCACCCTGCGGTACCGGCTGCGGAGGCTCTACGCAGACGGCCGCTTCCTCGATCCTCAAAAGCTCGAGGATTTATCCAGGCGCGCAGACAAGCTCCTTACCGCGCTGCTTCTCTTACTGGCGCTCTTGACCCTCGCTTTCGCCGCACCTCTACTGATCTGAAACGCTAAAAGAAAACTGAGAATAAAGATCGGTTATGCGACCCTAAGCGAACGACCCCTCTGCTTCCACTGCATCCCTTGCACAAGTTTTCGCTTGTAACGCACTAACACTCAAACTCGGAAAGCAAATCGATGCCCGGTTTCTGCAGGCGTTCCAGTGGAAGTGGAGGGGTCCGTGTCGGTTATGCAGAGGCACGGGAGGATCTGCCAGCAGAATGCAGAAAACGCGTACGCAAAGGGGGCCGCATTGACCCCCTTGCTTCCATTGGAATGGTGGAAAGAGTGGCAGAAAACCATTACATCGGTTTATTCGGCTTTTTTGTGCTCTTTTCCACTTATACTGTGAAGCATGTAGAAATTTTCTTGAGAAGAGCGATATTGAGTTTTATGCTGGTTCCGTGGAACGGTAGAATCGCGCGCGATTCCTTCATAACGCTGGGTGGCAGAGTCTTTGCGGAGTATGGCCCCGAAGGTGCGCATCGAGGAGACGCTGCCCACCGGGGAGAAGGTCACGATAACCCTGGAGGGGTCTCAGGTCTCGAGGGCCCGCGTGATGCAGATACTGGACATGCTGGAGCTGATGGGCGGTGGGCGGCGCGGAGAGCCGGAGGAGAGCGGGCGGGAGAGCTTGAAGGAGAGGGTTTGGGACTTCATAGTGGAGCGCTACGGCGACGGCGAGTGGTTCTCGCTCAAAGAGCTGCACCGGGCGCTATCCGAGGAGATGCCGGAGATTAGGGTGACGACCTTGGCTTCCTACCTGGCGCGCTTCGTGAGCGAGGGGCGCTTGGTCAAGAAGGGGCGGAAGCCGTCAACTCTCTATCGCGTGCGGGCTGCTGTGGCGAAGGCTTAGAGGGCAGCCCGGCGAAGAAGCGCATCAAGTCGCTCTTGGTGACGATCCCCACCAGCTTCCAGCCCTCCACCACCAGAACGGCGGGGATCTCGCCCCTCAGGATCTTGATGACGCTGCTCAGTTTCGCGTTCTTCGGCACGAGGGGGAGGGGCTCCGACATGACGTCGATCGCCCTCAGCTGCAGCGCCCTTTCCCTGTGCTTCAGGAACGCCTCCACCACGTCGCGCTCGTGCACGGTCCCCACCACGTACCCGTCCCTGTCGAGAACGGGGACCTGGGATATCCCGTTGGACCACATCACCTCCACGATCCGGTCGAGGCGCTCGTCGACGCTCACCGTTATCACGGGCGAGTGCATGACGCGCTCGACCGGCACCTCCTCCTCCATGTACTCGCGCAAAGCGCTGTAAATCTTGATGAGGGTCGACAACCGCGGGTTGACGGTTCCCGCCTCGATCCTAGCTATCAGCGACTGGCTGACGCCGGCCCTCTTCGCGAGCTCCGCTTGCGTCAGCCCAGCGCGCTTCCTCAGGGCTCTCAGCTCCTCAGGCGTCGGCAGCTCCATCATCACGAGGCCGCTGTGCAGGATTAAAAAGTTTGCATCCCGGGAATTTGAAGGTGCTGCGCGTCATTACCGTGATGCATCGCGCGCGAAGCTGGTGGGGCCGCCGGGACTTGAACCCGGGTCCCTCCGCAGCCCAAGCGGCTTACGCGGGCCCAAGCCGCGCATCCTACCAAGCTGGACTACGGCCCGCACCGCGCTTTGAGCGCGGAGTTAAAGGTTTTGCGGGCGCGCCTGCAGTCGGCTAAGCCCCCGGTCGCGAGGGTTTTCCACAGCGATCGCCGCCTAAGCCGCTTCTCGCTTGGCCGCGCTCAGGGCTAGCCGAGCTCTAGCGCTTCTCCTTCGCTGGGGAAGTGGACCTCGAGCCCGTACGTTCTCGCCGCCTCTTCTGCTAGGCGCTTACCGCCCTCCTCCTCGCTGTGCACGATCACGAGCTTGGTTTTCGGGTCCAACCTCTCCAGCACGCTTAGCAGTTCCCGCCTCCCGCAGTGCGAGGAGAAATCGTACCACTCTATCCTGGCAGCTGCGCGCTTCTTCAGAGTCTCCAGCTCGAGGATCCCCGTTTCCAACAGCTTGCGAGCTGGTGTCTCGCGCATCACGTAGCTCACGAAGAATATCGCGTTGCGGGGGTCCTCGATCAGCTCCTTCACGTAGTGGATCGAGGCCCCGCCCTTCAGCATCGCGGCCGGCGAAACGATCAGCGAGGGTTGCTCGAGGGCTCTCTCCCTATCCCTCCGGTCGTTCACGTGGATCGCCGAGGTTAGAGCCTTTCTAACGAAGTCGGGGTCGCGGAGCGCGCTCGGGTTCTCGAGGAGCAGGTTGTTGACGCGCCGGGCCATGCCGTCCACGTAGATCGGGTACTTGAACCCGTGCTTGGCCAGCACGCACAGTATCTCCTGCGCCCTGCCGACCGCGAACGCGGGGACCAGGACGTTCCCGCCGGAGTCCAGCACTTCCAGCGCGTCGTTGACGAACGCGCGCTCCACCTCCTCGCGAGGGGGGTGATCGAAGAGGGCGTACGTGCCCTCCATCACCACGATGTCGGCTCTCTCGAACGGCTCTAGGTCGGCCCCCTTCAGGAGGCGCGTGTCCACGGTGTTGAAATCCCCGGTGTACAGGATGGTTTTGCCGTCGACCTCGACCTCCACCATGACGCTGCCCGGGATGTGGCCGGCGTTCCAGAACCTCAGCGTCGCGCCCCGCTCCTCGACTTCGTCGCCGAACCCGACCACCGCCGCTCCGCTCCTCATCTCTTCGACTTGGCCGTACTCGTAGGGTATGTAGTACTTGGATATCTTGAGGAAATCGGCTATCAGTACGTCCGAGAGCTCCAGCGTGAGGCCGGTGCAGTAGAGCTTGGGCTTCGCGGAGACGTAGAGGAGCGGGGCCGCGCCGCTGTGGTCCAAGTGCGCGTGCGTGATCACGACGAAGTCTAGGTCCCGCGGCCTCACGTGCAGGGGGAACTCGGGCTCGCTGCCGCTTATGTCGACGCCGTAATCCATCAGGAACCTGGTCTTCGACCCCTCCACTAGCAGCGCGCTCTTGCCGACGCGCCTACCTCCTCCCAGCACCTTCAAGCGCAGCATCTTGGGACCCCCCGAAATGGCGAACTCCCTTATTAACTGCGCGGCGGTGGCCACACAACGAGCGACGGCAGGGGCGGAGCTCGGACGGGTTCGACCCCCATCGCTTCGGCCGGCGGGGAAAGGTGGCGGTAGGCGAGGGGTCGCTGCAGGTAAAGGCCTGGTTCGAGGAACCGGGGCACCCTGACTTCCACCTTTCCCAGCGCGGGGTCCCTGTAGCCGCACGCTGGGCACTTGAAGCCGCCGCGCTTCCCCAGGGACTTCATCCTCTTACCGCACAGCGGGCAGCGCGGGTTCTCGAGCTTCGAGAGAGGCGGGGCGTCGAGGACGCGCACGTACTCGGCGTTGAGCGTCAAACCCCGGCTGCGCGGCACGACCCCGCCGCCGACCTCCACGCGGTCCCCCTCGCGCAACAGCTTAGCGACCCTCTGCAGCCCAGTCTCCCTGTAGAACATGCACGTGACCGTGCCCGTGCTGTCTCCAACTTTCAAAGCCACGTGCCCGCCTCTCAGCTCCGCGGGGGGCGCTACGACGAGCCCTCGAACGACAGCGGAGTCGTAGGGTCTCAGCTCGCCCACCGGTTTAACTTTGGACAGGTGCGCGCCCGTTGCCTGGTTCGTCTTGAAGATCACCGCGAGCGAGGCCCCCCACGACTCGGCCAGCCTCCTGGCGATCGACGAGAGGACAAGGGGGTTCGCCGAGCGGATCCCGGCGAGCACCGGGTCGGGTCCCCGCGGCGTGGCGAGGACGCGCGAGGCGCCGTAGTCGACGTTGGCGAACGTCAAAGGTCTGAGCAGCCTATCGAGCTCGACGACCCCCTCTTCCGCCTGCGGGGGCTTCGCGCTCCCCGGCGGGACGTAAAGGAGGAGCTCGTACGTGAAAACGTCCAGCTCGTAGGCGCCGATGCTGGCCGCCGCGCCGACAACCCCCCTCCCCTTGCGCCCGCCGAGAACCATTGCGCGCGCCCCCCTCAGGGCTTTCTCGACTTGCGAGGGGGCGAGCAGCTCGACGAGCGCGCGCCTGTAAACGCTCCTCAGCTCGCCCACGTCCCCCTGCACTACTACCGCCGTAGGGTCCGTCTTGGCGTGGCGCTCGCTGTAAGCTTCTAGGACTCGCTCGACCACGCCGGCTACCTCTTCCGCTCCCATCTCGCACCTGAGGTGGAGCGATACCGCGCCGTTCCCGCGCGTCTTGAAGGGTATGTTGGGGTTCAGCCTGACAAGGTACGGGAAGTCCGCCAGCGAGCACCCCCTCTTCATTAGTTCGAGCATCAGGATGGAAGAGACGTACGTCGTGCACATCCCCAAGGGGCTATCTGTGTCGTCGATTCCCACGTGCACGAGCTTCTCTCCCGGTTCAGCCATCCGCGTGCGGGAATCCCGGATCCGCTAACCTGTAGTTTGGCGCTCGAACCCCTCGACGGCGAGCATCGTTAGCGTGGAGCGAATCTTTTCCATCCTCCTAAGCTTGTTCGTCAGTATATCCCTCAGATCCTCCTGCCGCTCGACCCGCACTTTCGCGACCAGATCGTACACGCCGTAAATTATGTACGCCTCGGTGACCTCCGGGATCTCTTTGAGCTTCTCCAACACCTCTTTCTCCGCTCCGGCGTCCGTGCTAATCAACACGAAGGCGGTGAGCATCGCCACTCGACAGCTTGCAGCACTGCAGTATTTCAGCTTAACGGCGCTGCGGGTGAGAGCTCGGTCGTCGCGGAGCGGTCAGCCGGTAGTAGCCCGCCTTCTGTTTCTAAGCGGGATCCGTCTGGGGGCCTACCCGAGCCTCGGTGCGGGGCCTCACAGGCCCTGCTTGGCCCTGACCCGCGGGGCGGCCGTTTCACCCTCCCCTCCCGGCTCTTCAGCGGGGCAGCCCCCGTTGCCGGGGGTTTACCGCATCATGCTCACCGCCGGGAGGGGGGTCGCGTTTCTGGGCCGTAGCCCGGGGTTTCCCCCCGCCGCCTCGCGGCGGCGCGGGCCCGCAGCTTTGGCGGAGCTTCCTCGGGTCCCCCGTCGCCGTGGGAACCCGGCACCCGCCCACCGGCTGACCGCTCCACCGCTACATCTACCCGCTAGCTCAAAAACTTAGCGATAAGGGTCACCGCGCGTCACGTTTTTAAGCGCGCGAAGCCAGGAAAACCGCCCGGCGGGAAAGCCCCTGGGGGCTGCCCCTCCCCAGCACCGCAAACGGGGCATACGGCGGGGGGCGTCAACCCCGAGGGAGTGTGCGCGCGGAGCGCTGGGGCGGTAGTGGAGCGGTGGCGATGACGCTCCGGTCCCCGCGGACGGCCGCAGGTGGTAGGCCCTCCGGAGGGAGGGCCGAACCACCGTACCGCCGAACCGGGTTAGGCCCGGAAGGGAGCGGCCCTAAGGCGGAGCGGCCGTGTTGCGGGGGGTGCCGGAGCTAGCCGCCAGCTGCCGCTCCCAGCGTTTCCGGAGCGTGCGCCCTCGGGGGATGCCGCCGGGCCGCTCTCTTCACCCTCTAAGTGAGCGAAAGCCGCGCGTTGGGTAGGGAAAAACTCAAGTAAAAATGTTGATTATAGAAAATAAGGTTGGAAACTAAAACGTTACATGCGTTTTAATCGAACTCGCTTTCCTCCTTCTTTTCCTCCTCCTTCTTCTCTTTGCCCTTCTCTTCCAGCTTCGAAGCGGCGATTATGTCGTCGATCCTCAGTATCATCGCAGCGGCCTCGGTCGCCGCCTTGATCGCCTGGAGCTTCACGGCTAGCGGCTCGATGACGCCCAGCGCCCACATGTCCGCCACCTTGCCCTCGAAGACGTCGACGCCGTACTTCCAGCCGTCAGGCTTCTCGTGGGCCGCGCGCAGCTCGGCCATTATGTCGATCGGGTCTAGGCCGGAGTTCTCGGCGAGGGTCCTCGGTATCACCTCGAGGGCGTTGGCGAAAGCCTCTATCGCGAGCTGCTCCCTCCCACCGACCTTGGCGGCGTACTTCCTGAGCTCCTTCGCCAGCTCGGCCTCCGGCGCGCCGCCGCCGGGCAGCACGTACGGCTCCTCCAGCACGTCGGATACCACGCTCAGCGCGTCGACCAGGTTCCTCTCAGCCTCGTCCACCGCCCTCTCGAGGCCGCCTCTGACGAGTATGCTGACGGCTCTGGGGTTGGGGCACCCTTCGACGAAGACCATCTTCTCGTCCGCCACCTTCCGCTCCTCGACGAGCTCCGCGTAGCCGAGGACCTCGGGGCTGATCTCCTCGATGTTCGTGATGATCCTCCCGCCCGTCGCCCTCGCCAGCTTCTCCATGTCGCTCTTCTTCACCCTCCTCACAGCCAGGATCCCCGCCTTCGCCAGGTAGTACTGCGCCAGGTCGTCGATACCCTTCTGGCAGAACACCACGTTCGCGCCAGCCGCCTTAATCTTCTCAACCATGTCCCTCAGCAGGCGGGCCTCTTCGTCCAGGAACATCTTCATCTGCTCGGGGCTGCTGATCCTTATCTCCGCGTCGATCTCCGTCTTCTCGACCTCGAGCGGAGCGTCGATCAAGGCGATCCTAGCCTTCTCGACGCGCTTGGGCATGTCCGGGTGCACGACCTCCTTGTCCACTATGACGCCGTATACGAGCTGCGTGTCGAGGAAGGAGCCGCCCTTCTTCTTCACGAGCTGGACGTAGTCGTCGACGTTGGCCACGATCTTCCCGTCCTTCTCCTCGGCCACCTGCTTCGCGGCTTTAACCGCTATCTCGGCCAGGTACTCGCGGAAGGCCGCTACGGCTTTGCCCCTCATCGAGGTCATCGCGACCTTCTTCAGCATCTCGAGGTCGTTGATGTCCACCTTGACGGCGATCCTGCGCAGGATCCTTTCGGCCTCCTCGAGAGCCTTCTTGTAGCCGGCAACTATCACCGTCGGGTGTATGTTCTTCTCGAGGAGCTTCTCAGCCTCCTTGATCAGCTCCCCGGTTAGGACCACGACCGTCGTCGTGCCGTCGCCGACTTCGTCGTCCTGGGCTTTCGCGATCTCCACCATCAGCTTGGCTACGGGGTGCTGGACGTCCATCTCGTCGAGTATCGTGGCGCCGTCGTTCGTGATGGTTATGTCGCCAAGGCTGTCGATGAGCATCTTGTCCATCCCCCGCGGGCCGAGCGTCGTCTTCACGGTCTCCGCGATGGCTTTGGCGACCATGAAGTTCAGCGCCATCGCCTCCCTTCCCGTCTTCCTGCTAGTCCCCTCCTTCAGCACGAGCACTGGAACGCCGCCCAACTGGGCTATCTGCGCCGACATAGCCGGTCGCTGCTCCCGGATTTTCGCTTCTATTTATACTTTTCTCTAAGGCGCAAGCGAGCCCGCCATCCGGCCGAGGACCACCTTCAACGCGACCTCGACGTCCTCCGCTTTTATCGTCCTCCTCCCAGCGTGCTTGCTCATGTCCACCGATACTTTCGCGATCTCCCTGGCCAGCTTCTCTACAACGTCTCTCAGCTTCTCCACGGCCTCCTCGCTCACCCTGTAGCCGCCCTCCTGGCGCAGTATCCTTTCGAGCGGCGCCAACGGTATCTCGTAACCGGCTTTGCTCCGCCTTCCCACGAGGCCCCCTCAAGAGGTGCCGGAAAAACCTGCCGTGGCTCCCCCCGGGGGAAAATTTATGTGGTTGGCACCCGCGGGCAGGCGCGTGGGTAAGGTCCGCCCAGCTTACGTAAAGAGAACCGCTAGGATGCTGCTGGAAAAGTACCCCGACAAGTTCACGACGGATTTCGAGCACAACAAGCGAGTTGTAGGAGAGCTCCTAAAAACCACCAAGCGGGTGAGGAACAAGGTCGCTGGGTACATCACGAGGCTCGTGAAGAGGCGCGAGAAGCTGAAGGCGCTGGAGGAAGCCGCTGCAGCCGCCGCGGCGGAAGAGGGAGCGGAGCCAACCGTTTAGCCCCAGTAATCCCCGCTACCGGTAACTGTTGGACCCCAGCCCGGGATCTGCGAGCTCCTAAGCGGTTCTGCGAGCGAGCACGGCGCGGACTGCCTATACTCCCCCTTGAATTGGGGGCGGCGGAACTCCGTTCATGCGGCTCGGGTAGATAAGCCGGAGGGCGCCATCCCGCTCCGCTGCAGCTGTTCGAGATGATGGAAAGATCCGTTCCCCTCCTAGCAAAACCTATAACCCCTTGATCCGCTAGCGTTACAGCCCCGGTCGTATAGCCCGGCCAGGTAACCGCCTTGCCCGGTGGCGGATCGAATGCGCGCGCTAAAACTCGGGAAAGGGTTTTGCCTGCGCGCTAAAAGTAGTCCGTGCGCGCCGTTTTCGACTCGCCCGCGCGCCCTCTGCTCTTTCGCCTGCCTCTGCCTAGCTCTTGCGCGCGCCTGATGAAGGTGAAGCGGTACGCCGGCGGCAGGGACCCTACATCGCCGCCCTCGCCGCAGCGTAGGGCGAGCAGCGCGCTGCGTGTGGGGGGCTGGGGGCTCGGCCGAGGACACGGCTTAGCGCGATTGGGCTGAGCGCGGAGCCGCCCCCGGTCGCCCTGGGGGCGGGGGACCCTGCGCGGGTCTCAAGCCTCGGCCAACCCCCAGCCCGCTCCCCCCTTGAAGAAAGGGTAGAAGAAGCTTCCCGCGATCGCCGCCGAAACCGCGCTGGCGAGCGCAGCAGCGACCCCCACGCCAAGCTTTTATGCTCCAGCCCCAGAGTAAGAGCGGTGAACGCGCCGAGCGGGATGACGGTGAACCCCAGCCGGCGGCTCGGCGCGGGATGGGGCGAGGACGGAGGGGAGGGGCGGGCCCGCAGAAGCTCGAGCGGCTGGAAGAACACCGCTGAAGCGCGCAGCGCCCCAGAGAACCGCCCCGAAACCCCTCTTTCTCTCCCTCCCGCCAACCAGCCTGCCCCGCCGAAAAACGCGGGCCCCCTCGAGAGGGGGGGTTGGGCGAGGGCGCGGGGCGCTGGAGGGCGCCGGCGCTCCGCCGCCTAGGGGCAGGCGCCCCGAAACGGCGGCCTCGCCCGATGAGGGTCGGCGGGGAGGGGGAATGGGCCCCCAAACCGCCGGCCAGGCGGGAGGGCTGAGAGGGGTTGAGGGGCTTCGCATCAGGCGAAAGCGGCCCGGTGAAGCCCCGCTCTCCAGGTGCCCGGGCTCCGACCCCCTCCGCGCGCCCGAAAGGGGCGCCCCGGGCGCCAGGGCCCGGGCATGGCGAGGGGTATGAGGTCCCGGGCAGGCAGCAGCGGCCTGAGGGCTGGGGGGCGGGGCCCGAGGGCAGACGCCGTGCTCGACGACCTGACGGAGGACCTAACAGAGAGGGTCAACAGGGCCCTCGCCGAACTCGGCGAGATCTTCGACGAGACCAAAAGCTACTTCAGTGAGACCATTGACAACATCATAAAGAAATTTAAGTTGACAGAAGAGGAGGTAAACGAATTGAATAGGTTCAAAGAAACGTTGCTGACGTTGCTTAATAGGGCGTACGAACAAGCGTGCGCACGCTTAACAGAGCTCGACGCGGCGCTAAGAGCACGCTATGTCGAAAGAGAAGGGAAAACGTTCAAAGTCAAAGCAACAGGAACCAACGCGGTCGCGCTGCTCGCGACAGAGAAAGGAAGCGTCAGACTTCCACTATACGGCATCAGCGCCACCGCATACTTTCCGCCGCTCTTCCAGCGCGACGTGCTCGAGGCGCTGCAACTGGGCTGGGCGGCATCCGACGAAGGTCAGAACGGGCGGAAAGGCAGGAGACCCCTGATGGGGACGTCGCATCCGTGGCAGATCATAGCTTGGGCAGCAACGCGTCCAGGACGCCTCCGAATATCGGTGTACGGGATTTTTCTAAGAAGAAAAGGGAAACCGAGCATCGCATGGAGAATTGTGGCACAAGACTGGCACTACGTATCGAAACGGGAAGCGTGGAGACGACTACGAGCGAAATGCGACCCTCTCTCATTGCTTACACTGTACCTAGGCGACGGAAAAATGTACAGGCGAGGGCGCACCAGCGTGCTCCGGATCAGCGTGGGTAACACCGACGCCACGTTACCAAAAAGCATAGCGCGCATGATCGTAAAAGAGGCCTACATAACAAAATATGGCGATTTACTCGACATGCTAAAATGCGAGAAGTGGGAGGCGTTGAAAATGAAAACCTACTCCAAGCGCGCAGCGCGCCTAGACCCCGACTTCGCCCTCCGCCGCCTGTTCGAGCTTGCGGAAAGCCCGCCCCTCCCCCAGCAAAACCTATAACCCCCCGCCCTCTGGCAGTGCGGTGCCCCGGTCGTCTAGCCCGGCCACCCTTGCCCGGGGCCGCGAGGATCCCGGTCTTTCGAACCGGGGACCCGGGTTCAAATCCCGGCCGGGGCACCACGCTCCTCGTTAAGTGATGGGCGTATCCGTTAACCGTCTCGTGAGCTTGGTCCAAGGGTCCTCTCCTATCGGCAGCTTAACCAGCTTCAACGTGCGTGGGGCCTCCGCGACGGTTACCGTGCAGG
>JAPWTS010000010.1 GCA_028275925.1 Thermofilales archaeon
TGTACGTCCTCGGAGAGGCGAAGTCGAGGATCTACGGCGACGACGTGTGGAGATTCTACAGCGCGGCGAGCAAGGTCGCGAGGCTCCTTAAGGACGGCGACGTGTACATGCTCATGTTCGGCTTCTATATTCACCCCACCGCCGAGAAGGCCGCGGAGAGGCTCGGCGTGAGGCTGATCGCATCCTACATGCGGTAACTCCGCGGGGCGCCCGGCTGCGCCCTAAATTATCTTAATCGTGAGTGGTGAAAGTTTCATCATTCAACAAAAAAATAAGAGGGGTGCAAGTCGGTTCACTACTTGATGAGGCCGAAAGATCGCCTGCGAGCTCTAGCGCTGATACCCATCCTGGTGGCGTTAGCCGCAGCGGTTCTAGTCCACTCGGTCGCGTGTAGCGACTCCGACTCGAGAACGATAACCTCAGTGACCGCGTACGCCCAAATCGAAGGAACTTCGCCCGACAACTCCTACGGCCTCGCGAAAGGGACTTCCTCGGGTGTAAGTTACCTTTGCTGGGCGTGTGTTTGGAACGCGGCGTACTTCGAAACGTACTCTAGCAAAACAGGGCGGTACTGGACCATTATCAACGCATGCCCGAGCGGCTCAGCGAGCAGGACCTACCAGGTAGGTCAAGCCGGAAGCTACGTGTATTCGTACATAAAAAGCTACTGCGATGGACCTGAAGCGAGCGTAACGGCGTTCCTCGGCGGCTACTGCGCGTTCGCGGTGAAACCGTAAACCTTTTTTATTTCCTTTATTTTGGTTTCCCGTATGAGGGCTCTGCCGCTCTTTCCCACGCTCCTAGTCGCCCTAGCGCTAGCCAGCGCGGTTTGCGCGCTTCCTCCAGCGCGGTTGAAGTACGAAGTTCTAGCAACTACTCAGGAGAGGTTCAAGCCTACTCCCTCCGCGATAGCCATGTACCGCGAAGCTCGCAGGGTTTTCGGAGCGGTTAACGCATCGCCCCTCTTCGTCACGTCCCTATGCGTGAGCAGAGGCGGGTACGCCGAGTGCGCCTTCATCGGTTTCGACAAGCTCGAGGTGATCGTGGAAACCGACGGGCGCGCCGCGAGCGTGACCCTGGCGCTTTACAATTTCGCTGCCGCGTACAGGGAGGAGTACAGGGGCGTGTTCGAGGGCCTGCTACCCGGCTTGGAGGCCTTCGGGACGTTCGAAGGGTACGCGTACTCCGTGGCAGGGGCAACCGCGTTCACGAAGGTTTTCCAGCTGGATCCCGCGGGCGCTGCGGGCGAGTGGCTCTTCTGGCTCCGCCCGGAGGAGCTGAAGCTTAACGCTACGGTGGTCTTAGCGCACGTCCTGCCGATACCGTACGCGTTGGAGCAGCTCGAGTTCAACGGGTCCGCCAACGTGGTTTACGTGAACATGAGCCAGGTGGGCGGGGTGAGCTACGAGCTGAACGGCGGCGCGGTCGTTGTCGATAGGTCGCGGACCGCTGTTGGGAGCTCGCGCTACTCCACCAGGTACGCCTCAGTTTTCAAGCTGAAGGGGTTAGACGTCGAGCAGGTGAAGCGGATGGTTCCCGAACCCTTCCGCTTCGTAGACTTCGGCAACGGGACGTACGCGCTCGTCTGCAGCTACGTCTACGACGCTTACGAGCGGGTCAAGGACGCCAAACCGTGGAAGCTTACCAAGGTTAGGCTGGCGCTCGTGCACGAGGGGGAGGAGGTTTCGGCCGATATAGAAGGGGTCGTCGAGCTCGCTGGAGCCCGCTACATTGTCAGTCCTTTGGAGCCGGTAACGCTCGTCTACGACCGGGTTACGGGCGTCTTGCTGGAGTCGTCGCCTGGGACCCCGGCGCTGCCGGCCTTCCTTACGACCTTCGGGGTTCTCCCGCCGCCTCTAACCAACTTCTTCGGCTTCGACACCGTGTGGAGCGTGCTGGGGGAGGGCGAAGCCCCGCTGCTGTCCCTCAAGCTGGTGGAATCCTCGCTCCACAAGGGCGAGGAGAGGCTGGGGGGTCCGGGCAGCGTCGACACTACCGCTCACGCGGCCGCGCTCTTGGCGGCCGCCGCGCTGCTAGCCGCCGCGGCGGGGGTGAGGAGGAAGTGAGGGTGGAGCTCGCGCTCGCCGTCTCGCTGGCGCTTCTCCTGATCCCGCTGTCCTTCATCGACGACATCGTGAACCCCAGCCCGCACGCTCTGGTGTACACTAGCGAGGCTTCAGGGCAGTTCCCCTCTTGGCTGCACCGAGAGTGGTACGAGCTGTACAGTGGCAGCTTGCTTCTCCACGTCAACGACACCGTAACCATCGAGCTGCGCGTCTCCGGCTGCGAGCTGAGGAGGGGGGTGTACGAGTACCGCGTGGTCCACCACTCGAGCGGCAAGGATTACGCGGCGAGGGGCGAGGTAGGCGCGCTGACGCTCCTGCCCATCTTCACGGCCGAGCTGGGCGGGGTTCACGCTCTTCAAGTGCGCGTGAAGCTGGAGGGCGAGGGCGTGTGCGAGTACCAGTTGAGGGTCACCGCGGTGCGGGGCGATAAGAGCGGGTACGCGAGGGTTTACTCGCTCGAGGCAGCGGCCGGCTTGATCTCAGTTTCGGCGGTTGCCGCCTACGTTGCGGTGAGGAGGCGTGAAGCTGCTTAAGCTGGTTAAGTGGTACCTGGGATTTTTCCACGTGTGGGCCTTCTCGCTGGCCTTCTTCTTCGCCTACGTCTTCACGTACGACCGGTTCGCGATCCTGACCGTCAGCCCCTCTTGGGATTCCCTAGTGAACAGCGCGTGGAGCCTGCAGGAGCCCGTGCTGATGGCGGCGCACGCCGCCCTCGTGGCAGCCGTCCTCTTCTCCTTCGAGGAGGGTGAAGGCTACTCGTACTTGAGGCATCTGGCGGGGGCGGGCCGCCTTCAGGTTTTCGCCGCAAAGTGGCTGGCCTACCTCCTGCTAACGGCGCCGCCCCTCGCCGCCGCTAGGTCCCTGCTGGCGGCCTCGTGGGATTACAGGATGCTGGCGCGCCCCGGCTTCGCGCAAGCTTTGGCCAAGCTGCTGGCTGGGGCGGCTCTCCAAGCGTCCTACCTCTTCCCCTTCTACGCCTTCTGGGCCCTAGCCTCCAAGCGGGCCACGTACTTCGTCGTGGGGGCGTTCCTCGAGCTCTACCTCCTGGAGAGCTTTTGGGGCGGCCCTCTGCTCGTGTACAGGAGCCACCTCATGCTCCTCAGGCTGCCGTTCGACCCGGCGCTGGGTTGGCTAGCTCGGGACCTCGGAGCCAGAATCGCCGCCTCGCTCGCGCACTTGGTGGCTGCCGCGTACCTCGAGGCGAGGGGTGAGGTGAAGTGGAGGTAGTGGTCGCCGAGAACCTCTCGAAGCGCTTCGGCTTCACGTGGGCTTTGAGGGGCGTGAGCTTGAAGCTGGGCGGGGGTTTGCACCTGCTCCTCGGCCCCAACGGGTCGGGGAAGACGACGTTCCTCAAGCTCGCGGTCGGGATGCTGAAGCCCACGAGCGGGCTCGTGCGCGTGCTCGGCCTCGACCCCTGGCGCGAGTGGCCGGAGCTCTCAAAGCGCGTGGCCTTCGCGATGGAGGGCGCCCCGCTGCCGTGGTGGATGAGCGGTCGCTCCCTCCTCGCGGAGCTGTGCTCGATGAGGGGTTCGCCCTTCTCCGGCGTCGAGAGGCTGGCTGGGGAGCTGGGGGTAGCCGGCTACTGGGAGAGGCCTATTCTCACGTACTCGAGTGGGATGGCTAAGCGCTTGCACCTCCTCGCGGCCCTGGGCTTCGAGGCGGATCTCTACGCGCTCGACGAACCCTTCACGCTCGTGGATAAAGCCACGATCGCCAAGCTGGTGCAGCTGCTCGAGGAGCTTAGGAGCGGAGGGCGCACGCTGCTCGTAGCCACCCACTACCTGCCGGAGGGGCTGGAAGCGGACACGATAGTGAGGTTCGAGGACGGCAGAGTGGTTTCCGTGGAGAAAGCCGGTTAGAGCGGCGGAAGCCTCCGCGCATCCCTTATCGCCAGCGAGAGGGGGGTTCGGATGCGATGGCGCACGGCGCGGCCAAGGCCGCGGCTGCCAGCCTCCTGGCGGCGGTCACGGGCCTCCTCGCCCAGCTGAGCTTCCGCGCGGGGCCGGTGCCCTACACGATGCAGAACGCCGGCTTCATCCTCGCGGGTCTCCTGCTGCCGCCCAAGTGGGCTTTCGCCTCGCAGCTCCTCTACCTGTCGGTGATCGCCACGGGCATCCCCCTCGCCAGCGGCTTCAGGGGAGGGGTCGCCGTGCTCCTCGGCCCGACGGGCGGCTACCTGGCCGGCTTCCCCCTCGCCGCCCTCCTGATGAGCGCCCTCCGCGAGCGCTACCTGCGGAGGGCCGGGAGGGGCTTCGCGGAGCTGGGCGCGCGGGACCTGGCGGCGCTCTGGCTGCTCTCGGCCGTTGCGGCGGCGCCGGTCTACGCGCTCGGCTTCCTCGCCTTCTCCTACTGGGTCTCCGCGGACCCCTCGCTCCTCGCTTGGACCCTGCGGGCGGCCGGGCTCCTCGGGCTGGCAAAAGACCTCAGGCTGGCGGTGGCGACCGCCTCCGTGATCGTGTTTGTCCCGCAGGACCTCCTCGTCGACCACCCGCTCGCGCTGCTGGTGGCGCACCGGGTTGCGCGGGCCGCGCCGAGCGTGTACGAGGCGCTCGCCGGCTCGGCGAAGGCTGGGGGTGGGGCCGGGCGTGGGGCTCGAGGATAGGCTGCTCGCGGCGCTGCTGCTCGGCGGGGGCCGCGCCCCGCTCAAGCGCCTGTCCGAGGAGCTGGGAGTGCCCGAAAGCGACCTCCTGGGGGCCGCGATGTCCCTGGCGGCGCGGGGTTACCCCCTCAGGGTGGAGCGGGGGCTGCTGGAGCTGCGGCCGGCCGACGACCTCAGCGTAGCTGGCGCCTGCGCGGCCCGGCTGGGCACCTCCCTGCGGTTCTCGGTGATCTACCTGGAGCGGTGCGGCTCCACGCAGGACGCCGCGAGGGAGCTGGCCGAGAGGGGGGTTGCGGAGGGCGCGGTGGTGGTCGCCGAGGTGCAGGAGGCAGGGAGGGGGAGGCTGGGGAGGAGCTGGCACTCGGCCGCCGGCGGCATTTACGCGACGGTCGTGCTCAGGCCCCCGCCGCGAGCGCTGCGGGCGCTCAGCCTCGCCGCGAGCGTCGCCGTAGCCCGGGTCCTGGGGCTGCTCGGGCTCGACGCGAAGGTGAAGTGGCCCAACGACGTGCAGGTTTCGGGGAGGAAGGTCTGCGGGGTGCTCGTGGAGGCGGCGGCGGAGCCCGGAGGGGCGGTGTACGCGCTCGTGGGCATCGGCCTCAACGTCAACAACGAGCTGCCCCCCGAGCTCGCCGGCGCGGCCGCCACCCTGAGGGGGCTGCTGGGCAAGCCCGTGCCGCGCCTCCCCCTTTTCCTCAAGCTCCTCGAGGAGCTGGGCGACGTCTACGCCCGGGTGAGGGAGGGGCGGTGGAGCGAGGTCCTCCGCGAGTGGAGGGGCAGGTCCTCGACGCTCGGCAGGATCGTGCGCGTCGAAACCCCGGAGGGAGCGTTCACGGGCTTGGCGGTGGACGTGAGCGAGGACGGCGCCCTACTCGTCCGGCTGGAGAGCGGCGAGCTCAGGGAGTTCCACGCCGGCGACGTCGTCCACCTGAGGTAGCGCGCAGCGGAAACGATAATAGGCTCCGCGCCCCCTTTCCCTGGATGATCACCAGGCTGCACCTCAGGAACTTCAAAGGCGTGCAGAGGGGGGAGGTCCCCCTCTCGAGGGTCACGGTCCTGGTCGGGCCCAACGGCTCCGGGAAGACGACGGTCCTCGAAGCCCTCTTCCTCGCGCACGGCTTGTCCCAGCCGGTCGTCGGCAACCTGGCGGCCTGGGAGGTCCTCTCGGAGATCCACCGCACGCTGGGCTCGGCCGGCCTCCTCCACCTGCTGCACAAGTACTCGGGTAAAGCTGCCGCGCTCTACGAGGCGCAGGATGGGCGCCGCGCGGTCCTGCTGAGGCGCGCCGGCGCCTCCCTGGAGGTCTTCTACCTGGCGAAGGCGCCGGGCAGCGCGGAGGAGCTGATGGAGCTCGAGCCGAGCGCGGTCGCCGCGGGGGCTCGCGAGGAGTACGGTCCAGCGCCGCAGGCGGGCGGCGCGAAGGCCCAGTTCCTCAAGGCGTTCTTCTTCAAGCACGGGGTGAGGGAGCGCGTCTTGAGCGAGCTCTACAGCGCGTGGGCCGACGTGGTTCTCTCCGGCGCCACGAGGAGGGTCGCCCAGCGCGTTTCGAAGGCGTGCGAGGAGGCGTACCTCGACCTGCTGGCGGAACCCTTCGTGGGCGGCGCGCCAGCGCTGTTCGCCTACCGCGACGACGGCTACAGGGTCAGGCTGGGGGACTTGGGCGACGGGGTCGCCGACGCGGCCGCCGCGATGCTGGCGGTGGAGGTCGCGAAGCCCCAGCTCCTCCTCTGGGACTGCGTAGAGGCGTTCATGCACCCCAGGGCTCTACAGGTGCTGGCGCTCTGGTTCTCCGAGCTGGCGGAGAGGGGCGTCCAGGTGGTGGTTTCGACGCACAGCCTCGACGCGGCGCTGCTGGTGGCCGAGCTCTGCGAGGGCGCGAGCTTCGTCAGGCTCTCGCTCGCGAAGGGGGCTTTGAGCGCGACCAGCTACACGGCCGAGGACCTGGAGGAGCTGAGGAGCCGGGGGCTGGACATCAGGGCTTGAGCCGCTAGCGTTTTTAGCGCGAGCCCGCGCGCGGCGGCGATGGAGGTTTGGATGGTGAGCTTCGAGTACAGCGGCGTGGTGAAGGTGGGCGGGCTGGGGGAGGCGGTCCGCGGCTTCGCGGAGGGCTTAGCGGCGATGGGCTGCGACGTGAGGGTTCTGATGCCGAGCCACGGCGCCCGCGGCGAGCCGCTCGGCGAGGCGGGGGGCTTCACCTTCTACGCGAGGCGCTCGGGCGGGGTAGAGGTGGTGCTCGCCTCCAACCCCGTGCTCGACGAGCCGACCGTGTACGCGGACGGGCTCATCGAGGCGAAGAGCGCGGCGCTCACCTGGGCGGCGAGGGCGCTCCTGCGGCTGGAGGGCGCCCCCGACGTCGTCCACGCGAACGACTGGCACGCGGTCCCGCCGGCCCTCGCGATCGCGTGCGCCGGCGCGGCGCTGGTCTTCCACGTCCACCTATACGTAGGGAGGTGGGTGGGCTGGGACTTCCTCTTCCGCGACTGCGGCTTGGACCCCGGCTGCCGGCTGAGGGGGGTGGGCCTCGGCGAGGCTTACGCGAGGGCCGGCGGCGTCCTCGAAGCCGTGGCCGCGCAGGTCGCCGACGCGGTGGTGACCGTGAGCAGAGCCTACATGGAGGAGGCCTTGAGGCCGGCTGTCGGCTGGGCCGCCGGCGACCGCTTGACGTACGTCCACAACGGGACGAGCTGGAGCCTGGAGGGGCTCTGGCTCGCGGTCGAGCGGCTCCACGGCCCGAGGCTGCTCGAGCTCTACGGCTCGAGGAGGCCGGCGCGCAGGGAGCTGAGGAGGTACCTGCTGCTCGAGGCGCTGGGCGCCGCCCGGCCGGAGGTGCGCGACCCCTCCCTCGCTTGGGCAGCCGCCGGCGCGGAGCCGTTCCCCTCCGACGGCCCCCTCGTGCTCGCGACCGGCAGGGCCAGCTGGCAGAAGGGCTTCGACGTCCTGCTCCGGGCCTCCGACGCGCTCGCTAGCGTCATCCCCAACCTCAGGCTGCTCCTTCTGCTCCTGCCCGTGAGGGGGGAGGAGGGCCACCTCAGCTGGCTGCTGGGGGAGGCGAGGCGCAGGCCCCACGTGAGGGTCGTCGTGGGCCACGCCGCCAGCGTCTACGAGCTCGCCCACCTGGCTGCGGACGCGTTCGCGGTGCCCAGCAGGTGGGAGCCCTTCGGGCTGGCGGCGGTCGAGGCGATGGCGGCCGGCGTGCCGGTGGCGGCCAGCAGGACCGGGGGGCTCAAGGAGACGGTCGTCGACCTCCGGGAGGATCCCGGCGGCGGCACGGGCTACCTCGTGCGGCCCGAGGACCCGGAGGAGCTGGCTCGGGCGCTCGCCTCCCTGCTCCTCGCGACGGCGAGGGGCGACCTCGAGGAGGCGGGGGTCCTCGAGCGGGCGAGGAGTTTCGCCCTGCACGACCCGGGCGTGAGCGGGGAGGAGCTCAGGCTGCGCTGCGCCAAGCGGGCCGGGGAGTTCAGCTGGGCTAGGGCGGCCGAGCGCATGCTCGGCGTCTACAAGCGGGCGCTGGAGAGCCGCTAGCGCTGGAGCGCGAGGTGGGTGGGGCCCACCTGGAAGCGCTCGAAGCCGGGCTTCACGGTCGCCCGCAAGCTCTTCTCGCCGCGAACCTGGCAGAGGATCCAGAGGTAGCAGATGCGGTAGCCGGGCGCCGCGGCGTTCGGGTGGTAGCCGCGCAGGATGAGGACGGCGTCGTAGTCCCCCACCACGTAGGCGTCGGCGCCGTCCTCGTCCTCGACCACTTGCACGCCGAAGCCCCCCTCGAGCCCGTAGTACACGTAGACCTCGACCTTGTCGTCGTGCTTGTGGGGCGGGTAGCTCGTCCACTCGCCGGGGAAGCCCTCCGTGAAGCCGGCGAGGAGGCTCGCGCTCGGGTCCTCGGCGCCCAGCGCCGTGTAGACGTAGCGCCTGTAGCCCTCGGCGCCGACGAAGAGCGGCTTGAGCTCGGCGAAGCGGCGGACGAGCCAGAGCCTCTTTCTCGAGGACGGGGCTTCGCCCACCACCACGAGGCTCCCGCGCCCCCTCAGCTCGAGGGTCGCGGGGCCCGACGCGTAAGCGAGGTCCTTCGCCGCCAGCTCCGCCGAGCCGAGCTCGCAGCCGACGCTGCAGGACCCCCTCAAGCAGGCGACGACAGCCTCGCGCCCCGCCTCGAGCTCCACCGCCTCCTCCCCGTCGAGGAGGGCCCACTTGAATGAGTAGGGGCCGGACCCCCAGAGCTCGATCAGCGGCGTGGGCGCGCTCAAGGCCTTGTAGAGCATCGACCTCGGCCCCCGCACGGGGCTGCCGCCGGGCGGCACGCTAAAATCGGTAGCGGCGCCCGAGCGCTAAGCGTTAATACGTCTCCTTCGGAGGAGGCAGCGTGAGCGAGGGCCTGCCGAGGTTCACCCTGAAGTACGCGTCGGTGAAGCTCTACTTCGGGCCCAACGCGATCGGCGAGCTGGAGAGGGAGCTGAAGGGGTGCGAGCGCGTCCTCGTCGCGACCGGCAAGCGCTCGGCGAAGGAGAGCGGCGCCCTCGACGAGGCTCTCTCCCTGCTGGCGAAGCTGGGCGTATCCTACGAGGTGTTCGACGGCGTCACGCCGAACCCGTGGGCCAGCCAGGCGGACGCGATGGCGCAGAGGGCCTGGTCCTTCGGGGCCGACGCGATCCTCGCCATCGGCGGGGGCAGCGTGATCGACGCGGCGAAGGCTGCAGCGATGGTGGCGGTGAGCGGGGGCAGGGCGGCCGACTACGTCTACGGGAGGCGGAGGGCGAGGGGCTGGCTGCCGGTCTACGCCGTCAACATCACCCACGGGACGGGGACCGAGGTCGACAGGTACTCGGTCCTCACGGTGGAGGAGACGGGCGAGAAGCGCGGCTTCGTCTCCATCTACCCCGCAGCCTCGGTCGACGACCCGAGGTACACGCTAACCCTCCCCCGCAACCAGACGGTCTACACGGCGCTCGACGCGTTCTACCACGCTTACGAGTCGGCAACCCAGCCCGGCTCCTCGCCCTTCACCGAGATGCTGAGCAGGGAGGCTGTGAGGCTGCTGCGCGCGTGGCTGCCGCGAGCCGTCGAGAACCCCCGCGACCTGGAGGCTAGGTACTGGCTGCTCTACGCTTCGATGCTCGCGGGGATAGCGATCGACCTCAACGGGACCCACGTGGTGCACCTAATCGAGCACGTGCTGAGCGCAATGAACCCGAAGCTCGCCCACGGCTGCGGCCTCGCCCTGCTAGGGCCGCGCGCCGCCTACTACATACACAGGATAAACCCGAGGGCCTCCGCCGCCGTGCTCGCCGCCCTCGACCCCACGATAAAGCCCGTTCCGGAGGACGCGGAGAAGGCCGAGAAGGCGGTTAGGGAGTTCCAGAGGCTCGTAGGGTTCGAGGAGAGGCTCAGCGACTACGGCTTCACGGAGAGCGACCTGCCGAAGATAGCGGAGAAGTCCGGGAGCCCGCTGGGACTCAAAACCCCCGAGATACTCGACATCCTCAAGCATTGCCTCTAACGTAATCATTTTTTATTCGCACGTCAACGCGGCGCGCCTACTGCGCGGTCTGGTGCACGGAGAACGTTAATAGGAGGTGCGTAATCCGATTTCAGCGGGTGGCGCGCGCTCGATGAGGCTCGTGAAGAGCGTCGACATCAGGGATTTCAGGGGGATTAGGCGGCTCGAGAAGCCGCTCGAGCTGGGAGACTTCAACGTGCTGCTCGGGAGGAACTGCTCCGGCAAATCGTCCATTTTGCAGGCGCTCTTCCTGCTAACAATGCCTTTCCGCGGCGCCTCCGTTCCACCCTACGCCTCATCGGCTATCGAGCTTATCGAACACTTAGTTGGAGGTTCGAACCGCCTGGTTTACGGTTACTCGGGTAAGGCTGAAGCAGGTTTCGAGCTCGGAGTAAAAGGAGTCATTGAAATTTTTACCGAGAAAGTGGTTGTGGAGCGGCTCAGGCTCCTTATATCATCGGAGGGAAGCGTTGCTGTCGAAACCGAGCTGCCTTTCACTAAGGCGGCCGAAAGATACAGCTTTGGTGTGGATCGGTATCTCGCGCTCGTAGGCTCGCTTAATCCGACTGGTTCGGTTTTGGCGCTTTACATACCGAGCGGTAGCTACGCCTGCGAACGCTTCCACGAGTTCTCTTACAAGAACATAGATGGTATTGTTAAGAAAGGTCTTCACGTGAAAGTTTTTAAAGATTTATTGAATGGAGTTGTTTACGATAAGTTTACAGAAGTGTTCCCGAGGGAGAACGAGCTTTACGTTAGGAAAGAGCTGGAGGATAACGTGGTCTACATCCGCCTCAACGACCTCGGCGAGGGGGTTAAGAGGTTCGTCCTCACATACTTCGCCGTAGAGTACCTGAACCCCGCGCTCATCCTGTGGGACGACATCGAGTTCGCCGCGCACCCCAGCCTCCTGGACACCTTGATGAGGTGGCTCGCCGGGTCCGGGAGGCAGGTGGTCGTAGCCACGCACAGCGTGGACGTGCTGGAGAGCGTTGTGCGGGTCGAGCCTAAGGACGCCAGGGTGATACTCCTGAAGAAGGATGCCGGCGACGTGGTCCACTACAGGTCCCTCGAGCTCGACGAGCTGGAGGGGCTCCTCAGCAAGGGCCTCGACCCTCGGGCGCTGGTCGAGGGGCTCGTGCCGTGAAGCTGGCTGCGGCGGGGGGCGCGGCGGAGCCTCTAGCGTACGTCCTCACGGGCGACGGCGTTACGGACGAGAAGGTGCTCGGGGCAATCTGCGAGAAGTACGACCACAGCTTCGTGCTCGCGGCCGCGGGAGCGCCCTTGCGCAGGAGCACCGGTTTAGCCGTCGTCGACTCGCTAGCGTTTCTTTTCGAGAAGATCGTAAGGGAGCGCATCACGGTTCTCGTACTCTTGGACAGGGAGCACCTGACAGGGGTTGAAGATTTCGTAAACAGGCTGCGCGAAAGGGGGTTCCGCGTGGTCAGCACGGAGAGGTGCAGCCATGAGGGATGCCTTTTGGTCAGAGCTGAGAGGGGCGGCAAGCGGGGGGTGGTCGTCCTCTCCGTTCAGGGGAGGGAGAAGTGCATTGAGGAGGACCTCGCCGAGCTGGTGAGGCTCGTCGCAGGAGAGAGGGTGGAGCCGGAAGAGGTCCACGAGTGGCTCAAGGCGCGCGGCTACCGCGTGAGCGACCTGATAAGAAGAGCCAGCGTGAACGCGCTCGAGGAGGCTTTCCCAGCGCTAACTAGCGCCTTAAAGGCGCTGAGGGCCCTCGCCGCTCCCCGCTAGCGCCCTCTTCCAGCAGAGCGGGTGTTCGCCAAGGTCGCAGGTCTGGCGGAGGTCTTCCTGTATATCGGCGGCTGCGTGCTGCCCGAGGAAGAAACCGCGAGTGCCGAGACCCGGCGGAGGATGCGATCATCGGGTTGAGCGCGATGGAGCTTCGAGATGCGCGCCGAAGGTGGTGAGGTAAAGTTCGAGTCTTCAACCTCCAGCAACGGTAAGCCTCTGAGGCGACCGGGACCGAGCGCACGCCTTTCGAGCGACTCCCGGCGAGCGCGCAGCGCCCCGGTCACGCCGCGTACGAGACCACCGCTACGCCGGCCGTCGCCGCAAGCACGCCGAGCCAGCGCTTCCGGTTCATCTCCTCTCCGAGGAGCAGCGACGAGAGCATCGCGGCGAAGACGGGGGTCGTGGCGCTGACCGTCGCGGCCACAGCCAAGCTGCCCACCTTCAGCGAGAGCAGCCAGAGCAGCGCGCCGAGGAAGTCCGAAACGAGGCCCGCAGCGGCAGCCGCTGCCAAAGCCCCCCTGCTCAGCTCGAGACCCCTAGCGAGCGCGAGGGGGGCTGCCGGGATCGCGGCGAAGAGCACGCGGAGCAGGCTGAGGGTCATCGGGTCGCTCTCCCCGGCCGCCGCCTTGGCCACAACCTGGTTCACGCCCCAGAGGACGGACGTAGCGCCGGCCAGCAGCGCCGCCTTCCTCCTATCCTCGCCGCTATTCCCGCTGAGGAGCAGCCGGACTCCAGCCACAACGAGCAGCGCGCCCGCTACGTGGTTGGGTTTCGGCGCGCTGCCGAGCAGGTAAGCGGCCGCAACCGCGACAAGGGGGTAGGTGTTCGCGATGGTCGACGCCACGCTGACCCCGCCGAGCGAGAGCGCCTTGATGTACAGGTACCAGCCGAGCAGCGGCCCCGTGAGCCCGACGTAGGCCATTCGGATCGCGACAGCGGTGCTGGGAGGCTCGAACCCCAGCGCGAGCGCGGCGACTGCGAGGCTAGCGGAGCCCGCGGCAAGCTTCACGAAGTTGACAGCGAAGGCGTCTGCGCCGCCGGTAGCCTTCCTCAGCAGTATCGCCGAAACCCCACCTAAAGCGGCCGAGGCTAGCGCCGGCGGCAGCGCTGGATCGACGAACATGAGGGTGCCCCCGCCCATCTCCCTGATAAACTTCACCCGCTTCTCCGCGGCCTTGACCGAGGGGGAGAACCCGAAAGGAAGCCGGGAACCTCAACAGTCGATCGCCCCAGCGGCGCCGGGGGCGAAAGGTGCTTGACGGCTTCAGCAAAGGGGGCGCGCGCTCCGCTGGAGCACCCTATATAGTATACCTGCGTATTCTATATTCTTTTCTTTAACTTTCAGTTTAGAAAAGATTACTTTCGGGCTTCTTAACATCGAATTTATAAACCCCCGCCTCGCTCTTCAACCCGTGAGCCGCGGAAACGGCGCGGCGGGAGAGAACGCAATGAGGGGGCTTGAGCCCCGGGCCCCCGAGCTCGGTATTTGCTAGCGAGTTGGCGGGGTTGCGCCTCTGGCGCCGCCCCGCTGCCCGTGCGCGCGCCGGGCGCACCCGGCCGATTAAATGAGGCTGGGGGCTGAGCCGAGGGGTCCAGCACTGATCTCGGGCGGTGAGGGGTTGCACCCCCGTGGGCCCGCCGGATCGGTGACAGGCGGGCCAGAGGGGGCAGAAAAGCGCGGGCCTACCCGCGCGGGCGCGCGCAAAGGGGGAGGTAGTCCTCACCGGTCGGGCGGGGACAGCGGATCATCACCGTAAATGCCGGTGGCGCGCGGGGCGCTTATACTCTACGCTGAGCGCGCGCTGCGGAGGCTTAGGTGCTGCGCGCGCTGACCAGAGCTGTAGCGAGCGGCGCAGGCGCCTCCCCCTCCGGCGCCTTGCGCTCTAGGATTTGGTAGCGGATGACGCAGTAGCCGTCCCGCTGCTCGACCGGTAGCTCGCCGTTGGCGACGTTGAACTTCTCCTTCAGCTTCGCTAAGCCCAGCTCCTCTAGGAAACCCTTCACGAAGCCCACGTTGGGGCAGGCGGGGCCCGGCAGCTCGAGCCCGCCGATGTTCCTCGGGCAGATCTTGCAGGTGTCCTTGCTGAACGCCACCTCGAGGGTGCCGCCGTCCACAACCCTCGCTCGAACCTCGTCCGAGAAGCCCAGCGTGAGGTTCAGGAGCTCCAGCGCCTCCTCGACGCTGCCGAGCTTTACCCCGAGCGCGGTGAAGTACTGGGCCACCCTCCTCCCAGTGTCTTCGGAGGCCCTCAGGATCACGCCGAACTTGAGCAGCCCCAGATCCCTGAACCTAGCGATCATGCTCGCGATGTACACGTGGTACACGTTAGCGCCAACCCCCAGAGCCCTGTTCACGTCCCACATGCCCACCGCCGCGCGGACGCAGCCCCGCCCTTTAAGAGGCGTTTAGTTCAAAGAGTCTTCAAAGCCTTAAACGCAGCCGTTGAATTTCCAGCAAATCCCTGCTGGGCCCTCTAAACGAGTTCAAGAGGGCTATCGCTTCTCGCCATCTCCAACTTTCCGCTTGCGCGCAAAGCTTAAGATAAACGTCCGCTACTAGCGGGAGCAAGGGTGTTCCGATGGGCGGGCCCTATGTCCTCACAGAGGGGCTCGTCAAGGTCTACCCGAAGGACGTTGTCGCGTTGGACGGGGTCTCCCTCTCCATCGAGCGCAAGGGAATCGTGGGCTTGGTGGGCCCGAACGGGGCTGGGAAGACGACGCTGATCAAGGTTCTGACGACGCTAACCAAGCCGACGAGGGGTAGGGCCGAGGTGCTCGGGTACGACGTGGTGAGGAACTACGAGGAAGTGAGGAAGCGCGTCTCGCTCGTGCCGCAGGACGCGAGCCCGGAGCTTTACCTCACGCCCTACGAGCACGTTTACTGGTACCTGAGGAGCAGGGGCTTGGCGAAAGGGGACGCGGCGAAGCTGGCGAGGGAGGCGCTGGAGAAGCTGGGTCTCTGGGAGGTCAGGAACAGGGTCTGCGCTAAGCTCAGCGGAGGGATGCGGCAGAGGGTCCTGATAGCTTCGGCGCTCGCCGTGCCGGCGGAGGTGTACTTCCTCGACGAGCCCACCGTGGGGCTGGACCCCATCGCCAGGAGGGAGGTGTGGAAGGTGCTGAGGGACGCCGCCGAGAGCTCGCTCGTCTTCCTCACGACCCACTACATGGAGGAGGCGGAGAGCTTGAGCGACCTGGTAGTGATGATCAACAAGGGGAGGATTGTGGAGATGGGTAGCCCGCGGGAGCTCCTCGGGAAGGTGAGGCACAGGTACAGGGTTGTGCTGGACAGGGACGCTGACACGAGTGACCTCGGCTTCGGTGTTGTGGAGGCCGAGTATGGGAAGATCATCTACGCGGGGAGCGAGAGCGAGCTGTCCGAGGTTGTGGGGGGGCTCGCGAGGAGGGGGTTAAGCTTCTCCGTGAGGGCTACCTCTCTCGAGGACCTCTTCATCATGAGGGTGAGCGGGTATGAGGGCTAGCAGGGTGGTTGGTGCCGCGGTGTTCATGACGCTGAGCTACATGAAGGAGCCCCTGGCCTTCGTGAGCGACCTGATCATCCCCCTCGTGATCTTCATGGTCGTACAGCTGGGGACAGGTAGGGGCATGGAGTCGCTCCTCGGGATCCTCGTGGCGGTCGCGTGGAGCTCGGGCAGCTTCGCGCTGGCAAGGAAGCTGGCCACGTACAGGATGTGGAGGCTCCTGGACATGTTCGTGGCAAGCCCTCTCAAGCCGATCGAGTTCGCGGTTGCATCCGCGCTAGCCCACCTGGTTGTCATCATCGCGCCGGCAACGGTCGTGCTGGCGATCATGGCTCTGACCGTGGGCGTCAGCCTGGTCTCGCTGCCGCCCATCGCCGCCTCAATATTGCTGGCCTGGTTCGCTGGAACAGCCTTTGGCCTCTACGTGTACGGCAAGCTCGCAGACCCCATGAGAGTTTCCAGCGCGGCGAGCCTCCTCAACCTCCTCCTCATCCTACTGCCACCAGTCATCTACCCGGTCTCCATCCTTCCGCGCGAGCTCCAGCCGATGAGCACGCTTATACCCACCGTGGCCCTGAAGCTCGTAGCCCAGCACTTGGTGGGGGTACCGACCGAGGTGCCCCCGCTGCTACCAGCCGCGGTCACCGCAACCTACACCGCGCTCTTCACAGCCCTAGCGCTGAGGCAGAGGCTGACGGTCGAGTAGCTTAGCGCTGCTCCCGCGCTGGCGCGATAGGCTTATAGCGCCGCATTACGGAATGGTAATACGTGAGTGTCGTATCGGTGCGCGTGCCGAGGGAGCTCAAAGAGAGGATGGACGCTTTCAGGGGCGCTGTCAACTGGAGCGAGGAAATAAGGGCGTTCATAGAGAGGAGGGTGGCGGAGCTGGAGCAGGAGAAAGCCATCGAGGAGCTCGAGCGGCTGATCGAAAAGCTTCCGCCAGCCCCGAAGGGGCTAGCCCTCAAGTACGTGAGGGAAGACCGTGATCGTGGTTGACGCCTCAGCGCTGGCCAAGTACGTGTTGAGGGAAGAGGGCTGGAAGGTGGTAGCCGGTTACCTGAGGAGGGCGAGACCGCTGTACTCGGTCGACCACTTACTGAAGGAGGTCGCCAACGCCCTGTGGAAGCACGCCTACCTCGCGAGGGCGGTGGACGCCGAGACCGCGCTGAAGCTGTGCGAAGCTATCGTCAGGCTCGCCGAAACCAGAGCGATCGTGCTCGAGAGCGAGCTGAAGTACTTGGAAAGAGCCTTCGCGATCGCCCTCGAGCACGGCTTGACGGTGTACGACGCCTTGTACGTAGCGCAAGCGGAAAAGCTCGGAGAGCTGCTAACCTCCGACAGGGAGCAGGGGAGGGTTGCGGAAAAGCTCGGAGTCGCCGTCCACTTGGTTTAGGGACGCGAGCGACGGCGCGTACGCTTCGGCGCCAAAGCTGGTTAAGCTGGAGGTGCGCCACGAAAGATCTTCAGCCCAAGTACTTTGCAGCCATCCTCTCGAGGAACTCCCTCGCCGTTACCACCTCCTCGTCGAGCCTCGCGGCGATGTCGGGCCCTCCCACGTCCACCGCGATGGGGCCTCGGAAGCCGTGCTTCCTGAGCGCTTCGAACACGCCGTCCCAGTCCACGGTCCCCCTGCCCGGCGCCCAGTGGTAGTTGTCGCGCCCGTCGTTGTCGGAGGCGTGGACGTAGAAGATCCTGCCGCCCAGCTTCTCCACCGAGAGCGGGATCAGCTCCTTCGCCGCGTGCAGGTGGCCCACGTCCAGCACCGCGCCGAAGTTGTCCTCGCCCACCTCGTCGATCAGCCGGAGCATCGCGTCGCTGTTGCTCACCGTCTCCCCGATCCTCGGCTCGACGACGAACTTGAGCCCGCGGGCGGCCGCGATCCGGGAAGCCCTCCTCATCGCCTCCACTAGGGTGGACCAGAACTTCCTCCAGGAGAAAGCGGGGTCCACCCTGACCCTGTACCGCTCGCCGAAGACGACCGCGGAGGAGTAGGGGCGCGCCCCCACGAACTCGAGCGGGGGCGTGAACGTGTCCGTCTGCAGCATCTCGGCCCCGAAGTAGGCGGCGAGCTCCGCGGCCCGCTCGAGCATCGCCAACCCCCTCTCCCTCTCCGAGACGTCCGGCGAGACGATCTCGCGGAAGATCCCGGCGAAGTTCACCACCTCGAGCCCCAGCTCCCCCAGCTTGGCTCTCAGCTCGCCCCGCCTCTCCTCGACTTCCCTCAGGTTCCGCTCGCCGACGGCCTCCACCTCCACGTACCTGAAGCCCAGCCCAGCCGCGTCATCGAACGCGCTCAGCATCTTGTCGACGGGCGTCGGGTAACCGTACTTCGTTATCGCGTAGAGCCAAGCGAGGCAGATCCTCGCCACGCGGTCGCGAGCAGCGGGAGGTAGAAAAAGCTAGCTTCCCCAGCTCCTGACCAACCGCGCAACCCGCTCGGCCGCGAGCACCACCTCGACGGCGCTGCCCCCGAAGATGTACGTGACCGGCTCCACGCCGCGCCCGCCGAGGTCCACCGCCACCCTCGGCAGCTTGCCTTTCTCTTTAGCCTCCCTCACGGCGGCGGCTGCGGGGTTGGGCTCCCGGTACCTTTCGCTCGAGAACGCGAACTTCTCGAAGCCCAGCTCCTCGAGCGCGCGCTCGACCGCTTCGTCGTACTTCACGTTGATGCAGGCCGCGTAGCCCGAGGCCAGCAGGACCTCGGCTAGGTGGCGCGAAGCCCCGAACCTCGGCCGCCTCCGGGCGACGAGCCTCCCGCCCACTCTCGCCAGCCTGCCGGGCACCGCCGCCACGTCCCTCAAGCTCACCGCGCCGGGAGCCGCCCGCGCCACGTTCACGAGAACTTCCGGCGCCAGCGCGGCCAGGTTGGGCGAGAGCTCGGCCAGCAGCACGGCCCTCTCGAGGTCGGCCAGAGCCACCGCCCTCGCCGGCGCGAGCTTCGGGTGAAGGGCCCTCGCGCAGGCCGCGCACTCGAGCAGCACCCACCCCATCCTCCGGTGCGCATCGCACGCGCCGCCGGAGGCGGAGACGAGCAGCCAGTACCTGTGGAGGAGGGCTGAAGCCATCTCGAGCTCCCCCCTTTCGATCAAGTCGACGGCGGCGGCGACCAGCAGCTCGGCCTCCAAGTCGTCGATCCCAACCTCCCTCAACCTGCCTTTCCTCGCCTCGCGGAGGAGCTTGCTGACCGCAACCTGCGTGACCCCCAGAACCTTCGCGATCTCGCTCTGGCTCCACCCCCTCAGCCTCAGCGCGGCGGCGATCTCCGAGCGCAGCGGCGAGAGGAAGCACTCCCTAGCGATCTCGAGAGGGATCATCGATAACCTGGTTATGCCTAACCTTATAAGCGTTCCGCTTTTCCGCGCGAGTGAAGGAAGTTTTATAAATTGGGTTATAACCGGGTTTGCATGAGCGCCTCGAAGGGGGCTGGTAGGGTTAAGGTGCTTGCCGAAGCTGCGGTGCTCATCGCGCTAGCCACCGTGTTGAGCATGTTCAAGGTGTACAGGATGCCGCAGGGCGGCTCCGTAACCCCCGGCTCGATGGTCCCCATGATCGTCTTCGCGTTGAGGAGGGGTGTGGGCTACGGTTTCGCTGCCGGAGCCGTGTTCGGGCTCGTGCGCCTCTACCTCGGCCCCTACGTCGTCCACCCGGTTCAGCTCCTCCTCGACTACCCGCTGGCCTTCGGCGCGCTCGGGCTTGCGGGCCTGCTGAGAAAGAGACCTGTGGCGGCGACCGCGCTCGGCATCTTCGGGAGGTTCCTCTGCCACTGGCTCTCCGGAGTAATCTTCTTCGCCGAGTACGCTCCCGCCGGCCAGCACCCCGCCCTCTACTCGGCCATATACAACGGCAGCTACCTCGGCGTGGAGCTGGTGATCAGCGCCGCGCTAGTCTACTTGCTGGCGCGATCCGGAGCGCTGAAGGCTTTCCTCTAAGATCCCGAGGAACGATCGATTTAATAGCGCTTTTGGGTGAAAAGCCGTTTTATTAAAAAGTTCGGTGCACGGTTAGAACGAGCTGTGGTTGCGCGAAGATTCCAAGCTTTGAAGCGTTCGGAAGCGCGCTAAGGCTTTAGAACGACCTTTACGGTTTCCTCTTTCCTTTCGTCCAGCATCCTGAAGGCTTCCGGCCCCTTCTCGAGCGGGAACACGTGGCTGATTATCGGCTTCAGCGCGATCCTCCCGGAGGAGGCTATGCGGACAGCGCGCTGGAACGTGAACGGGCTCCTGTACGAGCTGACGAGCGTCAGCTCCTTCTCGTAGAGCTCGAAGGGCCTGACCGCCAGCACGTCCTCCTCCGGCGCGACGCCGAACACCAGGACCCTCCCGCCCCGCCTCGCCAAGGCTATCGCCGTGGATATCGCCTTCGAGCTGCCGACAGCCTCGATCGCCACGTCGACCCCCAAGCCGCCCGTGTCCGCCTTCACCGCCTCGACCGGGTTCTCCCTCGCGGCGTTCACCACCACGTCCGCGCCCAGCTGCTTGGCGAGGCTCAGCCTCCGCTCGATCAGGTCGATCGCGTAGACGCGGGAGGCCCCCCACATCTTCGCCAGCTGGACCATGAGGAGGCCCACCGGCCCGGCGCCGACGACCGCCACGGTATCGCCCGGCTCGATCCCCACGTTGTAGAGGCCCCTGACGCAGCACGCGAGAGGCTCGATGAGCGCCGCCTCCTCGAAGCTCATCCAGTCGGGGAAACGGTAGACGTTGGCGGCTGGGACCTTCACGTACTCGGCGAAAGCCCCGTTGACGTCGACGCCGACCGCCTTGACGTTCGGGCAGTAGAAGTTCCTCTTCTCCATCCTGCAGTAGTAGCAGCGGCCGCACGTGACGTTCGGCTCGGCGACGACGCGGGAGCCGACCTCGACCCACTCGGCGCCCGGCCCCACCTCCTCCACGACGCCGCTGAACTCGTGGCCGGGCACGAGCGGCGTCTTGACCCTCCACTCGCCCCTGTAGAAGTGGAGGTCGGTGCCGCAGATCCCGCACGCGCCCACCCGGATCAGCACCTCCCCCTCCGAGACCTTCGGCTCCTCCACCTCCTCCAGCCGCAGATCCCTAACCCCTCTGAGGACGAGGGCCCTCACGGGCTGGAGGGCCTGCCGCCGGCTAATATCCCTGCTCTCGCGCGGAGGAGGCGGTCGCAGTGGCCGAGCCCCTCCGAGCCCGAAGCGAGGCTGAGGACGAGGTTCCACAGCGCAGCTGTGTTCTTGAGCGCGAACTCGATCTGCTTCGCGTTCTTCGCCATGAAGGGGCCGTAGTCGGCCGCGAGCGTGAGGCGCACCTCCCTCCCGTCGACGGGGATGAGCGCTGCCTCGACCCTGAACCTCCACTTGACCATCGCCGCCGGGTTCTCGAGGGCGAGGAGGCGGATCGCCTCGGCGAAGTCGCGCGGCTTCGCGGAGGACGCGAGGAGCCTGAGCAGCTCGACCCTCAGCCTGTGCGCGGCCCCCTCGCTCGCGCCCTTCACCTTGAGGTCGTTGAGGGGGTCGAAGCAGGGGGTCGCGTCGGCGAAGCTCTCGGGCGAAGCCCTAGCCCCCTCCTCCGCCTCCTCGACGGGGATGAACCTCCTGTGCCCGGCGCCGAGCCTCACGTAGGCTTCGGGCGCGCCTGCCTCCACCCAGCTCTGGAGCTCCGCGTAGACTTCGCTCACGTCGTAGTACGGGAGCAGGGCGCCGACCCTCACGCTCTCGTCCAGCTCCCTCGCAACCCTCCTGTAGGCCCGGAGGCCGCGGGCGCCCGCGAGCGCGCTGATGATGACCTCCCCGCTCACGCCCCTCGCTCCCAGGCTTTCGGCGAGCTCCTTCACCTTGCGCGCCATCAAGAGCCCCTCCCCCAGCACCTGCGAGCTGACCTCGTCGAAGATGCCCGACACGTCGATGCCCTCGCGGGCTAGCGCCACGAGGCTCTCGGGGAGGGCGTCGTAGTCGCGGGTGCCCGGCGTCACGATGAACACCGTGTACTTTATCTTGTCGGGCGCCGGCCGCAGCCCCCTGCCGAGGCGCTGGTAGAGCCTCAGGGGCGAAGATACGTGGGACCAGAAGATCAGGAGGTCGACCTCGGGGATGTCGATGCCCTCGTCGCCCGCCGACGTCGCGATGATCAGCTTCGCCTCCGGCCTCCTCGCCTCCTCGAGCGCGCTCCTGCGCGCCTCCGGGTCCGCGGCCCCCCTGCCGCCGACGATCTTGACCGGGTTCAGCTCCTTGAACCGCTCGGCGAGGAGGTCGGCCGTGCACCTCCTGTTCACGAACACGATTGCCTTCTCGAAGTTGCCCTCGTAGTCGGCTAGCACGCTCTCGAGCACGGGCAGCTTGTGGGGCTCCGGCGGGATCGGCGCGAGCGGGGCGATCGCCTGGAGGAAGTTGGCGAAGGCGGTCGGCCGGGCTGCGGAGTCCAGCAGCGCGTCGCTCCCGTCCCTGCTCAGCGTCGTCAGCGCGAGGGCCGCGAAGTGCGAGTCGGGGCTCCCGCTCAGCCAGACTTCGTAGAGCCTCTCGTAGAGCTCCTCCTCCTCGCGCCTGAAGGGCGCCTCGTACACCTCAGCGATCATGTACGGCTTCTCGTACCCCTTCCCCTCGAGCTCGCTGAAGTCCCACTTCCTGATGGGGCCGATGTACCGCTCGATCTCCCAAGCCCTGCTCTTCGGCACGAGCGCCGAGAGCCCGAGCTTCACCGACTGCTCCAGGTAGCGCATCACCTGCGCGAACGGGTCCCTCCCCACCGTATGGTGGCACTCGTCCACGATCACGACGGGGAACTCGCTCGACGCGTCGCCGCCCTCCCCGTACCGCTGCTGCAGGTAGCTGAGCGCCGACTCGGGCGTCGCGACGACGACCCGCTTGCCCCAATCCCTCTCCCTGACGCCGGAGTGCACCATCGACGCGTCCAACCCCTCGTACCTGAACTTCCTGGCCGTCTGCTCGACGAGGAAGCGGGTCGGCTCCAGCACGAGGACCCTCGCCCCCCGCTGCGCGTACCGCTCGGCGAACGCGACGGCGACCAGCGTCTTCCCCGTGCCGGTGGGCAAGCTGACGACCGCGCCGCCGCGAGCCTCCGCTACCCTCAACGCCCACTCGAGGGCTTCGCGCTGGTACGGTCTCAGCTTGCTTCTCATGCCCCCTTTTTCCCAGAGACCGCGCGCCGAGAGCTATTATACTTAGCGCGCGCTAACCTCTCTCAGCGCTGCGCTCGTTGAGCGCGCGCACGGCCTCGGCGAGGTTCCTGAGCTTGGCGAGAGCCACCCTGTAGGCGTCGGGGACCCCCCTGAGGCCCCCCAAACCGCAGTCGCCGCTGAACAGGTTCACGCGCTCCGGCCCCACGGCCTCGAGGATGCGGGTCGCCAGATCCAGCATCTCCCCCACGCTCTCGACCTCGGCCTTCTTCGTGCTGAAGACGCCGGGGCTGAGGAACTTGTCGCCCCTTTCCAGGACCCTGCGCCAGGGGATGGAGAGGTTGGCTGGCGTGTCGTGGAACTCGTGGTTGAGGAAGTCGAGGCTCTCCGACTCGGCCAGCAGCGAGGCGAGCCTCTCGTTCACCTGCCCGCAAACGTGGGTCCCCCGCGGCAGCCCGGCGGCCGGCTTGAGCTCGCGCGCGTAGGCTTCGAGGATGTCCTCGTCGCGGTAGCCGAACAGCGTCACCCTGCCCCCCACCACCGTCCCCAGCACCGGCTCGTCGATCACCACGACGGCGCCGGGCAGCTCGGCGGCAGCCCTGACGGCGTTGGCCACGTAGCCGGCCAGCGCGTCGGCCACCAGCTCCCTGTCGGCGAGCGCCGTGCTGCGCATCCCGCGGGAGGGGTCGCCCACGTACACGCGGGACGCGAGCGTGAACGCGCCCGTAACCGGAACCCGCATCCGCTTGACGCCCAGCTCCCTCGCGAGCTTAGAAACCACCTCGAACTCCGGTAGCTTGGGGCGGACCTTGGCGGCCTCCTCGAGATCCTCGCGCCTCGCCTTGAAGACTGTGCCCGAGGCCTCGACAATGCCGGCGTCGGCGAGCGGCTGGAGGTACATCGAGACGAAGTCCCTCAGCTGCGGGACGGGCGGCACGTCCAGGCCGGCGGCGGCGAGGTCGCGGAAAGCCCGCTCGAAGCTCTCCGGGCTGTACTCGAGGGGTAGGCTGCCCACGTGGCTCGAAACGTACCTGTCGAAGAACTTCTCCCAAGCCATCCGGGCCACCCGCGCAAGCTCGCGATATAAACTGAGCGCTTGGCAGGGCGTTGGTTTCGCGCGCTACAGGGTGCTGGGGGGCCGTGCGCGAGAGCGCGCTAAGAGGCCACGTCCCTCGAGTACAGCAGCTCCGCGGCCACCTCGACCCCCACGAAGAGCACGAGCGCCGCAAGCGCGAAGCTCGCGGCGAGGTACAGCGGCAGCCAGGGGCTCCCCGTCTCCACGAGCGAGCCGAAAAGCGCGGCGGCGAGCAGCAGGGGGGCCGCGGAGGCTAGGGCGGCTGACAGGAGCCACTCCTCGGGCACCGTGAGCCCCTCCTGCGTGTGCTTGACCAGCCTCTTCCTGGGGATTATGAGCGCGACCGCGGCGAGGGTGCCGACCGACGAAGCGCAGGCGAAGGGGAGGTTGGCTAGCGGGAAGAGCAGGTACTCGAGCCGCCCCGAGAGCGCCGCGGCGAAGGCGGAGAGCGCCAGCGCCGCCTCGCTCAGGTAAACCGTTTGCTTGAGCGCCACAGCCGCCGCCAGGGCCCTCAGGTCCGCGCAGTTGACCCTGTAGAACCAGAGGGGGCCGAGGTCGAACGCCGCAACCCCCAGCAACATCCCGACGGATACCGACGCGAACCACACCAGAACCATGCCCGGCTTGATCGCCTCGGCCAGCCCGAAGCGGGCGAGCGCGAACCCCAGCGCGGCGAGGGAGGCTGTAGCCGCGGCGACGAGGGCCGCGTGCCTCCTCGTGGCGAAGGCCCGCTTGAGGTGGAGCTCGAAGATCGCCGAGCGGGGGTCGCTCGAAAAGGACAGCTCCGGGCCCCCAACCTCCTCGGCGGCGACCTCGCTCAGTAGCTTCATCATCTCCGGGTGCGCGAACCTCTCCGAGAGTAGCGCGTATGCCGCCGAGGAGGCGGCGCAGGCGGCGGCGAGCGGCAGGCTCTCGGCCAGCACCTGCCACCACGGCTCGCTTAGCGTGAAGCAGAGCACGATGGGGCGGGCGATCCACCTCAGCGGGGCGGTGAGGAGGGGCGAGAGGGAGCGGAGGGCGGCGGAGTGCAGCACCCCCGCCGCCAGGTAGGCGAGGAGCGGCGCCGAAACCCAGCGCGCGCCCGCGAGGGCGGCCGCGAGCCCCAGGACCCCCGTCGCGGTCTCCAGGAAGAGGTGGGCTAGCGCGAGCGTCGGCAGCAGGAGCGCGGCTTTAGCGCCGGGGCCCAGGAAGGGGGCCGCGAACGCGAGCGAGAACGCGAAGCTCGCCCCTCCCTCGAGGGCCTCCCTCACCGAGCTAGCTAAGAGGTACGCGCGCACGCTGACCGGCTGGGTTAGGAGGAGGTCGCGCTCCGCCGCCTTCTTGACGACGAGCTGCCCGCGCCCAGGGGCGCCGACGAGCGCGGTTACCGCCAGGTACGCCAGCAGGGCGGCGCTCGCGTACTCCTCGGCCTCCCGCTTGGTGATGCCCAGCGCGCTCGGCTGGAGGAGCCTGATGGGGGGAGCCAGCGCCGCGATGGCGACCGTGGCGGCGGTCAGGGCTGCCAGCACGTAGTGGGCCCGGTCGTCCTTCAGGAGGGCTTCCAGCACCGCGAGGAAGGTCCTAGCCGGCACCGCCGCCCACCAGCTTCAGGTAAACCTCCTCGAGCGCCGCGTCCGCGCCGGCCCCCACCCTGCTCCTGATCTCGTCGAGCGCGCCCTCCGCCAGCAGCCTCCCCCCGCTGATGATGCCGACCCTCGTGCAGAGCCGCTCGACCATGGGAAGCTGGTGGCTCGAGATGATCACCGCAGCGCCCTTTCTCGCGAACCTCGCAACCTCCTCCCTGAACGCGCGCTGAGCCTCCGGGTCCATCCCGGACATCGGCTCGTCCATCACGAGCACGTCGGGCTCCGGCAGGAAGGCGGCTACGGCCAAAACCTTCTGCGCGTTACCCCTCGAGAGCTTCCCCATCCTCTTCCCCAGCTCCCCCTCGAGGTCGAACAGCTGGACGTAGCGCTTCAACCTTTCCTCGAAAACCTCGCGGGGGATCCCCCTCAGCGAGGCGACGAGCCTGAAGAACTCGATCACCTTCAGGTTCTCGAAGACCACGGGGTTCTCGGGCACGTAGCCCACGCGCCGGAGAGCCCGCTCGCGCTCCGCTACCACGTCGACCCCGCAAACCCTCACGAGGCCGCTGTCCGGCCTCAGGAGGCCGACGATGATCTTCAGCGCGGTCGTCTTGCCGGCCCCGTTCGGCCCCAGCAGCCCGTAGATCTCGCCCGGCCTGACGGTCAGCGTGACCCCCCTCAGCGCGCGGAGCCGGCCGTACGACTTCGAGACGTTGACTAGCTCGATGCCGCCGCAGGCCACGCGCGCACCTTAAAAGGTGGAGGGAAAAGCCTTGCCGTGGCTTGGCGTCTCTCCAAGCCGGCGGCAAGGATCGAGCTGGCGCGCAGGCTGAGGGAGAGGGGCTTCTACGTCCGGTGGCACGCCTACGAGTTCCTCCTCGGCTACCGCGGCCGGCTGGTCGGCACGCTCCTCCTCGAGCCCAGCAGGGGGCGGGCAACGCTCTACTGCAGGCGGGGAGCCCCGCTCGCCGAGATCGAGCGCGCGCTAAGGGAGGCGCTGAGCGAGGTGGCGGGTGGCGTGGAGCTTGAGGTCGGCGAAGTCGGCTAAACCGGCGGTCGGAGAGCTGCCGAGGATCCCGGGGGTTTACGCTCTGCTGCTGCTCCTGAGGGGGCCAGCCACCGTCAGGGTCCGCGGGCGCGCTTGGAGGCTGGAGCCGGGCTGCTACGTGTACGTCGGCTCGGCGAGGGGGCCTGGGGGGCTGCGAGCCAGGGTCGCGAGGCACGCGGCATCCGAGAAGCGGGTCAGGTGGCACGTGGACCAGCTCACCAGCGGAGCAGCCGAGCTCGCCTGCGTCGTCTACGCGGAAGCGGCGGCGAGGGAGTGTGTCCTGGTCCCCCACCTCGAGCGGCTCGGCTTCGGGCACCCGGTTCCCGGCTTCGGCTCGAGCGACTGCGGGAACTGCCGCTCGCACCTGCTGCGCTGCCCCCGCGGCTGCGGGGGGTGCGCCGAGCTGGTGGAGGAGGCCTTCAGGAGAGCAGGCCTCGAGCCGAGGCCCCTCCAGCTCGAAGCGTAGCACACTACTGAAAGAGAGACACGGCTGTCGCTAGGGCGATCGCCGCGCCGTAGAGCCCAGCGAAAACCCAGTCGCGCTTGTGCACCTTCGTGGGTCTCACGTACGTGCGGTGCGGGAGCTTGCCGAAGCCCCTCGACTCCATCGCGATCGCCAGCAGAGTGGCCCTCCTAACGGAAAGGTAGAGGAGGGGCATAGAGAGCGAGAGCAGGTAGCGGTGAGGGTGCTTCCAGCTCGTGTAGCCTTTAACCCGCCTGAACGCCACCATGTTCTCGAGATCCCCGAGGACGATGGGGGCGGACCTGAGGGTCACGAACGACATGAAGGCGTAGACGTAGGGGACCTTCAGCTGCAGCGAGAGGGAGCTCGCGAGCGCGGCTGGGTCCGTCGTGCCGGCGAAGAACGCCGAGTAGAGGATTATCGCGGCGATCCTGGCGTCCAGCAGCAGCACCCTGGCCAGTGCCTCGCCGGGGGCCAAGCCCAGGTTGGCCACGAACAGCACGAAGTTGACCCACGTGTACCCGGCGAGCGTCGCGAGCGCGCCCAGCGCGAAGACGCGCCGGACCCTCACCCTCCCCAGGGCTACGAGCGCCGCGGCGACGAGCAGGTGGGCGAGCAGCACCGCCGCGCTAGAGAGCAGCGCCGCGTGCAAGACCCCGGCTAGCACCGCGAGCAGCTTCACGGAGGGGTTCAGCTCCCTCAGCTCACGCTCCAAGGTCCTCATGGAGGCACCCGAGCCGGGCGGAGTACTCGGAGACCGCCTCCTCCGGGCCGTGCTCCTCGAGGAGCTTGAGCGCGTACCTCGGCGGGAGGAAGCCCAGCTCGCCCCAGAGGCCTCTGCGCGCGAGGAGCTCGCGCAAGTCGCCCTCGAACACGACTCGGCCCTTTGACAGCCCGTAGACCCTCGGGTTCAGGAGGAAGAGCAGCCACGAGTCGTGCGTCACCAGCACCACGGTCTTGCCCCGCTTCACGAGCCCCCCGATCTCGGCGGCGACGAGCGAGCTGTACTTCATGTCCAAGCCGAACGTCGGCTCGTCCAGGAGGTAGACCCTCCTCTCGAGGAGCTCCATCTCGAGGAACGACACGAGCCTCTTCTCGCCCTGGCTCAGCTCGTACACGACCGCTTCGGAGAGCTCGCCCAAGCCCCTCGCCTCGAGCAGCTCGCGGGCCCTCCGCAGCGCCTCACCCCCCCTCAAGCCCTGCGACCGCAGCGCGGAGGCGAGCTCCTCCGCCACCGTGCGCTCCGTGAACTGCAGCTCCGGGACCTGGGCGACGAAGGCCACCTTGCTGGGGTGCGGGGGCCCTCCCGCGACGCTCACGCGCCCGGAGTACCTGCGGACGAGGCCCGCGAGGACTTTCAGCAGCGTGGTCTTCCCGCTCCCGTTAGGCCCCAGAACCGCTACCAGCTCCCCCCTCCTCGCCTCGAGGCTCACATCCGAGAGGGCGGTGATAGAGCCGAACCTCACCGTTAACCCTTCGACCTTGACGTCGAGGTCGCCCCCCGGCCCGCCGGCGCCGGCGACCCGGCTGCCGCGCGCGCACGGCGCGTACTCCGGGGGGATCCAGACCCCCTCTGCGGCGAGCCTCTCGGCGCCCACCTCCCCCACGAGGTCGCGGATCGAGGGGTAGACCCTGCTAGTCCCATCGCCGCGGATGTACACGACCTTGTCCGCGAGCTCCTCCGCCAGCTCGACCCTGTGCTCCACGACGACCACGGTCTTGCCCTCCCGCTTGAGCTCCCCGAGAACCCCGTAGATCTCCCTGGCGGTGCGCATGTCGATGTGCGCTGTGGGCTCGTCGAGGAGCAGCACCTCAGGGTCCAGCACGAGCGCGCTGGCGATCGCGAGCCTCTGCTTCAAGCCCGTGGACAGCGTCTCCACCCTGCGGTCGCTGTACTCCTCCAAGCCCACGAGCTCGAGCGCCCGGCGGGCCCGCCTCTCCACCTCGCTGGGGGGTAGCGCCAGGTTCTCGCCCGGGAAGTACGCCTCCTCGATCACCGTGGGCATGACGTACTGGGACTCGGGGTCCTGGAAGACCACCCCAACGGTCCCCGCCAAGCCGGCGAGCCCCTCCTCGGCCGGGGAGCGCCCGGCCACCTTGACCAGCCCCTCGACCCTCGCCGGGATGAGCGAGGGGATGGCGCCGGCCAGCGTCAGGAGGAGCGTGGTCTTGCCGCTGCCCGTGGGGCCCACGACGAGCACGAACTCGCCCCTACGGGCTTCGAACGAAACCCCGCTCAGCGCGTAACCCTTGGCCAGGGGGTAGGCGACCTTGAGGTCGCGCACGAGCACTACGGGCTCGCTCATCGCGCGATGCCCTTCACCTCCCTGCCCACCGCGAACGCGTCCAGGATAGAGGAGCTCCTCGCGACGTAGTCCACGAGGGCCTTCACCAGAACTCCCGCGATCAGCGCGCCGCTCACGAAGTAGAGCGACCAGAACACGAGGCGCTGCTCGCCCGTCAGCGGCTCAACGATGCCGTAGAGCAGCGCGTCGGCGGGCGCCGCCCAGAGCGCCGGCGCGGCGCCGGCTGCCGCCATCGCGGCCCACCCCCACCTCCTGTACCCGGTAGCCGCCAGCGCGAGCTCCGACATCAAGCCCTGCATGAAGCCGTAGAGGAGCACGGTGGAGGCGAACTGGCTCCCGTACGCCAGCTCGAACACGGCGGCGAGGAACTCGCCGAGGAGCGCCACGCCGGGCTTCCGGATGATGTAGGCGGGCAGCGTGGCGCCGATGAACCACACCCCGTAGATCACCGGCGTGTAGAGCAGCCCGAGCGTAAGCTGAGCGAGATCCCACACTACGTTGGACCAGAACAGGAACACTGCGCCGACCAGCGCTGAGAGCACCGCCGTGAACGTGAGCTCCACCGTTGTGAGCTTCCGGCCCCCGCTGGCCACGGCCCCCTCTCGACAACCCGGTTATAAACCTGCCCGCGTTGTCGGCGGGAAGAGGGAACGACTCGCGAGTACCATATAACCAGGTTATTGGGTCAGCTCCCGCGGCGCGCTGCAAAGCTTGAAAATCGGTCGACGCCGGTAGCCGAGGGGGTGCCGGCCGTGGAGGTGGGTAAGCTGGGTTTCGCCGCGCTGAGGAGGGTTCTCGAGGAGGCCGGCGTGAAGCCGGAGCTCGACGCGAACGAGGTGGACGGGCTCCTCGCCGCGGTGAACCCCGCCGTCGGCGTCCCGGACGAGCTCCTGGGCTTCTTCGCCTTCCACTACTCCGCCTCGAACGTCGCAGCCGCCTTCGGCAAGCCGGAGTTCGCTTTGCTGGACCTCGTGCTCCCGCCCGGCTACCCGGAGGAGAAGGCCCTCTCCATCGTCCGAGCCTTCGCCAGCGAGTGCAAGAGGTACGGGGTCAAGCTTGTGGGCGGGCACACGGGCCGCTACGAGGGCGCGGAGTACCCCATAGCCTCGTCCACCGTGCTCGGGAGGCGGGTTAGGGTGAGGAGGGCGCCGGGGGAGGGTGACGAGGTCTACCTGGTGGGGGTCGTGGGGGCGGAGGCCGCGTGGCTCGCGGGGGCTGAGGTGGAGGTTGAGGAGCTGACGCCGCTGCCCAAGGCGCTGAAGCTGCACGGAGCGGAGCGCCTCAAGCTGCTCCACGACGTGTCCGAGGGAGGGCTGCTCGGGGCGCTGCTGGAGGTGAGCGCGTTCTACCGCCGCGTGCTGAGCGTCGAGAGGGGCAGGGTGCCGATCCACCCGCGCGCGCCGAGGCTGGGGGAGCCGCTGTCGCTGCCCAGCTACGGGGCGCTGGTGGCGGTGGCGGAGGAGGGCTCGCGGCTCGAGGACTTCTGCGTGGGGGAGGGCCTCGAGTGCCGCTTAATCGGGCGGGTCGGCGGGGAGGGGGTGGGGGTCGAGGTCGACGGGGTGCTGCTCCGCGCCGCCCCCCAGAGCGAGCTCGTAGCCCTCTACGCGCCCTCCGTCGCCGGCAAGGGGGAGGCAGCCGCTGTGGCGCTCGCGGCGAGCAAGCTGGTCAAGCTGAGCGGCTTGGAGAGGTTCGTGCCGGAAGTGGGGGCGAACATCGCCTACGCGAAGCCCGGCGCCCAGGTCGAGGAGGACGTGGCAGCGATCGAGGGGAGGATCGTCAGGACGGCGCGCGGCCTGCGCGTCTGCGGCAAACCGGCTTACGGGGCTTCCAGGCACCTCGCGCGCGTGCTCATCGAAGCGGCGCAGCGGGACCCGCGGCGGAGAGCCGCCGTCAACCTGAAGCCGGCGCCGGAGCTCATCGGCGCGCTGGAGAAGCTCGGCTTGAGGGTGGCGAGGGTGGAGCCGCGCGGCGCGTGCCCCGTCGCGGAAGCGATCGCCGCCGGGGTCGAGGCGGACGCCTACTATTACGAAGCGGCGCTGGGGCTGGAGCCCTCGCTCGTGATCCTGGCGGAGGACCCCTTGAGCCTGGTGTCGCTGCTCGAGAAAGCCCTCTCGCTGCTCCAGCGCGGGGCTTGACGCCCCGGGCGCCGCGGCGAGGGCGCAAAGCCTTATCCCGTCTCTCTATGCGCGGGCCCTCGTGGGAGCCCGCAAGCGCGTGGTCGAGCTGTTCGATAGCGTAGCGAAGAGCTACGACGAGTGGTACGCCCAACCGGCCGGGCGGGTCGTGCTGCGGACGGAGGCCAGGATGCTCGACGCGGTGCTGCCGGAGGGCGTCGGGGCGGAGGTGGGAGCTGGCACGTGCGTCTTCCCGCCCCTGCTCTCCCGCGGCAGGGAGATCGTCTGCCTCGAGCCCTCGCTGGGCATGCTCGGCTTGGGCCGCGGCAGATGCCTCCACCCGGTCGCCGGCACGGCGGAGGAGCCCCCCGTCCGGCCCGGCTCCCTGGACTTCGCCTACATGGTGACCGTGCTCGAGTTCCTCGAGGACCCGCTGGAAGCCGTCCAAGCTGTGCGGGGCTTGCTGAAGCGGGGCGGCGTGCTGGCCGTTCTCTTCATCGAAAGGGAGAGCCGGTGGGGGAGGCTCTACGCGGAGCTCGCGGAGAAGCGCGCGGACCCCGTCCTCGCCGCTGCCCGCTTCCTGACGCTGAGGGAGGTGCTCGAGCTAGTGGAGCGCGCGGGCCTCAGGGTGAAGCGCGTCCTGCAGGCGCTCGACTACGAGCCGCTCACCGTGCCGGAGGCCGAACCGCCTGTATACGAGGGAGGCTCGTGCGGCGATTGCGGGGTAGCCCTCGTCGCTGCCGCGCGAGAGTAGGTTCCCGCGCTTCGGCTCCGCTTCAGTTTACGCGTGGGAACTCCTTTTAAATCGCGCTCCCCTCGGCTTGCGTGGAGCCTCGCGTACTCGGCGACGAGGTGGTCGCTGTCGGGAGGCGCGTGAAGCTGCTGAAGCGCAGGTTCGAGTTCGGAGGCGGCGTGTTCGAGAAGGACGTTGTGGCGTTCGGCGAAGCGGCTATCGTGGTCCCCCTGCTCGAGAGCGGGAAGGTCGTGATGGTGAGGCAGTGGAGGCCTGCGGTCAAGGCGTGGGTGCTGGAGGTGCCGGCTGGGAGGGTGGAGCCGGGCGAGAGTCCCGAGCAAGCTGCGCGGCGGGAGCTGGAGGAGGAGGTCGGCTACGCGGCGGGCGAGCTGGTGAAGCTCGCCACCGCTTACGCGACGCCCGGGTACAGCGATGAGGTGATGCACTTCTTCGCCGCTCTGGAGCTCGAGAGGCGGAGGGCCCACCCCGAAGCCGGCGAGATCCTGAATGTGGTCGAGGTGGACCCGGACGCCTACTTCGCCTCGGCCGGCCGCGAGGTCCTCGACCTGAAGACCGTGGCCGCGCTCGCCCTCTGCAAGGCTCGGGGTCTGCTGCGATAGCCGGTGAGGGGCGTGGGGCTGAAGCTGACGGGCGCGCTGTTCTACGCGGCGAAGCTGTACGGGCTGGTCGTCGGCGCCGCTTTCATCCTGCTCATCACGAGGAACCTTGCACCCGAGGAGTACGGGGCTTGGAGCGTGATCTCGTCCCTGCTCGCCTACGCGACCGCTGGAACTGTGGTGAACTACTGGGTGACGAGGTTCAGGGCTTACGGCGACGCGAGCGCGACGAGCACCGGCCTCGCGCTGGCCGCTGGCTTCTCGCTGGCGGCGCTCGCCGCCTTCGCCGCGCTGGCGGGGAGCCTGCCGAGGCTGTTCGGAATTCCGCTGGCAGCCGCTTGGCTCGCGCTGCCCTACATCCCCGTGCTCTACGCCAACTCTGCGCTTTACGCGGCCGTTTACGCGGTTAAGCCGCGGGCTGCAGCCCTCTCGGAGTTCGCGTTCGAGACGGCGAAGCTGGCCGCCGCTCTAGTGTTCGCGCTCGGCGGTCGGGTGACGCTGTGGGAGGCGATGCTCTCAGTTCTCGCTGGGTACGCGGCGCAGCTGACCAGCCTAGCGTTGGCAGCCGGCGGCGAGGCTTTGAGGAGGCCGAGCGCCGGCACAGCCGGAAGAATGCTCTCCTACTCCTGGCTGAGCGCGATGTCGCTACTCGCCTCGCTGATCGGCACGGCGGACGCCCTCCTAATCTCCCACTTCTCCTCCAACGAGGCTGTCGCGTACTACACGGTCGTCCTTGTGTACTCCAACGCTATCGCCTACTCCTACCTCCTCGCCAGGGGTCTGTACCAGCGATTGCTCTCCGCCGGCAACCGGCCGGAGCTTGTCGAGGAGTCGCTGAGGGCGGTGCTCCTCCTCGCCATACCCTCAACAGTTGGCGCGGTCGCGCTAGCGCCGAACCTCCTCTACCTCCTCAACCCCCTGTACGCGAGAGGGGCTGACGTGCTGCGGGCAGCCGCGCTAACCGCTATGCTCGGCACCGTCAATGGAGTTCTCCTCGACGCTGTCCAGGGCGCTGAGAGGGTTGACGCAGCGGCTGTCTCCCACAGGGAGCTGGTCAAATCGAAGCTGTTCAAGGTCGTAGCGTTGAGCTACGCGAAGGACGCTGTGGCGCTACCGGGGATAGCCCTTTCTATAGCCTTGGCGAGGGACCCGGTGAGTGTCGCTGCGGGGGCCAGGCTCTCCTGGCTCGCCGCCGAGCTCCTCGCGACCGCAGCGCTCGCCGGGTGGGCGAAGAGCTTGGGCGTGCGCGCGCCCGCCAGGGAGGCTCTCGAGTTCGCGATCGCCGCCCTCGCAGCCAGCCTCCCCGCCCTCCTGATCAACCCGCTGAGGATCAGGGAGGCTCTCCTAACACTGCTCGCCGCCGCCCTAACGTACTTCGCCACACTCTACCTCTTGAGCCGCTGGTTCCGCCTCCAAGTCTCTCAAGCGCTCAAGCTCCTCGCGAAAGCGCCGGAAAAAGGTGAAACGGGTCGTTTCTGTATCAGCCCCTTTTCTTTCCGTTAGCTAGAAATAACACAAATAAAGCATATATAGCGGCGAGGCTAAGAGGAAGCGGCATCTAGAGATGAGGTGCTCCGCCGTTACGGCCGTAGAGCTCTTTAACGAGCTATCCGGACGCTTCGAAAAATTAGAGGAGGAGGTAAAGGATTCAGCCACAAAATTCATAGAAGGCGTATGGGAAGATTTCCTAGAAGAATTGGAAGCCGCGTTCGGAGATGCATTCGAGCTTGGTTTGGAGGGCAGGAACCTGCAGGAGACCTTTGCCTTGCTTGACAGGCTGGTAGTCCAGTACAGGGGCAGGCTTGAAGCTTTAGTGGAGGAGCTTAAGCGTAGGCTGTCGGAAGAGCTGCTCAGGGAGCTGGAGTCGAAGGTTAAACTCGCGCTGGAAGCTTTCGAGCAGGTATTAAGGCTCCTTCACATGTTCTACCTCCACTCGGGTGACGAGTGGTTCCTCTACTTGGCGATGCTGCTGTACGCGCTGTACAAGTCGCGCTACCCAGACTCTATTTACGCAATAGCGGGTCTCGGCAAGTTCCTGAGGAACGAGCTCGAGGAGGCATTCGCGCTGGCGGCGTACGCTGCCCGCGAGAGGTTGCCCCGGCGACCGCCAGCGGCGAATCCGTGGGAGAACCCTAAGGAGTGGGCTAAGGCGCTGGAGCTCTCATACCACTACGAGATAGGGATGAACGTTGCCGCCGAGCTGATGCGCGAGTGGGGCATCGCCGATGCGCTCCGCGAGCCAGAATGAGACGTGTATCCTTCTCGACACGAACATCCTGGTGGATTTCGCTCTAGATGTCATCCACGAGCAGCTCAGCGAGGAGGAGCGGGCGGCAGCCGAGTTCGCCCGTAAGCTCGTGCTGCTAAGCGAATGCAAGCTCCTGATCCCCGAGATCGCTGTAAGCGTCGAATTCCCGCGCGCATTCTCACGCGCGGTGCTCGAACACCACGTGACGAGCGAGGATAAGCTTCGGGCGTGCGTGAACATGCTCAAGTACATCGAGCGCATCTTGAAAGTTGCCGGTCACGAAATCGTAAAATGCTGGGACGTTAACGTGCTTAAGATTGCAGCCGGTTGGTACTACAGGATAGAAAAAGTGAAAGGGTCTGATTGGATTAAGAGGCGGCATCAAGATTTGATAATTTTGGCAACGGCGAAAGCGAACGATGCGTGCTTGATAACCAAGAACCCCAAAGATTTCGAGGAAATGATGAAGGTCGTTTCCAGCGCGATCCCCCTCTGCTCCGTTGGGGTGTCGGGATCGCGAGTGCGCGTAAGCTGGTTGAACACCGATCCGGTAAAATGCGTCGAGAGCTTGACCGGAGCTTAGCGCGCTACGTTACCCAGACGTTCGCCTTCCTGAGAACCTCGATGAAGTCCTCGAGGTCGAGGCCCGAAAGCTTCTGGCAGAGCCTGAGGTCCCCGCTCTCTATGAACAGCACCACGGCTGCCCTGACCCGGGGCGGCAGCGAGTTTATGTAGCTCCAGTCGGCCCCCTGCCTCCTCATCTCCCTAGCTTCCTTCTCCCTCTCCTCTAGCTCCTTCAGCACGTCGTTCACGCTATATCCCACAGGTCAGCTCAACCCATCTTTCTGGAAGTAGCCTAAAGCTTCCTCCTCCGTTTAACAAATATCGCGAGCGCGATCGCTGCGGCAACGGCTGCCAAGAGCTCCGGGGGTGGAAGAGGCCACGCTTCAACTTCCGCGGGCTCGGCCCTGTAGCCGGGGTGGGGGACGGAGACCAGCACCCTCAGCTGGCAGGGCAGGAGCTGGGGCTCCAGCAGCGCCTCCGCGACCCCCCGCTCGTCCGTCGCCAGCGAGAGCTGCTCGACCGCGTAGCAGCTGGCGGCGGTGAGCCGCACCGGCACGCCGGCGACGGGCGGGCTCACCCTCACGGTGACGCGGGGCCGC
>JAPWTS010000077.1 GCA_028275925.1 Thermofilales archaeon
GTCCAGGGAGGGCGGGAGGGTGGCGCTGAAGGTCTCCGTCCCCGTCGGCTCCACCGCGCTGGTGTACGTGCCGGTCCACGGCTTCAAGAACCCCGTGGTCGCGGAGAGCGGGAAGGTCGTGTGGAGGGGCGGCGCGCTAGTGGAGCGGGTTGAGGGCGTCGAGGGAGCGTGGGCCGAGGAGGGCTACGTGGTCTTCCGCGTCGGCTCGGGCACGTACGTCTTCGAGGCGCGGTCCAGCGAGTAAACACAAACTTTTTTTCTCCCATCTTTCCCCTTCTCAGCGGGGATGACGCGTGTACGCCAGCGGGGGAGGCGGTGACCGGAACCGCTCCCGGGGACCCCGCGCCGGGAGCGCTACCGGCTTCCTCGCGGTAGGCCTCGTGCTCGGCATCGTCATCGGGGCCTCGGCCGCGTACCTGCTGCTCAGCGCGCTCAAGCCGCGGGCTTCGGCACCCGGGCTGCTGGAGCTGCTGCCCGACCAAAAGTACTTCGAGGCGGTTTCGAAGCTCATCGCTTCCGCCAACAAGAGCGTCCACGTCATCATGTACGTGGCGAAGTACGACCCAAGGGAGAGCGCCGAGACGGACCCCGCCAACGCGCTGATCGAGCTGCTGGCGAGCGCCAGGAGGAGGGGGTTGGACGTCAGGGTCGTCGTGGACGACGTGACGAAGCAGAGCTACCCGGAGACGATCGAATTCCTGAAGTCCAGGAACGTGCCCGTGCGGCTCGACCCGAAAGCCGGCGTCACCACGCACGCGAAGGTCGTGATCGTGGACGGCGAGTGGGTGGTGATCGGGTCCCACAACTGGACCGAGTCCGCCCTGAAGGAGAACCACGAGTACAGCGTCCTCATCCGCTCGAGCGAGATCGCAGCCAGAGTCGAGGACTACTTCGAGGAGCTGTGGAGCGGAGGCCGCAGCCCCTAGCCTTCAACTAGGAACTCGTGGCCGCAGTTCGGGCACTTCACGTAATCGCACTTGAAGCTGGCCATGTAGCACCCGCTGCAGGCGAAGGCGCGCGAGTAGGACACGCTGAACCTGTACCCGCACTTCGGGCAGCGCACCAGATCCCCCCTAGCTTTGATCCTCAGCGTGCTCATACCCGAGCTCTTCGGCCGAATCCGCGCTTAAACGTTGCGGGGTCGCGGCACGCGCTAAGCGGGTTTCGCTAAGCCGCTGCGCCGATTACTCGTACTCAATTGTGGCGGGCGGTTTGTTCGTCACGTCGTAGAGGACCCTGTTGACGCCCTCCACCTCGTTGACGATCCTCGAGGCGATCCTCTCGAGGAGCTCCCAGGGGAGCTTCGCGAACTCGGCGGTCATCGCGTCCTCGCTGACGACAGCGCGCAGGGCGATCGCGTACTCGTACGACCTCGCGTCGCCCTTGACCCCCGTGGTCTTCACGGGCAGGAGGACGGGGAACGCCTGCCAGAGGCTCCGGTAGAGCCCGGCTTTGCGCAGCTCCTCCTCGACGATGCTGGTGGCCCTCCTCACGATCCTCAGCTTCTCCTCCGTCACCTCGCCGACGACCCTGACCGCCAGCCCGGGGCCGGGGAAGGGGTGCTGGTAGACGAGCTCCTCGGGGAGGCCGAGGGCCTTCGCGACCCTCCGCACCTCGTCCTTGTAGAAGTCGGCGAGCGGCTCGATCAGCTCGAGGCCCAGCCTCTCGGGGAGCGTCACGTTGTGGTGGCTCTTGATCCTGTCCGAGCCCCTGCCGGCCCTCCCGCTCTCGATCCTGTCCGGGTATATCGTCCCCTGCACCAGGTACCTGAACTCGCCGTACGCGGCGCTCAGCTCCCTCGCCTTCCGCTCGAGGACCTCGAAGTACACGCGGGCGATCACCCTCCGCTTCTCCTCCGGGTCCACCACGCCCCTGAGCGCGCTGAGGAACTCCCTCGACGCGTCGACCAGGTGCACGTGCTTGAAGCCGAGGGACCTCAGCGTGCTGACGGCCCTCTCGGCCTCCCCCTCCCTGAGGAGGCCCGTGTCGATCACGACCAGGTGGATGGGGTCGGGCCCCACGGCCATCTTCACGATGTACGCGGCCGTCGTCGAGTCGACCCCGCCGCTCGCCGCCACGAGGATGTTGCCCCCCTTGTACGCTGCGCGCACGCGCTCCACGATGCCCTTCACCGCGTCCTCCGGCCTCCACGAGGGCTCGAGGCCGGCGATGCCCCTGAGGAAGTTCTCGAGGATCCTCGCCCCGTGCTCGGTGTGCCCGACCTCCGGGTGGAACTGGACCCCGTACACCCTGGCTCCCGCGAGCTTGAACGCGGCCACCTCGCACGCCTCCGTCCTCGCCAGCACGACCGAGCCGGGGGGCGGCGAGGCGACGCGGTCCTTGTGCGACATCCAGACCCTCTGAACCCTGGGCGTGCCGCTGAAGAGGGGGTCGTCCGCTAGCACCTCGAGGGTCGCGCTCCCGTACTCCCCCCTTTCGCCCCTCTCGACTCTACCCCCCAGCTCGAGCGCCAGCAGCTGGTGGCCGTAGCAGATGCCGAGCACCGGCTTGCCCTCCCTCAAGGCCCGCTCGAGCAGCGAGGGATCGAGGCGCGGCGCCCCCTCCTCCAGCACGCTCGAGGGCCCTCCCGAGAGCACGATGGCGCCCGCGCCGGACACGTCCTCCGGCTTGAGCGCATCGTAGGGAACGACTTCGGCGTAGAAGCCCAGCTCCCTCACCCTCCTAGCGATCAGGTGCGCGTACTGCCCCCCGAAGTCCACGACCACGACGCGCCTCTCCATTGCCCCACCCCCGAGCGCCTCGCGCTAGCTCGCCGGGTACCTTTCCTCGGCGAGCTTGATCAGCTCGCGGATCTCCCTTTCGACGTCGGCCCTCGTCTTGCCCAGCCCGACGAGCTCGCCCTCCGCCACCGCCAGCTCGCCCCTCACCGCCACGAACCTCGGCAGCGCCGAGCCTTCGGCAACCCTCTCCAGGGGCTCGTCGAAGAACGCCGCGTCGCCCCTCCACTCGAGGCCGTAGAGCCTGTACCCGCCGACCGTCGCCCTCTCGAGCAGGAGCGGCGCCCTCTCCACGCCGTGCACCTCGACGGCCGCCCTGTAGGCCGCGAGGGCGCTGCCGAGCAGCAGCGGCCAGTCGCTGCCCAGCGCGTCCACCTCGCTCACGTCGCTGAGCGTCCTGCCGTAGAGGGTGAGGTTCGAGAGGGGGCAGTGCACGACCCTTATCCCGTAGCGCTTGTAGCCGGAGCCGGAGATGCAGTGCACCGCGATCACCCCGCTGTCCTCGCCCTCCCTCAGGCCGAGCGCTTCGACCAGCTGGGGCAGCTCGTCGACGCCCTCGCTCAGGTGCAGCGCGAAGGGCACCTCGAGCGTCTTCGAGGCCTCGTAGGCGGCCCTCAGCGACTCGCGCGAGACGTGGCCGAGCGAGTGGACGAAGAGCCCCACGGGCACGGCGCCGTCGAGCGAGGAGAGAGTGATCAGCAGGTCGATCGCGTCCCACGCGTTGAGCCACCCGCGCGAGCTCTCCAGGATCGTGGGCAGCAGCGCGACCCTGGGCTTCACCGGCAGCCTCCTGTACGCGGCGAAGTTCGCCTCCCCCCTCCCGACCATCGCGACCATCGTCACGCCGTCGAGGAGCTCCCTGAGCAGAGCGGCCGCCGCCAGCCTCGAGGAGAGCTCCATGTCGGCCCTCAGAGCCGCCTCGTCCACCCTCAGCTTCCTCCCCGCCATCCACTCGTAGGCGTTCCCCCAGCGGCCGCCGCCGTAGTCCACCACCTGCGGGTGGGCGTGCGCGTCGGAGAAGCCGGGGACAAGCGCGGTCTCGGCGTAGAGCGAGCCCTCCCCCCTCAGGCGCAGCCTCGCGTTCTCGAAAACCCCCTTGGGGGTGAGGAGGGCTCCGACCTCGACCTCCATCACAGCCACCGGGTGACGAGCATCCCCCGCGGGGAGCTCTCGTAGAGCCCCATATCCGTAATCCTCACGAAAACCGCCTTCCTCCTCAGCTCCTCCAGGTTCCGGGCGCCGACGTAGCCCATACCCTGCTTCAGCGCGTTGACCAGCAGGTCGACCACCTGCGAGACCGGCCCCCTGCACTCCACGTACCCCTCCACGCCCTCGGGCACCCGCTTGAAGGACCCGTAGCGGGTGGAGCCCGAGGCGAGGGCGCCGCGGCTGCCCATCCCCCTGTACGGCTTGTACTTCCTGCCCTCGATCTCAACGACCTCCCCCGGCGCCTCGTCGGTCCCCGCGAGCAGGTAGCCGAGCATGACCGCGTCCGCGCCGGCCGCTAGGGCTTTAACGACGTGCGCCGGCTTCTCGATCCCGCCGTCCGCGACGACGCCGACCCCCGCCTCCCTCGCCACGCTGGCGACCCACGCGATCGCGGTGAGCTGCGGGACGCCCACCCCCGCCACCTCCCTCGTCGTGCAGGCGTGGCCCGAGCCGATGCCGACCCTTAGGGCGTCGGCGCCCGCGTCGATGAGCGCCCGAGCCCCCTCGGGCGTGACGACGTTCCCCGACATCACGTCCACCCCGTACTCCTTGTACCTCCTCGTCGCCTCGATCACGCTCCTGCTGTGGCCGTGGGCCGAGTCGACGATGATCAGGCTCACCCCCGCGTCGACCAGGGCCTTGACCCGCTCGTCGTCGAGGGGGCCGGCGGCGGCCGCTACGGGAAGCTTCCTGCTCCTCGCCTCCTCGACCACCGCGACAGCCTCGCGCACGTCCATGTTACGGGGTAGCGCGCCGAGCCCGCCCAGCTCTGCCAAGCGCAGGGCCATCTCCCTCCCCGTGACGGTGTCCATCGGCGAGCTGATGATGGGGATCCTCAGCCTGAGCCTCCTCGTCACGTTCGTCGACACGTCGATCTCGTCGACGCTGCCGATGTCGGAGTACTGGGGGACGAGGAGCACGTCGTCTAGGCTGAGCGCGACCGGCACCCGCTCGAACGGATCCACGAGACGCACGGCCTGCGCGGCCGGCGCTGCAGATAAGCCGAGCGAAAGTATTCTATATATCCATCCCCTTCTCTACTTACTCGTGGTTGAGGCGGGCGCGCGCGTGCACGTCAGGAGGGTTCAGAGGGTCGGCTACTCCTCCCTCGCCGTCTCCCTCCCGAGGCGGTGGGCCAGGAAGTGGGGCGTGGACAAGGGGTCCAAGGTCGTCATACGCGAGCTGCCCGACGGCACGCTCCTCCTCGCGCCCGAGACCGCCGCCGGCGCGGCTTCGGGGCGGTGGAAGGCCCTGCTGGAGCTCCCCGACGGGACGGAGGCCGAAGTGGAGAGGGGGGTGATCGCGCTGTACGAAGCCGGCTACGACGCGATAAGGGTCGTCGCGCCCCCCGCCGCGCTCGGAGCCCTCGGCAGGCTGACCCGAAGGTTGAGCGGGGTGGAGATCGTGGAGGAGGGGCCCGGCTACGCGGTGCTCGAGGTCGTGCTAGACCACGCGAGCTTGGGCTTCGGGAGGATCCTGGGCAGGATGTCCTCCCTCGTCGGCGAGTCGCTGGGGGACCTGGCGGCGTACGCGGGCGGCGCCGGCCCCGAGGTCCTAGACAGGGTGGTGGCTAGGGACGACGAGCTGGACAAGTTCTACTTCCTCCTCGTCCGGCAAGCTTCGATGTGCTTCAGGAGACCCCACCTGCTCCGCGAGCTCGGCTTGAGCGACGCCGCCGAGATCCTTCCCTCGCTCTACTACGGGAAGACGCTGGAGAGGATGGGCGACACGCTGGTTCAGATGGCCATGTACGCGAGGGAGAGCGGGAGGCGGCCCGGCGAGGCCCTCGTCGCGATGATGGGGGAGTCGCTGGCGCTAGCCTCCGCGGTGTTCAGGGAGGGGGAGGTCGGCGCGGCGTCGAAGCTGGCGTCCCTGCACCGGAGCTTCTTCGAAGGGCGGAGCCCGGGCGAGGTGATCGGTGACCCGTTCCTCTCCCTAACCGGCAACTTCCTGAGCCTCTGCCTCGACGTGCTCGACGCGAGGGTAGAGCTCGAAGCCGTCAAGAGGCCGCTCCTCGCCCGCTGAGCGGCAGACGCCTTTTTTAGCGCGCGCCACCCGGTTACCCCGCCTTTACGCGGGGTTACTGCTCTTCACGTTGACCGCTACGACTCTGCTCGCCGTGGGTATGAAGCTGAGCACTCTGACTCGCTGCGGCACCCTGCCTCCGCCTCGCGCCAAGATGTTCATGGCGGCGTTCAAGTCCGCGTGCATTACATGCCCGTGGGGGCACCTGACCAACCCTCTAGGCTTCCTAACTACCTCGCAACCGTGCCTCGCGCACTTCTTCGAAGTCCCATCTTCAGGAATTTCGAAGGCGGGGATGCCATGGTTTTCGGCTGCGACCGCTATGCGCTGCTCCAGCCTCCTGTAGCTCCACATGTTCGAGTTCCCTTTACCGGGCTTGTCTCGCGCTATGCCGCGCGGGTAGCCGAGGAGCAGCACAGCCACGCCGAGCCCCAAGCACAACCTGACCAAGTGCGCCGCCGCGTTCGCGAACACTTGATCCCTGCGCTTCCCCCTCTTCTCGTACAGCCTCCTGCGCACCTCCTTCAACACGGCTCTGTCCATTTCTTCGGATTTGGGATCGGATAGCATTTTATCGATCTTTGCGATTTTCTTCTCGAAGTAAAAGTAGTCGCTCTTCAGAGGCCCACCCCTGTAAAGCAGCGCGACGCCCTCGCCGCTGCTGTTAACCGGCTCGGTGACGAGCGCGATCAAGCGCTCCCTGCCAAGGTCGACGCCCGCCTTCAACCCGCCGCCGAGCCTCCCTTCGAGCACCACCTCCACGCTCACGCGAGCGTACCAGCGCTTCTTCGCGGGATCGTAGGTGATGATCAAGCGGCCCTGCTTCGCGCCCGGCCTTGTTAACCAGCGCAGCTTCCCCTTGAAGGGTACTTCGATGTTCCAGTAGCCGAGGCGCAGCACCCTCCTCTCCAAGTCGATGCGGTAGTTGTCGAACCTTACGACAACGATCGGCACGCGCTGCCCATCCCTATCTTTCCGATAGCCAGGCGGGCGAACCTTTTGCCAAGGCTCCAACTTCCCCTCCTTAGCCGCCCTCAGCAATCCGACAAAGCTCCTCCACTGCTCCTCAATCAGCCGGCAAGCCTCGTGGAAGTTCCTCGAACCAAGCAGCTTGTAGATCTCGAAGTACTCCGCGAAGCGGCGCGCCCAAGCTGATTGCCAGCTGCAGTCGATGCCCCTTCCCTCGAAGAACCGTCGTCGTCTCCGATAGTTCTCCATGTTGATCAGCTTGGCTGTAGCGTCGCCGACTCGCCGCAGGAAATCGTCGATCTCTGGCGTGGTGAGCAGCCGCAGGGTGTCCGTCCTCACCACCTGCACTCTCTGCAAAGCTTGGGCCCCACTCCCCCCGCCGCAGCGGGGGTCACCACCTTGCTCCAAGAGGAGCCGGGCCCAAGCGTTCAACGGGGCAACCTCCCGCTCAAGGGCCCGAAGCTGAGGCCCCCTCACCGCGTCCGCTATCACCGCGTTGTCCCCGCGGCTCACGGGCTTAAGGCGAACCGGGGCTTTATAAATTCGACGTTGAGAAGCCCGAAAGTGAATTTTTCTAAACTAAAAGTTAAAGAAAAGGATAGAGAATACGCAACGACGCTATAGAGAACGCTCCAGCGAAGCTAGGCGGGCGAAGATGCGAAAGAGCGCGCCCCTCCGCGCGCTAGAAGCTCTTCGAAGAGCTCTACACCCCTCGAGCGCAGCACGCTGACGCGGAAGCCCGCTCCGTGCGCGCACACCTTTTTAACCTCGTGCAAGCATCGCGCGCGATGTCGTGGAGGGACGCGGCGAGGAAGGCGCTCGAGAAGGCTGGCGCGGTCGTGGAGGAGGATCAGAGGGGGTTGCGCGTCTCGCCGCGAGAGGGGGG
>JAPWTS010000011.1 GCA_028275925.1 Thermofilales archaeon
GGCTTTGAGCACCGCCGCCGCTTCCCTGCTCAGCGGCGGCCCTCCCGCCATCCTGGCGCGCACCATGGTGGATAGCGAGCGCAGCCTCGCGAGCGCCTCGCTCTGCGCTGCGCGGGGCGCGGGCCTCGCGGCGACTTGGACGACGACCTCCTCCCTCGGTAGGGGCGCGACGATGGGCGGCTTGGGCTTCACCCTCAGCTCTTCGAGCTCGCCTCTCGCCAGCTCGTACACTTCCCTCGGGTTCACGTAGTACCGGTTGATCCAGACGAACACGTCCCTCGTGTCCTTTATCCCCTTCAGCTTCATCCACTCGAGCACCGTCCTCCGCCGCTCGATCTCCTCCATCACCTCCTCCACGCTCTTCCCCACTCTCGCGGCGACGGTCGCGAGGTGGACGCTGCTGCCGACGATCGCGTGCTTGTCGGTTGCGGGATCCCAGCGCACGATCTCCCTGTACTTGTCGTAGTCCTCCACCTCCCAGAGGTTGCGCATCCTCCTCCCGATCCTCCCGTCCGGCAGGAGGGTCCGCTCGACGTAGACGGCGATGTTCATCGCGGGTATGTAGGCTGGCGCGACGTTCATGGGGGGGCTGGTGAGCCTCCTGATCGCGGCCCACAGGGACTCGGCGTGCATGGTGGACATGCCCCCGTGGCCGGTGGCCATCGCCTGGAAGAGGACGAAGGCTTCGGCGCCCCTCACCTCGCCGACGATGATGTAGTCGGGCCTGTACCTGAGCGAGAGCCTGACCAGGTCGTACAGGGATATCTCGCCGACTTTGGAGGCGCCGAGCCCGTAGCTTTCCCTGCTGGTGAGCTGGACCCAGTTCTCGTGGGGTAGGTTGAGCTCGGGTGTCTCCTCGATGGTGACCACCTTGAAGCCGGGCTTGAAGAAGTTGGTGAGCGCGTTGAGGAAGGTGGTTTTGCCCGCCGCCGTGGCGCCGATCACCATGACGGTCATCTTGTTCTCGATCATGAGCCAGAGGTAGGCTGCGGTCCACGAGTCGAGGTTCCCGCTCTCGAGGAGCTCGACGATGGAGAAGGGCCTCTCCCTGAACTTCCTGATCGTGAAGGTGCTGCCTCTGGGCGAGACCTCCTCGCCGTAGGTGGCCGCGAGCCTGTGCCTGCCCGGCAGCATCGCGTCGACGATGGGGAAGGCGGCGGAGATGTGCTTGCCCGCCATGTGGGCGAGCTTGACGACGAACTCGCGGAGCGCGTCCCTGCTCCTGAACACGACGTTGGTGGGGATGCTCTCGTAGTCCCTGTGCCACACGTGGATGGGCCTGTCGACGCCGTCGCAGCTGACGTCTTCCAGCTTGTAGTCGCGCATGAGCACCTCGATGGGCCCGTAGCCGACCAGGTCCCTCTCGATGTAGTAGAGGACCTTGCCCCAGCTGGCCTTCGGCACGCGGACCGCGGACCTGTACTTTTCAGCGAGCCTCCTCGCCTGCTCGATGATGTGCTGCCTCACGTCCGCCTCGAACGAGGCGGGGGGTTCGAGCTCGACGCTGAGGATGTCGATCAGCTTGTCCACCGCCCTCCGCTCCTCCCTCGTCAGCTGCACCTCCTCCACGTAGTACGCCTTCTGGCCGCCCAGCTCCGGTATCTCGACGATCTTCACCTTCGCGTAGGGTTCGACGACCCAGTACTCCTCCACGATCTTCCAGCCCTCCTTGACGGGGAGGAACTCGACGCCCTCGCTCAGCTCCGCTGCCTCGAGCGCCTTCTTCCGCTCCTCCCTCTTCTTCCCCCCCTCCTTCCTACTCGCCTCCTGCTTCCTCACCTGCGTGGCCGCCTGCTCCAAGCTTACCCGCTCCTCCGGAGCGCGGGGGATTAAAATTTGTGTCGCAGCCCTACAGCGGGAGCCTCGTCTTCTCGCGCATCGACTCGAGGAGCCAGACGCCCAGCTTCTCCGCTTCCTCGGCGGTGCCGGGCGCCGCTCTCAGGCAGTAGAGCACCGCCACCACCCTGCCGGGCAGCTTCTCCGGCCACCTCCTCTTCGCTTCCTCAACCCTCTCGACCAGCTTTCTGACGGCGCGGGGGCCCGCTCTCACCTTCGCGTCGCCGATTACTGTTAGCTGGCCCGTCGTCCCGTAGATGTCGAACTCGTACCTCTTGTCGAAGACGGCGGGGCCTGTCTCGATGCTGATCCCCCTCTCCCTCAAGAAGTGGGTGACGACGAGGTTCGCTTCCTCCTCCTCGCTCATCGTCAGGTTCTCGAGCGTTTTGCGCATCGAGCGCAGCTCGCGCTCCACCTTCCCCATACGCTCGTTGAGGGAGGAGACGTTAGCCTCCACCCTATCCATTCTTTCACTGAGGGAGGAAACGCTGGCCTCAAGCTTTTCCACCCGCTCGTTGAGGGAAGAGAAGCTGGTCTCTAGCCTTCCGACTCTCTCATCAAGGGAGGACACGGTGACCTCTAGTCTCCCCACGCGCTCGTTGAGGGAGGAGACGTTAGCCTCCAGCTTCTCCACTCGTTCATTGAGGGAGGAAACACTGGCTTTCACCTCCCCGAGGCCTTCCTCCAAGCTCCTGACTCTGGAGTTCAGCGCGTTCACGGCGTCTATGAGGGCTTTCACCGCCTCCGCGAGCTGGGCTAGGGCGGTCCTTATGTCCTCTAGGCCTAGGTAGCCGGCTACCGCGTACCTGAACTCCTCGTCCTCCCGGAGGAGGCGCAGGATCTCTCGCTTCAGCTCTGCGCTCATCTCCGAGCTTGCTGGGGCGCCGGGTATATAAGGCTCGCGCGAGCGCGCAGCAGCGGGGGGCGCGGCCTCGGGCTCTCCTGGAGCTAAGTATAAATACTTTGGCGGGGCTCTGCCCCTGTGGCTAACCTGGATGGCTTCGCGTACGCGGTTTTCGGGTGGGCTGGGGAGGCGTTGAGCAGGATGTTCCCCTGGCTGCGGGGAGACATCGTCTCGGCTGACATGCGGGTGTACCCGGCCGCTTACGCTTCGCGCGTGGTGCTGGTCTCGCTGATCGCTTTCGCCGTCGGCTTCGCCGTGGCTGCGCCCGTCTCCCTCCTGCTGGCTGGGGCCGGCGTGCTCGCTCCGCTGCAGGCTGCCGCCCTCTCGGCGCTCATCCCCTTCGCCGCCGCTGGCGCGGTTTTCGGGTTGGGCCTCGTCTACCCGAAGCTGAAGGTTGCTTCGCGCTCCTCCAGCTTCGACTTGGAGACCCCCTACTTCTCCGTCTACGTGACGGTGATGGCGACGGGCGGTATCTCGCCGTACACGAGCTTCGAGCGGCTCGCGAAGGCGCCGGCGGTCCTGTTCAGGGAGGTGAAGAAGGAGGCGATGCGCTTCTTCCTCCGGGTGAGGGCGATGGGCGAGGACCCGCTGACCGCGGTGGAGGAGATCGCCAGGCGCGTGCCGCACGGAGGCTTCAAGCAGCTGCTGCTCGGCTACGCGGCCACGCTGAGGGCTGGGGGCGACGTGGTCCACTACCTGCAGCGGCAGACGGAGATCATGCTGAGGGAGCGCGTCTCGCAGGTGAGGATGGCGGGGGAGCGGATCGCGATGCTGCTGGAGGCGTACATGGCGATGGTGCTGCTCACCTCGATGACGATCTACGTGATGTACGTGGTGAACGCCGCGCTCGCGCAGGCGGGGATGGGGCTCGCGGGGGGCGAGCTCCAGTTCGTCATGTTCTCCTACATCGTCATGCCGATGCTGTCGGGCCTCTTCATCTACATCGCCGACCTGATGCAGCCGAAGTACCCGGTGTACGACGCGCAGCCCTACTACGTCTTCTTCGGGGTGGGGCTGCCGGTGACCTTCTTCCTCTTCGCTTCGATGGCTCTCCCCTTCATGGTCCCCGAACCCCTCTCCACCGCGCTGCGCTCCACCTTCGCCCCCTTCGCCTCGCTGACGAGCGCTCTGACGAGCGCGCTGAAGCTGGGTAGGGGCTACGAGAGCGGCGTCGGCATGGTCGTGGCGCTGAGCGCCGGGCTGGTCCCGGCTGTTGTCGCGGAAGCGTACTCGAACGCGAAGTTCAGCGGGATCCAGTACGGTCTCACCAGGTTCCTCAGGGACCTGGTGGAGGTGAGGAAGACGGGGATGTCGCCGGAGAAGTGCATCATAACGCTGAGGAGCAGGGATTACGGGCGGTTCACCCCCTACCTGAGGGACGTGGCGAAGCAGGTGGGCTGGGGCGTCCCGCTGGGCGAGATCTTCCAGCGGTTCGCGAGGGGGATGAAGAACTGGTTCGCGCTCATCTCGATGTACCTGCTGACGGAGAGCATCGAGGTGGGCGGGGGGATGCCGGAGACGCTGGAGGCTCTGGCGAGCTACGCGGAGACGCTGGAGCAGGTGGAGAGGGAGAAGCGCGCGACGCTCAGGCCCCTGATCCTCATGCCCTACGTGGGCGCGCTCATCATCACGGTCGTCGTCATCGTGTTGGTGGGCTTCATGGGCTCGCTGATGAGGTTCGCGGGGCAGGCCATCTCGGAGGCGCAGCTCATCAACATGTTCATGCCGCCCGTCATCCTCAACAGCTACATCATGGGGCTGGCGGCCGGCAAGATCAGCTCGGAGCGGGTCGCGGCCGGCTTCAAGCACGCGCTGCTCCTCACCCTCTCCAACCTAGCCGCGATGATGGTCGGCCCCGCCATCGTCTCGGGGCTCATGCCGAGGATCTAGCCCCTCACCGGCGCGAGGCACGGGTACTCGCTGCCGCTCGTCTTCACGTTCACCTGCACCGCGTCCGCGCCCGGCACCTCGACCTCGAGCGCCGCGGTCTCGCCCGGCTTCACGGTGAGCCGGACCTCCCTGGGCTCCCCGTTGACCACCACCCCCACCACGGTCGCCGCCCTCGTGCCCTTGTTGGCGATTGCGACGGTGACGGCGACCCTCTCGCCCCGCCTCTCGGCCGCGCACTTGACTTCGAGGAGCTCGATGCCGGTGCTCTGGGTGGCGATGGTGGCGGCCCAGAGGGCTACGGCCACCGCCAGGGCGACTGCGACCGCTACCAGCAGCAGCGTGGAGAGCTCCACGCGCCCCCCTCTTTCCGAAGCTTATCTTTGTTGCGGGAAGGGAGCGCGCCCTACACCCTCCTTTGCTTTCCGGCACCGCTTTCCTCAACGTAAGCTTTTTCACGGTGTTACGCGGGGATTACCCGATGAAGGGCAGGTACGAGGCTGTGAACCAGGTGCTGGAGGAGCTGAGGAAGGATAACCCGAGCTTGGACGCGGTGGCGCTGGTGACGAGCGACGGTATGCCTGTGGCCTCGCAGATGGGCGAGGCCGACGAGCTGAAGGTTTCCGCGATGGCGGCCACGCTGCAGGGCGTCGCGGAGCAGGTGATCAAGGAGCTGAGGGGCGGCTCGCTGAAGCACGTGATCGTCACGAGCGAGGGTGGGACACTGGTGATCAAGAGCGTGGGGAAGGAGTTCGTGCTCGTGATGCTGGTGAGGTCGGAGGCGAAGCTGGGCTTCACGCTCTGGCAGGCTGAGCAGGCTTCCCAGCGGATCGATAAAATTTTAAGCCCGTAACCGCCACAGCCCCGTGGGGCCGGCCCGGGCCTTCAAGGTCGTGCTGTGCGGCGACGGGGGTGTGGGCAAGACGAGCATCGCCAGCGTCCTGGCGGGCGCCGGCTTCAACCCCTTGCAGCGCTTGACGGTGGGAGTCGCCCACTACGTGAAGGACCTGCAGACGGGCGACGGGGCCGTGCGCCTCGTCATTTGGGATCTGGGCGGCGAGGAGCGCTTCCGCTTCCTCGCCCCCGTCTTCCTCAGGGGGGCTAGGGGGGCGGTCTTCGTGTTCGACATCACGAGGGAGGAGACGTTCGAGCACCTGGAGGATTGGCTCGACGTGACGCTCTCGACGGTCGGCGACATCCCCCGCGTGCTCGTGGGGAACAAGGCGGACCTCGAGGAGCTGAGGGTTGTGCCGCGCTCCTACGCCGAGCTCTACGCGAAGAGGAGGGGCTTCCTAGCGTACTTCGAGGTTTCCGCGAAGACGGGCGCGGGGGTCGAGGAGCCCTTCCGGAAGCTCGCCGAGGCTATCGCGGGGTGTGAGCGTGGCGGCTAGGGCGGTCCGCGTCCTGAAGCTCAAGTGCCCCGAGTGCGGGAGGGAGACCGCGATCCAGGTTGGGGAGGACACGCTGGTGGCGGCCGCGGCGAGCCCGACGGGGCTCGTCGGGGTCGCCGACTACCACGGGGACCACGTGCTCGTCGTCTACGTGGACGGCGAGGGGAGGGAAAGGGGCGTCCGCGCTTTCAGGACCCTGCAGCGCGGCGAGGTGCTGCGCGTCAACCCCTCCTTCCTGTCCTACACGAGCCTCGTCGCCGGGTTCCGCGCGTCGTCGGGCGGCTGGAGCGTCGAGTGCTTCGCGGGGAGCCCGCGGGCCCTCCTGAGGGTCCTCCGCGGCGAGCACGCGCTCGACCTCGAGCTCAGGAGCTTCGAGCACGCGGCGCGGGTCGTGGAGTGGGGCGGCGCGCTCCTCGAGGCGGTGGGGCGCGCGGGGCAGCCCGACCTCGGGGGGCTCCTGCTCTCGATCCTCCTCCTCGACGCGTACGCCGCCAGCCCGCCGAGCCCCTTCGCCGCGCGGATGTTCGGCATCGCGCTGAAGGCTAGGAGGCTGACCGTGAGGGTGGACCCGGGCGCAGCCGAGCTGCTCCGCGAGTACGCGGCGCGCGTGCCGGGCCTCTCGCCGAGGCTCGTCGACTTCGCCATCGGCGTTAACGGGTGGCGCCTGATCGACGCGATCGCGGGGCCCGACCCGCTGACGATCCGCGAGCGCCTGCAAGCGCTGCTCTCGCTGGAGAGGAGGGGCGTGGTCGGCTTGGAGGAGGTGGGAGCGTGAGCGCGAGGGCAGCCGCCGTCGAGGCCGCGGGGGTTCTCGCCCGCGCGGTCTCCGGAGCCCCGTGGTCGAGGGAGGTCCAGCGGGCCGTCTCGATGCTCCCGCCGGCCCAGGGGCGGGCGGACCCGTACCTCCTCAAGGTCCTCCGCTTCCTCGCGGAGAGGGTTCTACCCATCAGGGAGTCGGAGGAGCCGTGGGCCGCCCCCCAGTTCAGGCTCTTCGCCGAAGCCTTCATGCTCTCCGGCGAGTTCCAGGAAGCCCTGCGGCAGGGCCTCGCCCAGGTGAGGGCGAGAGCCGACAGCGCGGCGCTTGACCTTCACTCGGGGCCCGGCGTTTGCCTGGAGGCGGTGGTGGGGCAGTGGGGCAAGCTGATCGCCGTCGACCCCTCGCCCCTCAACCTGGAGCTCGTCGAGGAGCGGCTTGTCGCCGCCGGCGCGCGCAGCTACGAGCTCGTCGTCGGCGACTGCACGAGCTTGAGCGGGAGGGTGAGGGACCCGGTGGGCTTAGCCATCGCGGCCTCCCCCGTGAACTGGTTCTACGACGCGAGGTCCGTCGTCAGCCGCCTCTACACGCTGCTCGAGCCGGGCGGCTACCTGCTGCTGATCGCCCCGCTGGAGAGGGCCGGCGGCGTCAACCCGCTCAACCCGTTCATCGCGGCCGTGGGCGGCAGGCGGCCGCCGAGCAGGGAGGAGCTCGAGGACATGCTGCTGTCGGAGGGTTTCGCGAGGGTTAGGGTGCGGGAGGGGGAGCTGCTCTCCACGGTCGTCGCGGTCAAGCCTTGAGCGTGCCGAGGAGCACCCTGAGCACGCGGAGGCACGAGTCCCTGTCGGTCGCGACCGCCTCCACGACGGGCGCGTCGACCCTGCCGAAGAGCTCGAGGACCCGCTCGACGCTCAGCTTCGAGATGTCGCGCTTGTTGAGGGCGACTACGCGGCGCTCGAAGCGGTTGAAGAAGGGCTTCAGGTGGCGCTCGAAGTAGAGCTTGCTCCTGAGCACCGCCGCCTCGTCGGAGGTGTCCACGAGCAGCACGAGGTGCCTGCACCGCGAAGCCAAGCCCCTGATCGTGAAGTCGAAGCGCGACTGCCCCGGAGCCCCGTAGAGGACCAGCCTCCTCCCGTCCAGCTCGATAACGCCGATGTCGGCGAAGACGGTCGTCACCGGCTTAAGCCTGCGCTCCCCGAAGCTGGCCCGCTCCCCGCTCAGCTCCCTCTCCGCCGTGAGGAACTTCGCGCTGAGGGTGCGCACGAACGTCGTCTTCCCCGCTCCGAAGGCGCCGGCGACGAGCACGCTCTCCGCCTGCAAGGGACCCCCGCTCCCACTTCACTCCGCTTTTATATGGGTGTTGCTCGGTCCGCGCACCAGCGCCGCTCCGGCGGAAAGGGAAAACTAAAGGTAAGCTTAAAATACGGTGAAATAAGCTCTCGTGGCGGTGGCGCCGCAGCTGCTCGAGACGGTGCAGCAGTGGGTTGTGCCGCTGCTCCTGGCAGCGGCGGTCGCGATCGTAGCCGTTGTCCTGCTCGCGAGGAGGGGTAGGAGAGCAAAGAATAAAAGAGCCGAAGTGCAGTTCAAGTGGGCAGCGGTAGTGGACTGGAGAGGGCTGGTGGTGGAGGCGCAGGGCCCGGTCGACGCGGCGGTGGCAGCCTACGCCGTGCAGGCAGCTAAGGTGCTGGAGGAGGTGGGCAAGCCGGTCACGCTGCGGGCCCGCGTCGGCTCGCTCGAGCTGGAGCTGACGCCCCACGAGGAGGAGGGGTTGTACAGGGTGGTGGCGAGGTGAGCGCCGAGCTGGTTTTGGGCGAGATGGTGAAGAAGAGCTTGGGGGAGCTGGAGCGGGCGATACTGGCTACGCCCGACGGCGTGCTCATCGCGGCCTCCAACCCCTCCGACATCGACGATATCGTCGCGGCTCTGGGGGCGGCCGTGGTCGCCGGCGTCGGGGACGCGTTCAGGCAGTACTTCTCCGCCGGCGTCAAGGACGTGACGGTGGAGCTGGAGGACGGGAAGATCGTCGTCATGAGGGACCTCGGAACCGCCGTCCTCTGCCTCGTCACAAAGCCTAGGCCCAACCTCGGCCTAGTCTACCTGCTCCTAGATCGCTACACCGAGAAGATCCTCGCCGCCGTGAAGTCGGGCACCGCAGCCAGGAAGTAGCCCCTTTTCGGGTTAAGCTCGGGCGGTGTTGCGCGAAGCGAACTTAAGGGCCCTCGCACCGGCTGGTAGGTGCCGGCGCCCAAGGTCGCGCTGAGGTTCCCGTACAAGCCGAGGCCGAGGCAGCTGGAGGTCGCGGCGGAGGTCGCCAGCGCCTTGAGGAGCACGAACGTCGTTCTGGAAGCTCCCACGGGCTTCGGGAAGACCCCCGTCGTCCTCAGCGCGCTGCTGCCCTTCGTCGAGCGGGGGAAGCGGGTCGTCTGGGCCGTGCGGACGGGGAGCGAGACGGACCGGCCGGTGGAGGAGCTGGCGGTCTTCCGGCGCGAGCTGGGGTTGAAGCTGGTGGGCTTGAGCTTCAGGGGGAAGAGGGACATGTGCCTCCTCGCGAAGCGCTTCGGCTCGGACCTCGACTACTCGGAGGTCTCCTACATCTGCAGCAGGGAGCGGAGCCGGTGCAGGTACTACAGGAAGCTGGAGGAGGTGGACCCGGCCCCCCTCCTCTCGCGGGGCGCTCTCACGTACTCGGAGGTGTTCGAGTGGGCGAGCCGGGCCGGCGTGTGCCCCTACTTCCTGCAGAGGAAGCTGCTCGCTTACGCGGACGTCGTCGCGCTCAGCTACAACTACGTGGTGGACGAGGGGCTCAGCTGGAGCGTGAGGACCGCGCTGCCCTTCGACGAGTCCATCCTCGTCGTCGACGAGGCGCACAACCTGCAGGGCCTGAACCTGGGCGGCGACACGGTGAGCGAGGGGACGCTCGCGAGGGCTCTGGAGGAGGCGAGGGAGGTGGGGAGCAAGGGCGCCGAGGAGCTGGTGCGCCACGCGGCCGAGTACGTCGCTGACCGCTTCTCCGGCTTGAAGGAGGAGGAGAGCGAGGTGTTCGACCCCCAGGACCTCGTCCCCGGCGGGGACCTGGAGCTGCTGGAGGAGGCGGAGAAGGCCGGCGAGGCGGTGCGGGAGCTCCGCTACCGGCAGGGCAGGAGGCCGAGGTCGAGCCTCCACCACTTCGCCTCCTTCCTCAGGGCCGCGCTGGAGCTGAGGGGGGAGCGGGGCGTCGCGTTCGTGGCTGAGCGGCTCGACGGGAGGGTGAACCTGAGCATATGGGACATGCGGTCCGCCGAGCTCCTCGGCGCGGTGTGGCGGAGGTTCTGGAGGGTCGTGCTCATGTCGGGGACGCTGAGCCCCATCGAGGCGTTCGCGGAGACAGTGGGCCTCGAGCGCTACCACGCGGTGTCCGCGCCGAGCCCCTACGACGAGAGCAACGCCTCCGTGTACCTGGTCAACGACCTGACGACGAGGGGTGAGGAGCTGAGCGGGGAGATGGCGGGCATGTACGTGGAGGCGATCGCGAAGCTGCTGTCGAGGGTTCGCAGGAACACGGCCGTCTTCACCGCCAGCTACCGCGTGCTCGAGGGGCTCGTGGCGGCCGGGCTGCTGAAGAGGGCGGAGGAGCTCGGCTACGCGCCCTTCGTCGAGAGGAGGAGCATGAGCGGCATCGAGGCGGCGGAGGTGCTCAAGGGCTTCAAGTCGATGGCGAAGGAGGGGAGGGGGCTCCTCCTCGCCCCGATGGGCGGCCGCTTCGCGGAGGGGGCCGACTACCCGGGCGAGGAGCTCATGTGCGTGTTCCTCGCCGGCGTGCCCTTCGAGAAGCCGACGACGAAGACGAAGCTGTACATCGGCTACTACCAGGAGCTGTACGGCGAGGAGAGGGGGAGGCTCTACGCCTACGTGTACCCGGCGATCCGGAGGGCCGCGCAAGCGCTCGGCAGGGCTTTGAGGAGCCCGAGGGACCAGGCGGTGCTCGTGCTCGGCGACTTCAGGTACAGGAGCTACCTGAACCTGATGCCCGACTACGTGAGGGAGCTGGCCACCGAGGTGAGCCACGACAAGCTGGACAAGGTCAGGCTACCCTGGCAGGAAGTGAAGTTCGGTAGCGGCTCAGCGTAGGACCGCACCGCTCACCGATCGCACCCGAGGTATGTCATCACTGAGAGGCGGCACGCGCGAGGGGGTTTAAGCTTAGCGCACTCGAGCGAGAAGCGTTGCGCCCCCGCTCACCGATCGCGCCCAGGCGTATCATCACTCTTCAGCAGCGCCGCCCGCTCTTCGCGCGCCCGGCTTTAAAGGTACTTCCTGTACTCCCACTCGGTGATCTTGTTCCAAGTCTCCTCCCAGGGGCCGCACGCTTCCACGTACTCGCTCCACTCGGCTCTCTTCAGCCTCGCGTACGCCTCCGCCAGCTCGCTGGGGATGCCCAGCTCCCCGTGGGCGGACTCGAACTCCGCCGTGGCGGCGGCCAGGTGGGGCGGCGTCTCCTCGGCCGAGGCGAGCGTGTAGGCTGGGCCGGAGACGGGCTCGGGCGGCTCCTCCCCCCTCTCCAGCCCCCGCGCAGCCGCCTCGAGGAGGGCGGCGAGCGCCAGGTACGGGTTCATCGTGGGGTCTGGCTCGCGCACTTCGATGCGGTTCGCGAGGCCCCGGTAGCGCGGGACCCTCACGAGCGCGCTCCTGTTCGAGTAGCCCCACACGAGCCTCGTGGGGGCCTCGTGGTGGGGGACCAGGCGCTTGTACGAGTTGACGGTGGGCGCCGCCAGCGCCGCCAGAGCCCGCGCCCGCTTCAGGATGCCGGCGAGGCAGTGGAGGCCCGCGGCCGAGAGGCTCCCGTCCCTCCCGAAGAGGCTCTCGCCCCCGCTCAGAAAGTTCAGGTGCACGTGGGCTCCGCTGCCGTTCACGCCCCAGAAGGGCTTCGGCATGAACGTGGCCCTCAACCCCCTGGCTCGAGCGACCTCGGAGGCCAGGTGCTTGAAGAAGAGGAAGCTGTCGGCCGCCCTCACCGGGTCGCCGGCCGGCAGGTTGTACTCGTACTGGCCGGGAGCCACCTCGTGGTGGACCTTCGACCCGCCCAAGCCGGCGGCCTCCGCCGCCTCCTCGATCTCCTCCGCGACCTTAAGCTCCGGCTGGGAGAGGTCGAAGTACCCTCCCCGGTCCGCCGGCTCCACCCTACCCCCTTCCACCCTCACGAGGAAGAACTCGACCTCGATCCCCACTCTCGCCTCGAGCCCCCTCTCCCTCAGCCTCTCCACCGTCCTCGCGAGGAGGGAGCGCGGGTCCAAGCCGGCCGCCCTCGGCGGGTCCTCGACGCGGCAGAAGACCCAGGCGGAGCGGTCGAGGGGGTCGACGTAGACGGAGGAGAGGTCCGGCACCGCCGTCACGTCGCTCTCGTGCACTTCGGCGTACTTGGCCACGGAGGAGCCGTCGAAGGTCACACCCTCCTCGAGCGCGCGCTTCGCTTCGTCGATCCCGAAGGAGACCCCTCTAGGCCTGCCGTAGAGGTCGACGATGACGAACTTTAACCTCCGCACACCGGCGCCCTTAAGGATCCTCCAAACATCCAGCGCTTCAACCTTGGGCACGTGAAGGGGGTCTCGGGTGCTATTTAACGGTAACGCTCGGGCGAGCTTCCGCCTCCGAGAGCCAGCAAGCGCGACCTTCAGCGCCGCTGCCCGAGCGGCCCTCCGCGCACCGCGCTGGGCTCGGGGAGGGCGGCCATATTACCCCCTTCAGGGGAGGGGCTCCCGTGAAGGTGGGGGTCGCGCTCGCTCTGGTTTCGGCGCTGCTCGGTTTGCTCGGGCAGCTCGCCTGGAGGGCTGCAGTGCCGAGGGGCTCCGGCCTCGACCCGGCCTCCCTCGCGAGGCTCCTGCTCGATTGGAGGGTCCTCCTGGGCTTAGCTCTCTACGGGCTTTCGACCCTCGTTTGGCTCGCCGCGCTCAGCTACGACGAGCTGAGCAGGCTCTACCCTCTGATAAGCGTCAACTACGCTCTTACGCTGCTGGCCGGCCACTTGATCTTCGGCGAAGCTCTTACCGCAGCCAAGGTGCTCGGCGTCGCTCTCATCATCGCCGGGGTGGCGATCGTAGCGCTGGGATGAAAACTTATAGGTGCGCACCCTCAACGATCCCGCGTGGAGCCCCTTGAGCTCAAGGTGCTGAGGGAGGGTGGCGCGGTTGTCATCTGCGTGTCGGTAAAGCCTGAGCTGCAGTGCTTCTGCCTCGAGCACGAGTGGAGGGTGAGGGCTGAGGGGCCCGGCGGGATCGTTCAAGAGTGGGGTTGGCGCGCTAGGGCCGGCGAGGAGGGGTACCGCGGCCTATCCCTGAGGTGGGTCCCGCCCGCGAAGGGCGAGTACCGGGTCGCCGCCGAGCTCGTCACCCACTCGCAGAGGGTGGAGGGGGGCTTCTCCTACCGCGGCCCGCGCGTGGCCGTCGTCTTCTACTCGAGGACGGGGACGACGCGGGCTTTGGTCGAAGCGCTCGCGAAGGGGCTCGAGTCGAAGGGGTTCGAGGTGGAGCTGCGGGGGCTCAAGCTCGAGCGCGAGTACGGTAAGCCGCTGCACGTGAACCCGAGGCTGGTCTTCGACACGTTTAGGGGGGTGGCGCGGCTGAAGCCGCTGGAGGGCTTCGACCCCTGCTCCTACTCCGCTGTGGTCTTCGCGTGCCCCGTATGGATCGGGAGGCCCGCCGCGCCGATGGCGGCTTTCCTCAAGAGCTTGAACGTGCGCGAGAGGTGCGCGGGTAAGCCGGCCGCGTGCTTGACAACGAGCTTGGCTCCCGCCGACTACTCGGCCAGGCTGGCAGCGCTCGCTGAAGCGGCGGGCTTCAAGGTCGTCTACAGGTTCAACGCGAGGAGGGGGCAGCTGCCGGCCGGTGAGCTCGAGAAGATGGCGAGCGCTCTCGCTCAAACGTAGCCGGGGGCTCGCGGCTGCCTCTCCTGCTGGGGGGCCGGCAGGGGCAGCGGGACCGGCGGCGGCAGCCCGATCTCCCTCGTGAGCAGCGCTAGCACCGGCAGCGCGTAGCTGAAGATGGAAGCCACCAGCTGGGGCGGCGGCTGGCCGCTCGCGGCGCTCTTCTCCAGCTCCTGCCTCTCCTCGTCGTTGAGCGGGGCGATGAGCGCCCTCCCCTTCATGTCCACGGCGGCGACGGGCGGCGCGTACTCCAGCTTGATCAGGAAGCTGGCCGCAAAACCCTGGTTCACCTTCTCGATCTTGCCCATCACGATGTTCATGTTGACGGACAGCTGCGCAACCGGCTCGAAGCTGTACCTCTCGGCCCTCACGCTCTCGATCTGGAACGAGATGTTCGGCACTGCTCCCGGTTCGAGGGCGGCAAGCCCCTTATAGCTTTAGCGCGCACCCCCCGGCTCCCCAGCCCAAGCTGTGGAAGCGCGACTCCTTCTCAGCCGAGGCTCCGCTCCAGCTGCTCGATGAGCGAGAGCGCTTCCTCTAGGTCGGCTTTAGCGTCCTTCAGCGCTTGCTCCCTCTCGACTCCGGGCGCCGCGACGCGCACGCGCGCCTTGGAAGCCTTGAACGCCCTTTCCAAGCTCTGCAGCTTGAACGCCAACTCGATGAAGCGGTCTTCGCGGCGGCGCTGGACCGGGATTAGAGCGTAGGCCCTTCGCACGGCTTCGATAGCGGCGCTGATGGCCGCGTCCGGCTCCTGGCTGAGCCGCTCGAGCGCTTCGAGCAGCGACTTCCTCACCGCCTCGAGCTCCGCTACAGCCACAACCGTGAATCGGGCAGCCGCGGGATAAAAGTGCCGTTAGGTTAGGTTTTTCACCGGCGCCGCCACCACCCCCTGTGCGGCTTGGGGAAAGCGAGCGCGGCAACGAGCTGTGGTTCGCCTCCGCGCCCCTGCCCAAGGCTGTCGAGGAGCTGCTGCGGAGGGGCGAGCTATCGAGGGCGGAGGGCGAGATCCTGAAGCTCCTCCCGGCCTCGACGGGAGCCGAGAGGGTTAGGCTGGAGTTCGAGCTGGATCGGATCGCGCGGTGGCGCTACGAGTTCCCCTACACGCTCGACCAGGGTTTCGAGGAGCTCAGGAAGCTGATCCCCGACCTGGAGCGGGGGGAGGTGGCGGTTTTGCTGGAGCGCGGGTGCCTCGACCACGCGGTCATCGACGGGGAGGTGAGGCTGCTCAGGAGGTTCGTCCCCAACGCGTTCTGGCTCTGCCCGGAGCTGAAGGGGAGGCGGAAGCGCGGGAGGAGCGAGCTCTCGAGGATCGCCAAGCTGGCGCTGAGGGACAGGGCGCAGCGCGTGCTCGAGGCGGCGAAGCGGGTCGGCGGCGGCTACGTGCTACCGCTAAGGTACCGCGTGAGGGCGACCGTGAGCGTGAAGCCCGGCGCCGTCCCCGAGGGCGAGCTCGTGAGGGTCTGGATCCCCCTGCCGCGGGTCTCGGGCCTCCACCCTGAGGTCAGGGTTCTGCGGGCGGAGCCCCAGCCGAGGCGCGTGGCGCCCGAGGACCACCCGCAGAGGACCGCGTACTTCGAGGTCGAGGCGGGGCGCGAGGGGGCCCGCTGCGAGATCGAGTACGAGTTCGTGGCGAGGGGCTTCCACGCCGAGGTGGACCCGCGCGAAGCTCGCGTGGACGAGGGCTCCGAGGTCTACGAGCTGTACACGGCGGAGAGGCCTCCCCACATCGCGTTCACGCCGTACCTGAGGGAGCTAGCCCAGCGGATCGTGGGCGGCGAACGCAACCCGTACCTCAAGGCGAGGAGGATCTGGGAGTGGATCACCAGCAACGTCCGCTACACGTACGCTCGCGACTACGCGCTCTACGACTGCATCAGCGAGTACGTCGCTAGGGAGAGGAGGGGCGACTGCGGGATGCAGGCGATCCTGTTCATAACCCTCTGCAGGATCGCCGGCGTCCCGGCGAGGTGGGAGTCCGGCTGGTACATGAACCCGGTCGGGTACGGCATGCACGATTGGGCGCAGTTCTACGTCGAGCCGTACGGGTGGCTCTACGCGGACCCCAGCTTCGGCGGCAGGAGGCACGGCGAGGAGTGGAGGACGGAGTTCTACTTCGGGTCCACCGAGGGCTACAGGCTGGCGGCGAACATCGAGATCTCGGCGCCCTTCGACCCGCCGAAGCGCCACTTCAGGTCCGACCCCGTCGACAGCCAGAGGGGCGAGGTCGAGTGGAGCGGCGGCAACCTCTACTACGACAAGTGGGACTTCGAGCTGAAGCTGCTCGAGGTCGAGAGCGTCGAGGAGGCGGAGGAGTAGCGGCACCGATATAACCCCCGTTACATCATCACCATGATATCATGGTAGTGATAGAGAGGTGGGAGTGCTGGAGCATCAGCAGGGGGCCGGTTGGGAGAGCTTGGCTGCTCGTGTACGGGAGGAGGAAGACCGGAAAGACGTTCCTGCTCAGGAGCTGCGCCGGTGCGAGCGTTTACGTGACCGTCGGCAGGAGCGGCTCCTGCGTCGTCGAGGAGGGGGAGCCGCGCGTCGCGAGCCTCGAGGAGGGGGTGAAAGCGGCTCTCCGCGCGGTCGAGAGCGGGTTCACGGCGGTGATCGACGAGTTCCAGCGGCTGCCCGAGGAGTACTGGGACCTCCTGGCGGTCTCGCGGGCGCGCGGAGGGGGGAGGCTGATCCTCTGCGGCTCCAGCTTGGGGATCGCGTCGAAGGTTTTCGACCGGAGGAGCCCGCTGCTCGGCCTCTTCGCGCCCTTTAAAGTGGATTTAGCATCCCCGTCCGACACCGTGGCGTCGCTCTCGAGGGCGCTGAACCCCGAGGACGCGGTGAAGTGGGCGGTGGTCGCCCGCGACCCCTGGCTGCTCGGCATGCTGGAGCCGAGGGGCGACGTGGTCGAGGCGCTTGCGGAGGCGGCGCCCCTGCTGGCGGCCTCGGCTTCCGGCCTCGTGGGCGAGATCTTCAGGGAGGAGGAGAGGGCGCTGACCCAGCTGTACGACGCCGTGCTGAGGCTGCTCGCGCTCGGCTACTGGTCGTCGGCCGCGCTCGCCCAGAAGCTGCACGAGGCGAGGCTGTTGGCGAGGCCCGAGGCGTCCCACGTCACGGGCCTGCTCGCCCAGCTCGCCGCGATGGGCCTCGTCGAGCGTGTTAGGCTGTGGAGGACGCGGGGCGCTAGGGTCTACTACAGGCACAGGTCGAGCCTCCTCTCGCTGCTAACAGCCCTCGAGGAGAGGGGGGTTGAGGCCGGCTTCAAGCCGCCGCGCGAGACCGTCGGCAGCCTCCTCGGCGTCGAAGCGCAGTTCTTCGTGGGCGAGCTGCTCGCCGAGGCGACGGGGTTGGAGCGCGCGTACGCGGTCTCGGGCTCCTGGGAGGTGGACGTCGTGCTGGTGAAGGGCGGGAGGGCGGTGGCGGGCTACGAGGTGAAGCTCGGCCCCTTCTCGAGCTCCGAAGCCTCGCGGGCGGTGGAGCGGATCAGGAGCCTCGGCATCCCGAAAGCCGGTCTGGTGAGCTTGACGGAGGAGCCACCTCCCGTAGCTGACGAGCTGTACGGCCCCCGCGACCTCGTGCGGCTGGCGCGCGAGGTGTCGGAGCGGCGGAAGCTGGCTCACGGCTCGATCTCGTGAACTTCGATGCCCTTGAGCCAGCAGAACGCCCTGATCTCCTCGCTGTAGTCGCCCTCGACCGCGTGCAGGTGGTTCGCGCCCACGGTTTCCACGAGCTTGCGCATGCTCTCGGGGCGCACCCTCACGACGATGTGGGGCCACGGCTCCATGCTCTTCTTCAGCTCGCCCCTCTCCACCCTCACGCTCCGCGCCACCATGAAGAGCATGTGGTAGCGGCCCGCCACCCTGTAGAGGCGGGCGATCGTGAAGGTCCGCTCGGGAGCGACGTACTGGGTCGCCGCGCCGCCGGCTTTGCCCTGGATCTGGGGGAGGAGGTGCACGCTCCTCAGGTTCTCCTCGGGCTTCGGCGAGGCTTCGGCGAACCACGTCGCCATGCCGCCGCAGTTGCCCATGAAGAGGAGCTGGCGCTCCGGGTCGTAGACGAGGAGGTCCATGAGGGTCGTCGGCTTGCCCCCGGACACGAGCTTGAGCAGCTGCATCGTGAGCGCCCCGTCCACGTCGGACTCGCACGCGCAGACCACCGGCTCCTTCGCCCCCTCGGCGTCGTACGGGTCGTTGAGCAGGGCTACGGCGACGCAAGCGTTCACGTAGCCGTCGCTGAGCTCGGGCTGGCACTTGAGCCCGCAGAAGGCGAAGCCCCTCTCCCCCACGATGCTCTTGAGCGCGAGGTAGACGCGGATCTGCCTCTTCAGCTTTTCCTCGGTGAGGACCCTGCCGTCGTACGCGATCCTCCCCACCCTCTCGGCGAGCCACCTGAAGTGCCTCTCGACGAGCTCCTCGCTTAAGCTCTCAGCCCTCCTCAGCACCTCCAGCTGGTCCACGTGCTCGACGTCCACGCCGAAGACGGCCTTCACTTGCGCCGGATCGGCTGTGACCGTGTACATCCCCAGCGCGCGGCCGCCGATCACGCCAAACGTGGAGCCCTCGAGCCTCCTCGCCGCCATCGCCGCCCTAGCGAGCTTCGCCACCCTCCCCACCACCTCGCCAGCGGGCCCCCAGAGCACCACCCTCCGCAGCCCCACCTGGCCGAGCGCGCCCGCCGAGGCGAGCAGGCCGCTCAGCACGTCCCCGTACACGGCCACGAAGGGCACGCGCTTCAGCGCCACCTCGGCAGCCCGCACGGTGATCGAGGGGTAGGTCCAGATCGGGATGTACAGGAGGACGAGGTCGGCGCCCCAGTCGAGCAGGCGCCCCACCTCCGCCTCCGCCTCGCCCTGGCTCCTGACCACGCTCCCGCTGGCTCGCACCTCGAGGCCCGCGGAGGAAAGAGCTCGGAGGAGCTCGGCCCCCCTCCTCGCCTCTTCCTCCCTCCACGGGACCTCTTCGCGGGGGTCGCCCAGCGTCACGAGAGCCAGCTTGGGCGTGTAGCTCACGGAGCTCACAGCGGGAGGTTCCTTATTTTGGTTTTCTCCAGCAGGGAGCGGCCCTGCCCCTCCACCAGCTCCTCTACCTTATCCCTCGAAACGCCTTCCGTCGTGCCGGGGGCCGTGCATGCGCTCGCGCCCGCAGCCTGCCCGTACAGCAGCAGCTCCGCCAGCTCCTCCCCGCCGGCTTCCGATAGCTCGCTAGCCGAGAGGCCGAGCTCGAGCAGCCTCCAGATCACGCCGGCGCAGAACGCGTCGCCCGCCCCCGTGGGGTCGACGACCTCGACCTTGAACGCCGGCTGCTCCACGACGCGGCGCCTGTTGGCGGCGACCGCACCCCTTTCGCCCATCGTCACGAGCGCCAGCTTCACGCCCCAGCCGAGGAGCTTGCGCAGCGCCCCCTCCAGGTCGGGGGCGCCGGTGAGGCCCCTCGCCTCGCTCTCGTTGCAGTGGAAGACGGCGACGTGGGGGAGGGCGGGGAGGATGTAGTCCCAGCCCTTCCCGTGGGGCGGCACCGAGTCGGCGAACGTGATCCGGCTGACGCGGGCGGCCCTCTCGAAAACCTCGCCGATTCTCGCGTCAACGAGGTCCGTGATCCCGCTAGCCAGGTAGAAGACTTCCGGCCTCTCGCGCTCCGCGAGCCCGATCACGGTTTCCGGCTTCAGCAGGTTGCTCGCCCCCAGCTCCACGTGGAAGCGCCTGTCCTCGCCCTTCACGACGAGGATCACGTTCTTGTTCGTGCTGGCGGGCACGCGCTCGATGAAGAGCTTGAGCCCGTAACCCTCCAGCGTCCTGACGATGAAGTCGCCGAAGAGGTCGCTGCCGACGGCCCCGCAGACGCCGACGGTCCCCGGCTCCACGCCCAGCTTCACCAGGTCCACGGACACGTTGGCTGGGTGCCCCCCGACGGAGAGGACGATGCCGCGCGGCGCGTAGACGAGCTCGCCGGGACCGGCGACCCTCTCGAGGTCAGCCACGACGATGTCCGCCACCAGGAAGCCGCAGGCCAGGACCCTCAGCACGCCGCGCTCTGCCGCGGCGCAGGCTTAAATAGGTGCTGCGCGCCGCGCTCGCGCTGTGATGAGTCCCCGACAGCCGGATCGATGAAGAACCTCTTTCCCCTCACTGAGCTCTAGAGGAGCCCCGCGAAGTGCAGGAGGGAGGCGGCCACCATGAGGGCGCCGAGCGCCTTGTTCGCCAGCTTCAGCGCCCTCGCGCGGCGGGCGAGCGCCCTCGCCCACCTCACGGCTCCGGCCAGCGCGTAAGCGGCCAGGCCCGCGCCCCCCGCGAATGCCACGCTCGACGCTGCCGCCAGCTGCGGGGTTAACGCCGAGAGGGCCACGGCCGCGCCGGCCAGGGGGGCGGCGCAGGGCCCCCACAGCACGCTCGCCGCTAGGCCGAGCAGGAAGGAGTTCGCCGCCCGCTGCCGCGGGACCTTCGAGGCCAGGACGCTGGCCGCGTAGCTCAGCAGCCTCCCCACCCTCTCCACGGCGAGCGCTAGGCCGGAGAAGAGGAGGAGCGCGTAGGCGGCCGGCTCGAAGAGGCTGCGCGCGGCCAGCAGCAGGCCGCCCGCCGCGACCCCCAGCGCCGCGTAAGCCGCGAACAGGCCGAGCGCGAAGAGCCCCAGCCCCCTCCTGCCGCCGCGCGAAGCTGCTAGGTAGACGGCCGGTAGGAGGGGCAGGACGCAGGGGGTCAGCGGGGTGAGCAGGCCGAGCGCAAAGGCCGCCGCGACGCTGAGAGCCCCCTCAGCGGAGCCGCTTGCGGCGCTTCGCGCCCGGGGGGCCGGCCCGCTGCCGCACCTCTCCTCGGCCTTCGCCAGAGCTGTGTTCAGCAGCTTCACGAAAGCGCTGGGGTCCCGGTAGCCCGAAGCGTACCCCAGCAGGCTGCCGTTGGGGCAGAGGAAGACGTGGAAGGGGGTTCCGATGACCCAGTAGGATGAGGCGAGGTCGGGCCTCTGCTCGACGTCAACCCGCGCCGGAGCGAAGCGGGTGTTGAGCAGCTCGCTGACGCTCGCGTTGGGGAACGTCTCCTCCTCCATCAGCGCGCAGTAGGGGCAGCTCCTCGAGTAGAAGTAAATGTAGACCACCTTGCCCTCCGCTGCCGCCTTCGCCAGAGCGTCCTCGTAGCTGAGCCAGCGCACCGGCTGGGCGCTAACCGCGGCGGCGAGCGCCAGGGCGAGCAGCAGAGCGCGTAGAGCTGTACCGCGCACGCGTACCGGGTTTGAAGCGGCCCCTTAAGAGCTTTCCACCGGCATACCCGCGCGAGCCTTCAGCCGCCCGCCGAGCTCGCGCGTTACCACAGCTGAAAACCGATGAGCCGGCTCAACCGACTCCGCTGAACCGGCTCAGCGAGGTTCTTTCCCGAAAACGCGCGGGCTATATGCTATCTTAAGGAGCGCTATCCCGAGAGATCGCCAAGCAGATATACGGGGTTGCGGGCTCGGTCGCCGTGACCGGGGTCAAGATCGCGGTAATCGGTGCTGGGAGCGTCGCTTGGTCTTCGACCTTGATAAGGGACCTGTGCGTTACACCGGGCTTGCGGGGGAGCACTGTCGCCCTCATGGACATCAACGAGGAGAGGTTGAAGCTCGTCCACGCGATCGCGACCCGGTACGCGAAAGAGGTGAAGGCGGACCTGAAGTTCGAGGCTACGACCGACCGGAGGAGGGCGATCGAGGACGCGGACTTCGTCATCAACACGGCGATGGCGATGGGCCACTCCTACTACGAGCGCATGCGCGAGCTGTCCGAGAGGCACGGGTACTACAGGGGCATCAACAGCGTCGAGTGGAACATGGTGAGCGACTACCACACGATATGGGGCTACTACCAGTTCAAGCTCGCCCTCGACGTCGCGCGGGACGTGGAGGACCTGAGCCCCGAAGCCTGGCTCCTCCAGATCGCGAACCCGGTCTTCGAGCTCACGACGCTGATCGGCAGGAAGACGAGGGTGAAGGTGATCGGCCTCTGCCACGGGCACCTCGGCTACAGGGAGATCGCGGGGGCGCTCGGGCTCGACCCCGAGAAGGTGGAGTTCGAGGCGGTCGGCTTCAACCACGTCATCTGGCTCACCGAGTTCAAGTACGAGGGGGAGGACGCCTACCCGCTCATCGACGAGTGGATCGAGAAGAGGGCGGAGGAGTACTGGAAGGTTTGGAGGCAGCACCAGGCCAACCCGTTCGACATACAGATGTCGCCCGCCGCCGTCGACATGTACAGGACGTACGGGCTCTTCCCGGTCGGCGACACGGTCCGGGGCGGGACGTGGAAGTACCACTGGAACCTCGAGACGAAGCAGAAGTGGTTCGGCCCCACGGGGGGTCCCGACAGCGAGATCGGCTGGAAGATCTACCTGGATTGGCAGGCTAAAGCGATCGAGATGTTCAAGGAGGCTGTGGCGGACGCGAAGACGCCGCTGACCAGCTTGCTGCCCCCGAGGAGGAGCCTCGAGTCCGTCGTCCCCATCATCGACTCGATCGTCAACGACCGGAGGGGGCTCTACCAGGTGAACGTGCTCAACCAGGGAGCGCTCGTCGGAATCCCCGACGACGTGGCGGTGGAGATCCCGGCGTACATCGACGGGCGCGGCGTCCACAGGATCTACGGCAGGAGGCTGCCCCCCAGGATCATGAAGCACGTGATGTGGCCGAGGATGATGCGGATGGAGTGGGCGCTCGAAGCCTTCCTGGAGGGCGGGCGGGACCTGCTGTTCGAGTGGTTGATCATCGACCCGAGGACGAAGTCGAACGAGCAGGCCGAGGCGGCGATCGACGCGATACTCTCCATGCCAGAGAACGAGGAGATGAGGAAGCACTTCAGCTAACGCGCAGGCCTGAGGTTAACTTTTTCTCCAACTTTCTATCCCGAAGCCGCGTGAAAGCTAGCGTACCAGCGGTCGACTTCCACACGCACATCGGCGAAGTGAAGTCCTTCTCCCCCAGGCTGAAGGGCTGGGTGAGGGTCGGCGTCGAGGACCTCCTCAGCTACATGGGGGAGCGGGGGGTCGAGCGCGCGGTCGTGCTGTCGCTCCCGCCCGACTCCGACCCCTACGCGAAGGTCGTCTCGAACCGGCGGCTGCTCGAAGCCGTGGAGCCGCACGCGGGGAGGCTGGTCCCCTTCTGCTGCCCCAACCCCCTCAACGCCCGCGCCGCCTCTCTCTTCAAGCGGATGGTCGGCGAGGGGTGCAGGGGGCTCGGCGAGCTGAAGGTGCAGCTCAGGATCGACGACCCCCGCGTCGTGAGGCTGTTGAAAGCGGCTGAGAGCTTGGGGGTGCCGGCGCTCGTGCACATCGAGGAGGGGCCGCTCTTCAACTACTGCTACGGCGTCGATAAGCTCGAGGACGTTTTGAAGCTGGCTCCCGACCTCAAGCTCGTTGTGCACGGGCCCGGCTGGTGGAGGCACGTCTCCGCCGAGCCTGGTACCGAGGCGTACCCGAAAGGCCCCGTGAAGGGGGAGGGGCTCGTCCACCGGCTCCTGAGGCGCTACGACAACCTCTACGCCGACATCTCCGCCTCCTCCGGGCTCAACGCGCTAGCCCGCGACCCGGAGCACGCGCGGAGGTTCCTCGAGGAGTTCCAGGATAGGGTGGTGTTCGGCACCGACTTCCCCTGCCTCTCCGAGGAGGGGCAGTTCGGCAGCGACGGGGCGCACCTCCGCTTGATAGGGGGCCTCCAGCTGCCGGAGAGAGCGGTGAGGAAAATCCTCCGCGAGAACGCAGAAAAACTGCTGGCGTGAGGGGGCTGCGGTCTAGGACAGCTTGCGGGCCGCTTCCCTGAGCTCGTCGCCGGCTCTAGCGACCTTCTCGAGAGCTCTCGCCACGTCCTCCAGCTCCTCCGCTGGGGCGTTGAGCATGTGGCCGGGGAACCACATGCCCGTCTCGTAGCACAGCCTCTCGGCGACGGGGCAGAGGCCCCTCCCGTACCTAACCTGCCTGCCGATCACCTTGAAAGGCACCTCGGGCATCCGCTCCGGGTCGCTGAAGATCGGGTTCTCGTAGACCGGCCAGTAGTAACCCTCGCTCAGGGGTATGCCTTCGGCTTGGACGACGCGCGCGAGCACCGCCTTGCTCACGCCCAGCTTGCCCGGGTCGTAGTCGGCGAGGTACAGGTGGTAGGCGTGCTTCACGTAGGGGGCCACGTAGCCGGGGCGCAGGAAGTCGAATTCGGAGAGGATCTTGCTCAGGCGCTCGGCGTTCCTCCTCCGCTCCTCGGTGATCGCCGGGAGCCTCCTCAGCTGGACCCTGAGGATCGCGGCCTGAATCTCCGTCATCCTGTAGTTCCAGCCGAGCGACTCGTGGTAGTACCACGGCTTGTCCCTCCGCCTGCCGTGCTCCCTCAGCGAGACGCAGCGCTCGGCCAGCTCCTCGTCGTTGGTCGTGATCGCGCCGCCCTCGCCCGCGGTCATGTTCTTGCTCTCCTGGAAGCTGAAGATGGCGGCGTGCCCGATGCCACCCACCTTCCTCCCCTTGTACTCGGCCAGGTGCGCCTGAGCCGCGTCCTCGATCACGTAGAGACCCTTCTCCTCCGCTATCTCCATGATCTCGTCCATCTCCGCCGGGTGGCCGGCTATGTGCACGACCACTATGGCCTTAGTTCGCTCCGTGATCTTCCTCCTCACCTCGTCCGGGTCGATGTTCCTCGTTCTCGGGTCTACGTCGGCGAAAACGGGGACCGCGTAGTTGTGGACGATCGAGGTCGCGGTCGCGATGAACGTGTACGGCGTCGTGATCACCTCGTCCCCGAGCTTGAGCCCGATCGCCCTCAGCACGACGTCTAGCGCCGCGGTGCCCGAGCTCACCGCCACCGCCCTCTTCACGCCGACAGCGGCGGCGAACTCCTCCTCGAACTTCGCTACCTCCTCGCTGCTGTACATGGACGCGAACAGCTTCCCCCTCCTCAGGACCCTCGCGACGGCCTCTACCTCCTCGTCCGTGATGATCGGCCACTTGCCCAGGGGCTGCCTCCTGACCGGCTCTCCCCCGAGAACAGCGAGCTTCGGCACGCGCAAAATGCGCTCGCCCGTAGAAAAAGCTGTTGCCCGGCGGCGACAGCTTGAAGAGGTCCCCCGCTCCCTTCAAAGCGATGGACGCCCTCGCGGTCGCTCTGGCGCTGTTCGCGCTCGGCTTCGCGCTAGCAGCAGCGGGGGCTCTGCTCGTCGCGCTCTCGGCGCTGAGGGGGGCGCGCAGGCCGGAGGGGGGCGTGGTACTGGTGGTCGGGCCGCTGCCGATCGCGATCGGCACGAGCGAGCGGGCTACGAGGGCGCTGCTCGCTCTCGCGATCGCCCTGACCGCGCTGGCTTTCGCGCTCTTCCTCCTGCTCAGCTGGCTGGCGGGGGCCGCGCTCAAGGGGTGGTAGCGCGTGGAGCTGGAGAGGCTGGGCTTCGCCCTGATCCTGACCGGCGTCGCCCTAGCGTTCGCGGCGGCGCTCTTCGCTGCCCTCTCGGCGGCGTGGGGCGGCGCGCTGAGCGTCGGGGGCTGCGTGCTCGTGCTCTTCTTCCCGATATGCTTCGGGGCGGGGCCGCTCGCCCCCCACCTCCTCGTCGCCTCGCTTGCGCTCGCCCTCGCGCTGGTGGCGCTCAGCTTCGTCCTGTGGAGGTGGGCGCTGAGCGAGGCGCGGCGGCTGGCTCAAGCGCCGGAAAGCTCGAGCAGGTAGGAGAGGGCCGCCGTGCCCAGCGGCAGCGTCAGGTTGTCCTCGGGCGAAACCAGCTCGATGAGCGAGGCCGCGGCGCCGAGCAGGAGCGCGCGCAGGGGCCTCTCGCCCGCCGCCAGCAGGGCGGCCGAAAACGCGAGCGCGGAAGCCGCCACGGAGACGGGGTTGTGCTTGAGGATCCTCCGCCCCCCGAGGTAGAGCGTGAGCAGCGAGGCGACGGGGTCGACGACGGCTAGCGCGAGGATTCCGCGGGCGGTCGCCGCGGGGCCGAAGAGGGCGTAGCTGGCCAGCACCGAGGCCGCGGCGCAGATCGCCGCCACGTAGCCGTACCGCTTCTCGTAGTCCCGCTCCACGGCGTCGACGAGGGCGAAGAAGCCCTGCTCCGCCCTGTCCAGCGCCTGCTCGATGCCCTCCACCACCTCGTGGAGGGGGCCCAAGCTCTTTACGTGCTGGAGCACGACCCTCCTCGCCTCCCTGGAGATCCTCAGGATCGAGTCCCTCAGCTCGGGCTTCCTCACCCTAAGCGTCGACACGAAGAGGGCGGCGACGAGGAGGAGCGCGTAGGTGGAGAGGGCCGCGTCGCCCCCGAACCCAGCGCTGGTTGCAACCTGCCCGTACCAGGGCGAGAGCGGCACGAGGAGGAGGAGCGCGAGCGCCACGTGCAGCAGCTTCCTAGCGAGCTCGCCCCCCGCGCGCTTCCGCTCGAAGCTCACCCCAAAGCCGCGCCTAAGAGGCTTATTAAGCTGCGCGGTGTGCGCTGCGAAACCCTTTTATCGGGTCCCACAGCGCGCTCGCGTGGCTTTCAGCAGGGTGTACGCGGAGGTTGCTCGGAGGCTGCTGGAGAAGGGCTCGTTGAGGGCTGAGGAGGTGGCGGAGCTCGAGGAGCTCTACGGCGACGACGCGAGGGACGCGATCGACGCGCTGGTAGCAGCGGGCGCGGCGCGCCGCGTCGGCAGCAGGATCGAGGTCATGGACGCTGACAAGCTGAAAAGGATCGCCAGGATGCGCGCATAAGCCTTCAGCGCTACCTCGGCAACGCTTTTACCCTCCACGGCCCAGTTTTCCTGCCATGGGCAGGCGAGCGGCGCTGGCTTTCGTCGCGCTGCTTCTAGCCTCACCTCTAGCCGCTCCCGCGGAGCTCCCGGGCTCGCCGAGCGGGCGCGCGCTGGAGAGAGCTAGGTTCGTGGTCTTCCTCATCCCGCACTCGCACTGGGACATCGATTGGCTCATGCCCTGGAGCCAGGCGAGCGAAGTTGCCAGGTCGATAATCCTGTCCGCCGCGCAGCTCGCCGATCGCCAGAGCGGGTTCAGGTTCGTGGCGGACCAGGTGGCTTTCCTCAAGTACTGCTGGGATCGCTCGAGCGAGGCGGAAAAGCGGCTGCTCCGAACCGCGGTCGAGAAGGGGTCGATCGAGGTGGCTGGGGGCATGGTCTCCCAGCCGGACACCGTCCTACCGAGCGAGCAGGGGCTGCTGTGGGACGTGCTGCTCGGCCACTCGTGGGTCGTCGAGACGCTCGCCGTTGAACCGTCGCCGGTGGCTTGGCAGTGCGACCCCTTCGGGCACGCGCCCACGCTGCCCGAGCTGCTGGTGGCCTCCGGCTACCGCTACGTGTACTTCGGCAGGTGCGGGGAGGGGCAGGAGGCCTGGCTGCCGCACGCCTTCTGGTGGGTCGGCCCCACGGGAGCCAAGGTGCTCGCCTTCTTCAGGGGCTACTGCGACGGCGAGTTCCTCCTGCGCGCGGCCAGCGCCGACGAGGTGCGCGACAGGCTTCTCGAGATCGTGAAAGACGCGATGAGCAGGGACGGGATCAACGCGACGATCCTGCCGGTCGGGTGCGACTTCACCCAACCACCCCCCAACCTCGTCAGGCTGGTCGACGAGTGGAACAGCAAGTACCTGGAGAGCACGGGCGTGGGCCTCGTCGTCGCCACGCCCACCGAAGCCTTCAGGTTCATCGAGGAGCGCTACGGCAGCAAGCTGCGGGAGGTGAAGCTCGACCCCAACCCGCTGTGGCAGGGCTGGTACCTGACGCATCTAGCCGCGAAGCTCGCTGAGCGGCGAGCATCCTACCTCCTCTCCGCCGTCACCAGGATGCTGCCGTTGGCCGGAATCGCCGGCCTCAACACCTCCCAGCTCGCCGAGCGCGCCCGCAGAGCGTGGTTCGAAGCCTGCATGAACCACCACCACGACAGCATAACCGGAACGAGCCCCGACTCCACGTGGTTCCAGTCGATATGGCCCAGGTACGAGCGCTCGCTGGCCGAAGCTGAGAAGCTCTTCGAGGAAGCGTTGGAGAGCCTCGCGGCGTCGGTGGGCGGGCGGAGCCCCTTCAGCATCGTCGTGTTCAACCCCTCCGCTAGGGTGCGGCGCGGCGTCGTCCTGGCCAACGTGACGCTACCCAGCAACATCACGAGCCCCGTCGCGGTCGACGGGGAGGGCGGTGCCTACCCAGTGCAGGTGCTGCGCAGGTGGGCCCTCAACTCCACCCACGCCCTGTACGAGCTGGCCGCGGAGACCGGCTACGTGCCACCCCTCGGCTACAAGAGCCTGGGGCTGAAAGAGGGGGGAGCGGAGGTGCCAGCGCCGGCTCGAGCGTCGCTCGAGGGGGATCGGGCCGTGCTGGAGAACGCGTACGTGAGGCTGGTCGTCAACCTGAGAGCCGGAGGCGTCCTCGAGGAGCTCGTCGACAAGGTGAGCGGCACCCGGATCCTGGAGGCGGGGTCGGGCGAAGTCGTGTACTACAGGGATTGGGGCGACGTCTACGGCTTCTCGCTGGGCAGCGCGATCGCCGTCAGCAGGAGCTTCCGGGTCGAGAAAGCCGAAGTGGTTTGGAGCGGGCCGTTGGCAGCCAAGCTTAGGGTCAAGCTGAGCGGTGCCGCCGCGCTAGAGCTCGAGTACACGCTCTACTACGACGAGCGCGGGTTCGACCTCGCCGCCACCGTGGCGGCGCTCAAGGATTCCACAGCAGCGCTCGCGCTGCGCGGGCTCTCAGGGCGCTTCGTGTCCGGCGTCGCCTTCGGGGCTGTGGAGCGCCCGCTCGACAGCCGCTTCTGGCCGGTCGGCTACTGGTTCGCCGTCGAGAGACCGGGCGGGCCCTCCCTCGCGGTTGTCAACCGGGGGGCCGCCCAGGGAGTCAGAAGCTACGCCGGTGAAATCGAGATCGGGTTGACGAGGGACTGCTCCACGCCCAAGCGCGATAAGATCACGTTCACCGACCAGGAGCCGCACAGGATCGAGCTCCGCTTCCTGATCTACGAGGGCAGCTGGAGGGAGCGGCTCCCGTGGCTCGACGCGTACGACTTCAACTACCCGCTCATCGCGGTCACCGCACCGCCGGGGAACCCGGTGCTACCTCCCCAACTCGGGCTCATGAGCGCTGACGGCGGCGCCGAGCTCGTCGACGCGCTGCCGCTGGGCGACTCGACCTACGTCTTCGTGTTCTCGAACCCCCTCGCGGGAGCCTTCCAAGCGCTCGCCGCCTTCAACGTGTCCAAAGCTCGGATCTCGCTGGTGGACGGGCGGGAGCTGGGGCCGGCGCAGCTCCGCGCGTTGCGCGGGGCGTCGGAAATCGCGCTGAGCGGCGCAATATCGGCCGTCAAGCTCGGCTTGAGGGGCGGCTACGCCGAAGTGGGGAGGGGGGAGGTAGAGCTGAAGGTCGAGAACCTCACGGTGGAGGGCGGGAGAAAAGTTGACGCGCTGGTTTCGATGCGCGACGCGGCTGGCGCGCCGCTGGCCGGGAAGCTGGTCGAGCTGTGGTGCAACGGCAGCGTGGGTCCCATCCTGCTGGCGAGAGCGCTCACGGGCCTCGACGGGAACGCGCGCTTCAGCCTAGAGGTGAACGCGTCGGGGCCCTCCCGCGTGTTCGCGAGGTTCGCCGGCGACCTCGCCCACCGCCCCGCTGAGAGCCGGCCCGCGCTCGCGGAGCTGCAGCCGCGCTACCGCGTTACGCTCCTCGTGGTCGGGCCGCTCGGCGAGCCCGTGGCCTCGGCCTACGTCTCGGCGGCCGGTGCGGGGGTGCAGGCTAGGGCTTACACCGACGCCTCGGGCAGAGCGGAGCTGACGCTGCCGCCCGGCTCTTACACGGTCAGGGTGCTCCACGGCTCCGCCCGGGCCGAGCTCAACGTAGACGTGGCGGGACCCCGCGAGATCCGCGTGACAATCAGCTCTCCGGAAACGGCAGCTCGGCAGCCGACCCTCTGGCTCGCCGCGCTAGCGGCGGGGGCCGCGCTGGCGGCCTTCGCGCTCGCTCGGCTCACCCGGAGGAGGGCTAGGGGCTAGCGCCCGCGGCGCAAGCGTTTTGTACGTGCGAGCGGCGGGGGTTCCGTGAAGAAGATCAGGATCGGCTTCGTCCCCCTGCACCGGCGCCCCTTCGACGAGAAGTGGGCGCTCGAGCTCAAGGAGAGGTTCATCGCCGCGGTGAAATCCGGGTTCGGGGACGCCGTCGACCTCGTTTACCCGAGCGAGAAGGACACGAAGCTGGGGCTCGTCTCCGACGACGATGACGCGGAGGCGGTTGCGGAGCTGTTCAGGAGGGAGGGCGTGGACGGCATCGCGATCGCCGCGCTCACGTTCGGCGACGAGCTGGCCGGAGCCAGGGTCGCGGAGCTCGTCAGGAAGCCCGTCGTGATCTACGCGACGAAGGAGCCGCCCGCGCTGCCGGGCGGGTTCCGGCGCTCCGACTCCTTCTGCGGGACGCTCTCGCTGGCTTCAGCCCTCTACAGGCGGAAGATACCGTTCCTCTTCGGCGGGATCGTCCTGCCCGAGGAGGAGGGGTTCAGGAGGAGCTTCGACGCGTTCGTGAGGGCGGCGAACGTGGTCAAGGTCTTCGTCGGCGCGAAGGTCGGAGCCATCGGCCCGAGACCCGAGAGGTTCGAGACAGTGACCTTCAACGAGGCCGCGATGGCCGCGAAGTTCAACCAGAGGGTCGTCCACGTGGACCTCCTCGAGGTGGTGGAGGAGGCGCGCAAGCTGGGCGACGACGACCCCCGCGTAGCGAAGGTCGTGGAGGAGGTGGCTCGGCAGCTCGACGCTTCGGGGGCGCCCCGCGAAGCTCTAGTCAGGCTGGCGAAGCTGGAGGTCGTCCTGAGGGAGCTGGCGGAGCGGAGGGGGCTGGTGGGCTTGGGGCTGCGGTGCTGGACCGAGCTGCAGAGGTTCTACGGCGTGACGCCCTGCCTCGTCATGGGCCGCTTGACCGACTCGGGGGTCATGGCCGCGTGCGAGGTGGACGTCTACGGCGCGCTGACGATGGCGATGCAGTACGCCGCTTCGCTGGGCAAGTCCGTCCCCTTCTTCATCGATTGGACCATCAAGCACCCGACGAGGGAGAACGTGTTCCTCGCCTGGCACTGCGGGAACATGCCCCCCTCCCTCTGCCACGGCGTGTGCAGGCTCGGCTTCCACAGCGTGATGTACAGGGAGGTGGGGGCGGAGCGCAGCTACGGGACCGTGGACGGGAGGATGAAGCCGGGGACCGTAACGATCAGCAGGCTCGTCGAGTACGACGGCGAGTTCAAGCTCTTCCTGACGAAAGGGAGGATCGTGGAGGAGCCGGGTGAGTTCAGGGGGAGCTGGGCTTGGGTGGAGGTCCCCGACCTCGACAAGGTCTACAGGACGCTGATCGAGGAGGGCTTCGTCCACCACGCGTCGATGATCCACGGCGACCTCGCCGAACCGCTGGCGGCGGCCGCCAAGCTCCTCGGGATAAAGGTGGTGGCGGTCTAGCGCACCCCGCTAGACTCCTTTTTCCCCCATCGGGTTTAACGTTTGTGCAGCGCGCCGGGGGGTGCGGAGCCCACGGGGCGCTCTCAACCGCCGAAGGATGCTGGAAAATCGGCAGAAGGGTTTACAAAGCCCAAACGCGCTGGCAGCGCGTGGCCAGAGCGAAGCTCGTGGCGGCTTCCTCCCTGATGGCGGCGCTCGTGTTCGTGGTTACGGCCAGCTTCTCCCTCTACATACCGGAGACCCGGGGCTACTTCAACTTCGGCGAGGCAGCCGTCTACGCATCGGCTTTCGTGCTCCCGCCACCCTGGGCCGCGTTCGCCGGGGGCGTGGGCTCGATGCTCGCGGACGTAGCGCTCGGCTACTACCACTACGCCCCGGCGACCCTCGCGATCAAAGCCTGCGAAGCGTACGTCGCGTCGCTGCTCCTCAGGAGGAGGCCGAGAGCCGCCAGCAGGGCAGCGGGCTTCGCCGCCTCCCTCGCCCCGCCGGCGCTGCTGGCCGCTCTAGGCGCGGCCTTCTACACGGGCAGGGCTGAGGCGACGCTGGCGCTGCCGGCGAGCCCCCTCGCGGCGACCCTGACGTGGGAGATGAGCGTCGCTGCGTGGCTCGCGGCCGCTGCCGCGCTCGCTGCCTACTCCGCTTACGCGAGCTTGAAGAGGCCGGAGGCGGGTTGGGCGGCGGCTGCGCTGGCGGCGTCCGGCCTGGTGATGGTCACCGGCTACTTCCTCTACGAGCAGCTGATCCTCGGCGTCGCGGCCCTAGCGGAGGTGCCGTTTAACTTCATGCAGGTCCTCGTAGGGGTTAGCGCCGCCCTCCTAGCGGAGAGGAGGTTGAGCCAGCTGGCGGTGGACGCCGCTAAGGGACGATGACGCCCTTGATGTAGTCCCGCGGCTTCTTCGAAGCGTACTCGAAGGCGGCCTGTATCTCGCTCAGGGGCCACTTGTGGGTGACCAGCTTCTCCATCTTGAAAACCCCTCTGCCCAGCATCCGCATCGCCAGGCGCAGGTTGGGGCGCATGTCCTCCGCCCTGTTCGGGTTGGTCATGATGACCTCGAGCCCCTTCGAGTCCCAAGCTGCGAGGTCCACGGGGACCGGGAGCGGGTGGAAGCTGAAGATGCAGAGCCTCCCCCTCCTCCGGACGAGCTTCGTGGCTACCTCCACGCCCTTGGGCGAGCCGGTGGCTTCGATCACGATGTCGAAGCCCCCGCCCACCTCGGCCGCCAGCTTCTCGGGGCTCTCGCGCTCCGGGTTGAGCAGCGTGTCGGCCCCGAACTCGGCCGCCAGCTCCAGCCTCTCCTCCTTCACGTCCACGGCCGCCAGCCGGTCGAGACCCATCCTGCTGAGGGCCTGCACGAGCAGGAGCCCCATGAAGCCCGTTCCCACAACGGCGACCGTGTCCCCGAACTTCGGCTCAGCCAGCCTGACGCCGTTCACCGCGCAGGCGAGCGGCTCCCCCAGCGCGTGCTCGATCGGCACGCCCGGCGGCACGGGCTCCGCGTAGCTCTCGTCCACGATAACGTAGTCGGCGTAGCCCGGCCCGCCCAGCACCGCCACCCGGTCGCCCGGCTTGAACCTGGTGGCCCTGGGCCCGACGTCGACGACCACGCCGGCCGGCTCGTGGCCGAGCGCGGCGGGCAGCCGGTACCAAACAGGGTAGCCGAGGAACGCGTATATGTCGCCGGTGCATATGCCGCAAGCTCCGACCCTGACGAGGATCTCCCTCTCGCCCAGCGGCCGCACCTCCTCATCCCGCAGCTCGAACCTCCCTCTTTCCACAAGGTAAGCGACTCTACCCTTCACAGAGCAGGTGCGCGAAGCTCGCTAATAAGCGTGTTCCCGCGGGAAAAGGTTATTTGAAGCGGAACAGCGTTAAACCGTGGCCGCCAGCGCTGAAGAGCTCCTAAAAGAGTGGGAGGAGGAGGATAGGGAACTGAGAGAGCTGAGAAGGAGGAGCGCTGACTGGAAGTACATCGAGAGCCTACCGCCGCGGGTGAGGGAGGCGGTCGAGCTGTATATAGAGACAGGGGACATATGGCTGGCCGCCAAGCTGGCTGGCTTGACCGTGGACGAGTTCAACGAAATCCGAATCAAGGCGGGGATCCTCTGGTGAGCTTGCCCTCCACCTGCGTGCTCGATGCCTGCTTCATCATCGACTGGGCTCGGTGGAGCAAGCGCAACTCGCTGTGGAGGGTTTTCTCCTTTGGTTTCGTACCCGAACCAGTCTTACGCGAAATCTCGACATCAGGACCCCTCAGGGTCCTGAGGGAGTGGATGTCCGCAGGCTTCCTAACCGTACACCCCTCGTCGAGAGATCTCGAGGACGAAGCGTTAAGGCTGATCGTCGAAGCGAGAAGGAATCCGAGGATACCGAGGATCGACCCGCCCGAGGCCGTTTGCGTCGCCCTAGCCAGGCGCATCGGCGCGGTTGTTCTGACGGAGAACCGCGGCGTGATCAGGGCCTACGAAATTGCCAGAGAGAACCTAGCTCCAGCCGTCGTCTGGAACTCGCTGCGCCTTCTGGCCTACCTTTACGCGACAGGCGTCGCGGTTTCCAGCAGCTTCGAGGAACTTGTCGCCGAGTACGAGCAGGAGGTTAAGCATACCTTCTCGCGGCGAGAGGTGGTTAGGGTTGCCAAGGAGTTCGGGATCCTTCAAGCTTGAGGAGCTCCTAGAAGAGTGGGAGGAAGAGGATAGGGAACTGAGGGAGCTGAGGAAAAGGCGAGTTGACCGAGAGTACGTGGCGAGCCTGCCCTCTAGGCTTCGGGAGGCGGTCGAGCTGTACGTGGAGCAGGGGGACCTGAGGCTCGCCCACGAGCTCTCCGGCCTGCCGCTCGACGAGTTCGTCGAGGTCCTCAGGAGAGCCGGTGTTTGGGCGGGTTAAGCAGCTCGCCGCTCGAGGCGATCAGCCGCTTAAGGTAATCCACGCGCGCGTTGGGGTCGGGGCAGAGCCTCATCTCGCCCGGGATCTCGAGGTTCAGGGGCTTCCGGTAGCCGACCGCGTCCAGCGCCGCGAGCACCTCCCCCCACTGTATCGTCCCCCTCCTGGGGAAAAGGTGCTGGTCCCCGCTTCCGTCGTTATCGCTGATGTGCGTGGCGGCGATCGCCCTCCCCACCTCCTCCACGAGCTTGTGGACAGCGCCCCTGTAAGCCTCAATGTTCGCGTGGCCCGTGTCGACGCAGACGGCCACGCTGGGCGACAGCTCCTCGACGAGGCGGAGCAGGTGGCTCGCGAGGGACCCGTAGCCGCGCGCCGTGTTCTCCACCGCCAGCACCACCCCGCAGTCCTCCGCTACGCGAGCGAGCCTCCTGTACGCGCCGAGGTTCAGGCGCTCGAGCTCCTCTAGGCTCAGCCCCCTAGCGGTGAAGGGGTGGCAGACGAGCACCGCGACGCCGAGATCCCTACACCTCTCGATCCACTCCTCCACCACCTTCACCGATGCTTCCAGGTCCCAGATCGACTCCAGCTCGAACGGCTTGAAAGGGCCGTGAGCGTGGACGAACTCGATCGGTGGCAGCGAACCCAGCTCGACAGGCCCCCTGCTTGCCAACGCCTCCGCCCTAGCCCGCGATGCTGAATCGAGATAGGATCTCGCCCCCAGGCGGGCCAAGTACTCGTTGAAGTGCTCCGCTGAGAGCTCCAAGCGCGGGAACCCGCCGCTCCAGAGGCGCTCCAGCGCCTCCTCGAAGCTATACTCGACGAGCCACGACGTCCAAACGCTCCACTCGCGCACAGCCGGTCCAGCAGCTCGCGTCCAAAAACGGTTACCGCTGCTAGTAGCCGAGCTCCTCGTCAACCAGCACGACGTGGAAGTCGGCGCGGGAGGGCTTCCGCTCCAGCACGAGGAGCGCCCTGCAGGCGCGCTCCGGCGAGTCGCAGTCGACGCAGTAACCCAGCTCGACGCACGGGGTCCGCAGGCCCAGCCTCTTGCAGTTCATCACCGCCGCCACGTTCCTCGCCCTCCAAACCCCCTCCTCCACGCTGCGCGCGAGCTTGTTCCTCCCCGCGACCACGACGACCCGCTTCGGCCCGAAGAGCAGCGCCGCCGCGCGGTTCCCCACGCCATCCAGCACCACCAGCTTCCCGTCCAGCGTTACGGCGTTCACGCTGCTGAGGAAGACGTCGGACACAAGCTCGGCCCTCCTCAGCGCGTCGAGCTCCTCGGGAGGAGCTTGAACCCAGTGGTGCACCACCCTGCACCCCCTCCGCTCGAGCTCCTCGATCAACCCCAGCTCCCTCACCGTCACCGAACCTCCCACGCCCACCGTCGAGCCCGGGGGGATCAGCGAGAGCACGAAGCTCCTAGCCTCCTCCGAGCTCCAAGCCACGTAAGCGGAGAAGCCGTTCCTCCTCAAGGCTTCAGTCGCCCGCTCCAGCAGCGCCCTACGGTACCACCTCCTCGCCTCCACGCGCTCCCTGCTCGCAAGCGCTTATTTGCATGGCGCCGCACCGAGAGATGAAACAAAAAGAAAGAAAAGAAGACGTTTATCGGGGCTTGCCGCGGCTCAGCTAGCTGACGAGCTCCCAGATCGGCTTGTGGAACCTCTTCGCGTCCTCCCCCAGCACGATCGGCTTCACGCCTGCTATCTCGCAGAAGCGCACGAGCTCCTCCACGTGGTCGCCCGGGATCCCGTGGATGTGGTTCGCAGGGAACACGTTGATGAACTCCTCGAAGCTCGCCTTCAGCTTCACGTACATGTGCGGCCAAGTCGGGTTCGTCT
>JAPWTS010000106.1 GCA_028275925.1 Thermofilales archaeon
AACCCCCTGCTGGGGCCCACCGCGCTCCTCGTGAGGGCTGGCGGCCTGGGGATCCTGCTGGACGCCGGCGAGGGCGTGTACCGCGCGCTGAGGGCGTGCGGCTTCGACGTGGCGGACGTGGACTGGGTGCTGGTCACGCACTGGCACGGGGACCACGCGCTCGGCCTACCAACGCTCGCGCTCTACGCGAAGCGCGCCGGCAGGCTGCTCAGAGTCGCTGGACCCCCCGGCGTGGGCGTGGAGAGGCTGCTGGAGGCGGCCGGCGTACCCCACTACGCGGACGCCGTCAGCTTCAAGCTGGTGGAGCCGGGCCCGGAGCCCTCGCTGGTCTTCGAGGAGGGTGGCGTGAGGGTCTACGCGGCGGCCGCGGACCACGGCGTCCCCGCTCTCGCCTACAGGGTCGAGGCGGGCGGCTTGGCGGTCGCGTACAGCGGCGACACGAGGCCCTGCGAGAGCGTCGTGCGGCTCGCGAGGGGCTGCAAGCTGCTGATCCACGAGGCTTCGATCAGCTTCGACGGCGAGCGGGCCCACGCGCACGGCCACTCCACGGCCGCCGACGCGGTCGAGGCGGCTAGGGCGGCTGGGGTCCCCTACCTGATGCCCGTCCACTTCTACGTCGAGCCCGCGGTGATCCCGGCGGGCGTCAGCATCGTCCTCCCCATCCCCTGCACGCCCGTGGACGTCGGAGCCCTGCCCTAGCCGGCGCCGCTAGAGCTTTTTAGGGTGGGGGGACGGCCGCGCGTGGGGGTTGGAGGGCCTCGCGGCCGAAGGTGGAGGTGGGGGTGGAGGGGGCGCCCCCCGGTGCCGTGGAGGCACGAGCTCGACATCGGCGGGGAGCTGGTCTACGTGCCGGTGCGGCCGGTCCCCAGCGCGGTGCCGCCGAACTGCGTCGAAATCAGCGCTGAGGAGCTGGAGGCTCTGAAGCTCGTGTACCTGGACGGCTTGACGCTCGACGAGGCGGCCGCGAGGGTGGGCGTCTCGAGGACCACGCTGTGGAGAGCGCTCGAGAGCGGGAGGAGGAAGCTGGTGCAAGCGCTGGTCGAGCAGAAGCCCCTGCGCCTGCTGCCCCCGAGTCCGCGCGCCGAGCAGACGGGCTAAAGGCTGAAAGGAAGGAGAGAAAAAAGGAGTTGAAAGGTTGGGAACCTTACGCGGTCGTGGGCGCCGGTGCGAGCTTGGGGAAGCTCTCTAGCATCCTCCTCCAGGTTTCCATCATCGTCCTGAAGAACTCGAGGTAGTAGAGCGTCGCGATCCAGTAAACCCAGGTGGAGGTCAGCGCGTAGGTCAGCGCCATCGGATCAAAGTAGGGGATAACCCACGGGTAGTAAGAGCCGTAGGGTGGAGCGTAGGCGGGGGGCGCGTAGGGCCAGTAGGGCGCTGCCATTGTCATCACCTGTAGGGCGGGTACCAGTGCGGCGGCCAGTAGTAGGCGGGGGGCGCGTAGTACGGCCAAGCTACATACGGGTAGTACGGGTAGGGCGGGGCGTAGTAGGGTAGCCAGGGCCTGTACCATGGGGCTGCCCAGCCGGGAGCCCCGTAGAGCCACCAGCAGGCGCCCCTACCGTAGAGCCAGCCGGGCCTCTGCCACGGCGGCAGGTAGCTGAAGGGGCCTCTGCCGGGCCACGGGCCGCTCCAGCCGCCCCTACCTCCCATCCACCCGAACCCCATGCTCGATCCCGAGGAGATATGTCCCACTACTATATAAGCTTTTCTCATAAAATCTTGCGAAATCTTTATATGGAGTCGGGACATAGCCCGACCGTGGGCTACGGTTGGGGTTGGTGGTACCGCGAGCCTAGGAGGGAGCAGGAGCAGCAGCGCGCGCCTCCCGAGCTGCCTCCGCAGCCGCCGTTCCCGCCCGTGCAGCCTGCCGTGGTCTACGTTCCGGTGCCCGTGCCATACCCCTTCGCGCCCCTCTTCGCCCCGCCGCCCCCGTTCTACCCGCAGAGCCCTGAGGAGGAGCTCGCGATGCTCGAGAGCTACCGCGACGCGCTGGCCCGCGAGCTCGAGCGGGTTGAGGCGAGGATCAAGGAGCTGAAGCAGCAGCTCGGCAAGAGCTGACGGCTCCTTCGAGCCAAAACCTCTTTTTCTCCCGCTTAAAGCGGGGGTAGGCGCCGCACGAGCGAGACCAGCGCGGGCGTCACGATCGCTTCGATGAGGGCCGCGGCGGCGAAGAGGAGGAGCGAGAGGGCGATGGCTTTCGCGAAGCTCCAGAGCTCCCTCCTCCACTGCGCCTTCCCCCTGCCCAGCAGCGCGCGCCAGATCGCGGCGCCGAGGGACGTCGAGGCGGCTGCCGCCAGCAGGAGCGCCGGGATCTCGACGACGCCGTGGGGCAGCACCGCCGCGAGCGCGGCGGCCCAGCCGAGCCTCCCCGCCGCGTAGGTCAGCGCGATGCCGAGCACGAAGCCGTTCGCGAGCACGAGGAGCCCGGGCGCGACCACGAGGGGTGAGAGCAGGGCCGTCAGCAGAGCGACCCTGGCGTTGTTCAGGAATATCCGGAGGGCGAGCTCGAGCGGGTTCCCGGTGAAGATGCTCTCGACGAGCCTCCTCGCCTCCTCGATCACCGTCTCGGCGAGCTGCTCGGGGGCCTTGAGGCCCAGGGCAACCCCAGCCGCGTAGAGCAGCGCCATCAGCGCGAAGAGCAGCTTGCCTCCCACGCCCCTCCGGCGCCTTCGGGCTGATAACGCTTGCGCGCTAGCCCAGGAACTTCTCGAGGAAGGCCGCGACGTACGCCGCCTCGAGCGCCCTCACCTCGGTCCTGGCGCCGGAGTGCCCGCTCCTCTCCTCCACCCTCAGGTAGACGGGGTGGCCGAGCCGCTTCGCCTTGGCGGCGAACTTGAGCGCGTGGGCCGGGTGGACCCTGTCGTCGTTCAAGCCCGTGTAGACGAGGGTAGGCGGCATCCTTCGGTCGCGGGGCACGTTGTGGTAGGGGCTGTAGCGGAGCAGCACCTCGCGCATCCTCGGGTCCTCCGGGTCGCCGTACTCGGGGACCCAGTACCTCCCCACGTAGAGCAGGTGGTACCTGAGCATGTCGAGCACCGGGTAGCCGGCGACCGCCGCGTCGAGCAGCTCCGGCCACCTCGTCGCCACCGCCGCCACCGTGAGGCCGCCGTTGCTGGACCCGTACGCGGCCACCCTGAACCCGAGCATCTTGAAGAAGCGGGCGAAGGCTGCGAAGTCCTCGAACGTCCTCTCCTTCCCCTCGAGCATCGCCGCCCTGTGCCACGCCTCCCCCTCCTCGCGCCCTCCCCTCGCGTTGACGACGGCCACGGCGTAGCCGAGCTCGAGCAGGTGGTGGAAGAGCGCCGAGTACGCGGGCGTGAGGCTGACGCCGAACCCCCCGTAGCCGTAGAGCAGGACGGCCTTCGGCGGCTTCCGCTTGGCGATGAGGAAGCCGTGGACCCTCGCCCCGTCCCCGCTGCGGAGCCACAGGTCGGCCACCTCCACCCCCTCGAGCGCTTCGCTCACCTCCACCGGCTTCGCCGCGCCGCCCTCGACGAGCGCGACCACGTGCCTGTGGGCTGGGCTCGTCGCGAGGACGAGGAAGCGCCCGCCGAGCGCGTCGATCCCGGAGACCGTGAAGCGGCGCGCCGGCAGCTCCACCCCCCTCCACTCCCCGGGCGGCAGGCTGGAGAGGCGCAGCCTGTGCCTCGCGTCCACGAGGTCGGCGAGGAGCAGCAGCCCGCCCGACGCGAGCGCCCGCTCCACCGGCCTCTCCAAGCGCAGGGGCTTGCCCCCCACCACCAGCTCGTCCCCCTCCGGCTTCGCCCTCAGGTACACGGGGCCCCCGTGCCAGCCGACCACGCCGATCGCGTAGTCGCCCTCCTCGACCAGCTCGGCGCTCCAGGAGCCGGCGTCGGCCACGTAGAGGCGGGAGCGGGCCCACCCCCTCCCCACGGTGATCGCCACCTTGCTGCCGTCGGGGGACGGCAGGATGCGGGCCCACTCGCCCGCCCCCACCTCGCCGCTCCCCCACACCGGCCGCTCCTCGCCGCCCCTGAGCTCGACGACCCTGTCGGTCGGTGCGCTGCCGCCGTCCGGCGGCGGCTCTCTGCGGTAGCTGCGGACGTACACCAGCGCCCCGCCCAGCCGGCAGAAGTTCCGGGCGACGCCGCGGACCCTGTGGAGCACCTCGCCGCTCCCGGCGTCCACCACGTACGCCGCCCCCTCGTCGGCCCCCTCGACCGACGTGTAGACCACCAGGAGGTCGTCGGCGAGCTCCACCCGGGAGACGCCGGTGGCGATCTCGCCCTCGGGCGGGGTGAAGAGCGCGAGCCTCTCCCCGCTCCACGCGATGAGCTGGACCTCGTCCCTCAACCCCTTGTAGAGCGCGGCGATCCCGCTGCGGAGGAGCGCCGCGCTCGAGACCCTAGGCGCCTTAGCCAGCTCGAGGATCCTCGCGTAGTGGCGCTCCACCTCGGAGCCGAGGAGCCCGTCGACCTCCCTGTTCGACTCGCGGACGAGCTCGGCGACCTCCGGCCTCGAAAGGTCTTCGAGCACCGCTAAGGGGTCCTCCTCGGCCACAGAGCCCTCTTTCCGCACCGTAGTAAAGCTTTTCCCGCCCGCAGCCCGCGCGGGATGAGCATGAGGCCGGTTTA